>CAYYUQ010000009.1:0-55593 GCA_964474945.1 uncultured Halopseudomonas sp. | reverse complement strand
ATCTTCTTCTGGGTGGCGCGCATGATCATGCTGACCATGCACCTGATGAAGCATGGCGATGGCAGTGCGCAGATTCCGTTCAAGACGGTGTATGTGCATGGTCTGGTGCGCGACAGTCAGGGCCAGAAGATGTCCAAGTCCAAGGGCAACGTGCTTGACCCGCTGGATATCATCGACGGCATCGATCTGGAAACCCTGGTGAAGAAGCGCACCAGCGGCATGATGCAGCCCAAGCTGGCAGAAAAGATCGAGAAGCAGACCCGCGCCGAGTTCCCCGAAGGTATCGCTGCCTACGGTACTGACGCGCTGCGCTTCACCAACCTGTCACTGGCCTCCACCGGCCGGGACATCAAGTTCGATATGGGCCGGGTTGAGGGTTACCGCAACTTCTGCAACAAGATCTGGAATGCCGCGCGCTATGTGATGATGCAGTGCGAGGACAAGGATGTTGGCGTGAATGGTGAACCCGTCGAGCTGACCCTGGCCGACCGCTGGATCATCTCCCAGCTGCAGCGTACCGAGGCGGAAGTGACCCGCCAGCTGGATCAGTTCCGCTTTGATCTGGCCGCCACCGCGCTGTACGAGTTCATCTGGAACCAGTACTGCGACTGGTATCTGGAACTGTCCAAGCCGGTACTGTGGGACGAGAACGCCCCGGCCGAGCGCCAGCGCGGCACCCGCCGCACACTGGTACGGGTACTGGAGACCGCGCTGCGTCTGGCGCACCCGTTCATGCCCTTTATTACCGAAGAAATCTGGCAGCGCATCGCGCCCATGGCCGGCAAGACCGGTGCCACCATCATGCTGCAGCCCTGGCCGGTGGCGGCGGATGACCGCATTGATACCGTCGCCGAAGGTGATATTGAGTGGCTCAAGGGCCTGATCGAGGGCGTGCGCAATATCCGCGGCGAAATGAACATCGCCCCCGGCAAGGCGCTGGAAGTATTGTTGCGCAAGGTCGGCAGCGACGATCAGCGCCGCCTGAGCGAGAACGAAGCCTTCCTCAGGAAGCTGGCCAAACTGGAGTCCATCCGCGTACTGTCTGACGCTGAAGAAGCACCGCTGGCCGCCACCGCACTGGTCGGCGAGCTGGAAGTACTGGTGCCCATGGCTGGCCTGATCGACAAGGACGCCGAACTGACGCGTCTGGACAAGGAAATCACCCGTTTGCAGGGTGAGGTCAAGCGCATTGGCGGCAAGCTGGGTAACGAAGGTTTCGTCGCCAAGGCTCCGGCTGCGGTGATCGAGAAGGAGCGTGCGAAGCTGGAAGAGGCCGAAAAAGCCCTGACCCAGCTGAGCGAACAACGGGCGCATATCGCCAGTTTGTAGCAGACACGGACACAATAACCAGAAAGGGCCTCTGCCTGCCCAAAAGGAAACAACATGAAGTCACCTGTCAGTAAATGGCTGTCTCTGGGAGCGCTGGCGATGGCGCTGGCCATTCCGTTTTCCAATGCTGCTGCCGAAACCAAATCGGTAGCCGCTACCGCCATCGTCGAGCATCCCGCGCTGGACTCGGTGCGTGACGGCGTGCGCGCTGCACTGGAAGAAGCCGGTTACACCGCTGGCGATAACCTGAAATGGCAATACCAGACCGCTCAGGGCAACACCGCCACTGCCGGCCAGATCGCCCGCAAGTTTGTCGGTGACAAGCCTGACGTGATCGTCGCCATCGCTACCCCATCGGCCCAGGCCGTGGTTGCCAGCACCAAATCCGTACCTGTGGTATTTGCTGCCGTGACTGATCCGGTTGCCGCGCAGCTGGTGCGTGACTGGGAGCCTTCCGGCAATAACGTGACCGGCGTTTCCGATGAGCTGGAACTGGATCGCCAGATGGAACTGGTCAAGCGTGTAGTACCCAACGCTACCCGCGTCGGCATGGTCTACAACCCCGGTGAAGCCAACTCGATGGTCGTGGTCGAGCGCCTGCGCGAGCTGCTGCCAACCATGGGCATGACTCTGGTTGAAGCTGCTGCACCGCGTACTGTTGACGTTGGCTCGGCTGCCCGCAGCCTGGTTGGCAAGGTGGACGTGATTTACACCAGTACCGACAACAACGTGGTCTCGGCCTATGAGTCGCTGGTCAAGGTAGGTATCGAGACCAAGACGCCGCTGGTCGCCTCCGACACTGACAGTGTTACCCGCGGTGCCATCGCGGCACTGGGTATCGACTACTACCAGCACGGTGTCCAGGCCGGTAAGGTCGCAGTGCGTGTACTCGAAGGTGAAGCACCCGGCAGCATTGCGCCGCAGAAAACCGGTGAACTGAGCCTGTATATCAACCGCTCCGCTGCTGCGGCTCAGGGTGTCACCCTGTCCCAGGAGCTGCTGGACTCGGCCGCCGAGATCATCGACTGATCCGACCTGCGCCGGCGCTCCCGCGTCGGCGCAGCCGTTCACCAAAGGCTTAACATCCCATGTCATTGTTTTCCCTGTTTGGCGCTCTTGAACTCGGCCTGATCTTCAGTCTGGTAGCACTGGGTGTATTCATTTCCTTCCGTCTGCTGCGTTTTCCCGACCTGACCGTGGACGGCAGTTTTCCTCTGGGTGGCGCCGTTTGCGCCGTTCTGATTGCCAATGGCATGGACCCCTTCCTCGCCACACTGATCGCGACCCTGGCCGGAGCACTGGCCGGTATGATCACCGCAGTACTCAACGTGCATCTGAAGATCATGGATCTGCTGGCCAGTATCCTGATGATGATTGCGCTGTACTCGATCAACCTGCGCATCATGGGCCGGCCGAATATTCCGCTGATCATGGAACCGACCGTGTTCAGCATCCTCCAGCCGGAATGGCTGCCTGACTACATCGCCCGGCCGCTGATCCTGCTGGTGGTGGTGCTCGCAGCCAAGTTCCTGCTGGATGCCTATTTCTCCACCCGCCAGGGCCTGGCGATTCGCGCTACCGGCTCCAATCCGCGCATGAGCCGGGCGCAGGGCGTCAATACCGGTGCCATGGTGATTCTCGGCATGGCCATTTCCAACGCACTGGTCGGCCTGGCCGGCGCGATGTTCGTGCAGACCCAGGGCGGCGCGGATATCTCCATGGGCATTGGCATCATCGTTATCGGTCTGGCAGCGGTCATCATTGGTGAGAGCATTCTGCCGGCACGGCGCATCTTCTACCTGACCCTGGCTGTGGTAATCGGCGCGGTGATCTACCGCTTCTTTATCGCGCTGGCGTTGAACAGTGACTTCATCGGTCTTCAGGCCCAGGATCTGAACCTGATCACCGCAGTGCTGGTGGTTATCGCGCTGGTCATCCCGCTGATCAAACAACGTCTGACCCGCAGGAGGCACGCCTGATGCTCAGCGCCCAGAATCTGAAAATCACCTTCAACCACGGCACGCCGATCGAGACCAAGGCGCTGCAGGGGTTGTCGCTGGAAATTCCCACCGGCCAGTTCGTTACCGTGATCGGTACCAACGGCGCGGGCAAGTCGACCTTCCTCAATGCGGTATCCGGAGACCTGCCGGTAGACAGCGGCCGGATCTTGATCGATGGCGACGACGTGACCCGGTTGCCGGTATGGAGCCGCGCCAACCGCGTGGCACGGGTATTCCAGGATCCCATGGCCGGCACCTGTGAAGACCTGACCATCGAGGAAAACCTCGCCCTGGCCCAGCAGCGCGGTCAACGCCGCGGCCTGCGCCGGGCGGTACAGCGCGAGATGCGCGATGAGTTCCGCGAGCGGCTGGCGACCCTGGGGCTGGGACTGGAAAACCGCCTGACCGACCGTATCGGCCTGCTCTCCGGTGGCCAGCGTCAGGCCGTCAGCCTGCTGATGGCAGCCATCCAGCCGTCACGCATTCTGCTGCTGGACGAGCACACTGCCGCGCTCGACCCGCGCACCGCTGACTTTGTTCTGCAACTGACCGCCCGTATCGTTGAGGAAAAAAAACTCACCACCATGATGGTCACCCACAGCATGCGCCAGGCGCTGGACGTGGGTGACCGCACGGTGATGCTGCACCAGGGACAGGTAGTACTGGACGTAGCCGGAGATGAACGCAAAGGCCTGGACGTACCTGACCTGCTGCACATGTTCGAGAAGGTGCGTGGCGAGAAGCTGGCGGATGATGCGCTGCTGTTGAGCTAGCAAGAGGGCGGCTTGTTACCACAGGCCGCCCGGCGCTGACTATCGTTGCGAGTCAGCTGACAAAATTGATCCCTGACAAGTCAGCCTGCCAGCGCAACGCGGACAATATGCACGCCCCATTCCCATCACTGGCGACAATCGCCGCTGATCCGCAGGCCCGCGCCCAGGCCTGCACACTGATTTCAAAATCGAGATGGAGTTCTACCCATGTATGTGTTGATGGCGGTCATCTTTGTAGTTGGCTATTTATGTATTACGCTGGAGCATCCTTTGAAGCTCGATAAAGCGGCGTCGGCGATCCTCACGGCAGCGCTGGTCTGGGCCGTACTGGTTCTGGGGGCAGACCAGATTCTGCCGGCGCTGGGCAGCGATGGCCAGACAAGCGCATCCGCTTTCGTAATCAGCGAACTGCGCCATCATCTGGGTGAAATATCCGAGATTCTGTTCTTCCTGCTGGGGGCGATGACCATCGTCGAGTTGATCGACGCCCACGGCGGCTTCAAGGCCATCACTGATCGCATCACCACGCGCAAACGCGTGTCGCTACTGTGGATCATAGGTCTGCTGACCTTCTTCCTCTCCGCGGCGCTGGATAACCTGACCACCACCATCGTGATGGTCTCGCTGCTGCGCAAACTGGTGAGGGGTCGCCCCGAACGCTGGCTGTATGTCGGTATCGTGGTGATTGCCGCCAACGCCGGCGGTGCCTGGTCTCCGATCGGCGACGTCACCACCACCATGCTCTGGATCGGCGGACAGATTACCGCACAGCAGGTCGTTACCCACCTGTTCCTCCCCAGCCTCGTATGTCTGCTGGTGCCGCTGATCATTCTCAGTCTGCGCCTGAAAGGCGACGCGCCGCGCCCCCGCGTACGTGCTCACGTAGCCGAGAGCGGTCACCCGACCACCGGCCGCGAACGCAACCTGGTACTGGCGATGGGTATCGGTGCGTTGTTGTTTGTTCCGGTGTTCAAGACCGTGACCGGGCTGCCCCCGTACATGGGCATTCTGTTCGGTCTGGGCGTGCTGTGGGTCGCCACCGAGATCATGCACAAGGACAAGAAACCTGAACTCAAACACCCGCTGTCAGTGATCGGTGTTCTGCACCGGGTTGATACCCCGAGCATCCTGTTCTTTCTCGGTATCCTGCTGGCGGTCTCCGGTCTGGCAACGGCTGGTCATCTGAGCCAGGTGGCGGTGGCTCTGCGCGATGGTCTGGGCAACGTTTTTGCCATCAACTATGCCATCGGCCTGCTGTCTGCCGTGGTGGATAACGTGCCACTGGTCGCCGGGGCGATGAAGATGTATCCACTGGTGACTGACGGCACGCTCTCTTCCGCCGCTGCCTCCGAGTCCGAGTGGCTGAACCAGTTCGTTACCGATGGCCGGTTCTGGCAACTGCTGGCGTTCTGCGCCGGTACCGGAGGCAGCACCCTGATCATTGGTTCTGCAGCAGGTGTAGCCGCCATGGGCATGGAGAAAATCGGCTTCTTCTGGTACATCAAGCGCGTCAGCCTGCTGGCCTTCCTCGGCTACAGCGCCGGGGCGGCGGTGTACTTCCTCATCTATATGTAAAAGCATCCTCCGGGGGCGCCCAGCGCCCCCGGAGGATGTCATCGGGCAATTCAGTGTTGCTTTAAAGCCGGGATCAGATGGCCTGAGCCGGCTATATAGTTTGCGCTTGAATGCAGCCTGGGCTAGCCTGCGCATGCTTCTCAAAGGGATGTGCATATGCAAGCTACCTACGATATCCGGGCGCCCAAACGGTCAGCCACCCTCAGCATCAATGAAGATCTGCTCAACAAGGCAAGAGAGTTGGATAGATCTCAGAACCAGGGTGGTAGTACCGCTCTACCCCTGCGACGCATTACTCTCCCGGCGCTCCGCTTTTACATGTGCGCTGCCTCTGATTGACTGACGATGAATCGAGTTACAAGGCTGTTCAACCTGTCGGATGAGTCCGGGGTATTACGTACGTCTGTCGCCGCGACATTGCTCTTCTCGCTGTTCGGTATCACCTTCGGCATCCTCTCGGGCTCCTTCTCGATCGTGTTCGACGGGGTCTACTCGCTGGTGGATGCCTGCATGAGTCTGCTGTCACTGGTGGTGGCCAGGCTGATTGCCGCTGCGGCAGCTATCAAGCCGGTCTCGCGCAGATTGCAGGAACGCTTCTCCATGGGCCTGTGGCACCTGGAGCCAATGGTGCTGTGCCTCAACGGCACCCTGCTGGTCAGTGTTGCGACCTATGCGCTGTTCAACGCGGTCGGCAGTCTGCTGGAAGGTGGGCGCGACCTGGAATTTGGCTGGGCCATTCTCTATACCGCCGTCACCCTGATCGCCTGTGTTTTCATGGCCAATGCCGAACGCCGGGCCAACCGCAAGATCAATTCTGATTTTGTTGCGCTGGATATCAAGGGCTGGTTCATGGCCGGCGCCATTACCGCCGCGCTGCTGATCGCCTTTGTCGTCGGCTATCTGGTTCAGGGCACCGGGCTGCAGTGGATTTCGCCTTATATCGACCCGGTGATTCTGGCGGCTGTCTGCATGTTCATCATCCCCTTGCCCATATCCACCATTCGCCAGGCACTGGCGGATATCTTTCTGGTCACCCCGGCGGATCTCAAGGAGCATGTGGATACGGTTGCCAAAGCATTCAAGGAAAAGCACGGGCTGGTTTCATATCGCGCCTACGTTGCCCGTATGGGTCGCTGCAGAG
The DNA here is from genome assembly GCA_964474945.1 of uncultured Halopseudomonas sp. GTDB lineage: Bacteria > Pseudomonadota > Gammaproteobacteria > Pseudomonadales > Pseudomonadaceae > Halopseudomonas. The sequence goes on along the minus strand of CAYYUQ010000009.1, from coordinate 48,775 downwards.
AGATAGAGATCTACTTCATAGTCCCGCCAGACGCGCCTGCCCGCACCATTGCCGAATGGGATGCGCTGCGCGAGGAGGTGGGCGAACTGATCGGTGACAAGGGCCCGGATCGCTGGCTGACAGTGGTGTTTACCGGTGACCCGGAATGGGCGGAGTAACGCCAGGACAGCGTGCCCGTTGTGGCAACAGTATCAACCCTGCAGCATTGCCGTACCAAAGCGCACTTGATCGAAATGCGGAACGGTTGAAATCAGTCGGCGTGCAGACGCCAACCGCTGTGACTTGATATAGAGTAGCAGCATATCAAATACCCGAATAAACACTCTCACCCTCGCCGCACTGGCGTTTCTGCTTAATAGCAAGGATCTGACGACTGCCCCCATGAATACCCAGTTGACGATTACCCTCGCCCTGCTGCTGGCCAGCATGGTGCTCTTTATCCGAAACAAGCCGCGCATGGACGTGGTCGCGCTGCTGGTCATCGTCGCCCTGCCATTGAGCGGCGTGCTCACCGTGCAGGAGGCCGTGGCCGGTTTCAGTGACCCCAGCGTGCTGCTGATTGCCGCGCTGTTCGTCATCGGCGATGGCTTGGTACGGACCGGGATTGCCTACAAGCTGGGCGACTGGATGGCGCATCAGGCCGGCAGCAGTGAGACGCGCCTGATCGTCTTGCTGATGCTGACGGTGGCGATGCTCGGCTCGGTGATGAGTTCCACCGGGGTTGTGGCGATTTTCATTCCGGTGGTGATGAGTGTCAGTATGCGCATGGGCATTCCCCCTTCGCGGCTGATGATGCCGCTGAGTTTTGCCGGGCTGATCAGCGGCATGCTGACGCTGGTGGCGACCCCGCCCAACCTGGTGGTCAACAGTGAACTGGTGCGCAACGGTCTGGACAGTTTTTCGTTTTTCAGTTTTACCCCCATCGGTCTGGTGGTGCTGTTCAGCGGTATCGGTTACATGCTGATTGCCCGCCGCTGGCTGGGCAGCGGCGGGGCCGGCGATGATCAGCCCGAACGCCAGACCATGCAGGATCTGGCGGCGCTGTATCAGCTCACCGAGCGGGAAAGACGGCTGCAGGTTGAAGCCGGCTCGCCCCTGGTCGGCCGCCCGCTGAATGAGCTGGAGTTGCGCAGCGAATACGGCATCAATGTCATTGCCCTTGAGCGCCAGCGGCGCTTTCGCAACCTGCTGCAGGTTGCGACCGGCAATACGGTACCGCAGCCCGGGGATATCCTGCTGGTGGACCTGGCCAGCCCGGCCATCGCTCTGCTCGGCGCCTATCAGGAAATCGGCGTTACTCCGGTAACGCTGGCAAGCTCCTACTACAGTGAACATTCGCACCAGCTGGGCCTGGCCGAGGTGGCGCTGCCGCCGGAGTCGCGTCTGCCGGGCAAGACCATTCAGGAACTGGCGTTCCGCAGCCGCCACCGCCTCAATGTGGTCGGCTTGCGGCGCAACGGCAAGGCCCTGCCGGGCCTGCTGGTGGATGAAAAGCTCAAGGCGGGTGACACGCTGCTGGTCGCCGGCAGCTGGAAGGACATCGACCGTCTGCACCTGTTGACCAAGGATTTCGTGCTGCTCAGCCTGCCGACGGAAATCAAGGAAGTGGTACCCGCTGCGCGCAAGGCACCCTATGCGCTGCTCAGCCTGGGCGTGATGATTGCCCTGATGGTATCCGGGCTCGTCTCCAATCTGATGGCCGCGCTGATCGGTTGTCTGCTCATGGGCGCCTTCAAGTGCATCACCATGGACTCGGCCTATAAATCGATCCACTGGCCCAGCCTGATACTGATCATCGGCATGCTGCCCTTTGCACTGGCGCTGCAGAAGACCGGCGGTATTGATCTGGCCGTGGGTGGGTTGCTGAATGTCTTTGGCGACGCCGGCCCGCGCCTGCTGCTGGCCACGCTGTTTGTTGCCACAGCGGGGATCGGCCTGTTCATTTCCAATACGGCTACCGCAGTGCTCATGGCGCCGGTGGCTATTGCCACCGCCCAGGCCATGGGCGTGTCGCCCTATCCCTTCGTGATGACGGTGGCGCTGGCGGCATCGGCGGCGTTCATGACACCGGTATCCTCACCGGTGAATACTCTGGTACTGGACCCGGGCGGCTATCGCTTCAGTGATTTCATGAAGATCGGCGTGCCATTTACCCTGTTGGTGATGTTGATCAGTGTGCTGCTGGTGCCACTTCTGTTCCCGTTGTAACCAGCGCCGCCCATTTGCGGCCGCTGGTGATCTGGAGTAACGTTCTGCCAGCTTTCGGCATTGCCGACGTTCCTTTTCATCAAGCTCTACCCTTGCGGATTATCCATGCCCATCGACAACAGTATTGTTCACCAGATTCACAAGAAGCCGGATGGCCAGCCCGCCAGTCTGACCCTGCGCGAGGACGAACTGGCCAATAATGAGGCGCTGGAGCAACTGCTCGCCGGCCTGATCGAGACCTATAACAGCAAGCCGAACAAGGCCTGGGGTTATTTCCACGATGAAAGCGGTGCCTACCCCTTCAGTGGCTGGCTGCAACAACTGATCGATGCCGAACTGGATTTCGTAACGTTTTCCAAGCGCTCAACCGAGCAGCTGAAAACCCTGATGGAAGGCTCCAATCTGGCCCTGGGCGGCCACGTGCTGTTTATCCGTTACCGCCAGGGCATGACCGCTTTCCTGATCATTGCGCTACTGCACCATACTGAAGGCGTTACCGTGACCGACACGCTGGAAGTCGCAGCGGCGCGGCACCTGGATCTGTCGGCCTTGAATATGGCGGCACGCATCAATCTGACCGAGTGGAAGCAGAACAGCAGCTCGAAGCAGTACATTTCCTTTATCCGTGGGCGCAGTGGCAAGCGGGTGTCGGACTACTTCCGGGACTTTATCGGCTGTATCGAAGGTGCCGACGCACAGGAGGAAACCACCACACTGTTACAGGCATTCCAGGATTATGTGGGTGAAGCTGATATGCCGGTGGATGAGCTCAAGAGCAAGACCAAGGCCATGAGCGGCTACGTCAGCGGTCAGGCGCGTCAGGGCGAGCAGGTAGCGCTGGAAGAATTATCCGGCGTCATCGATGAAGAGCACCCGCGGGCATTCTATGATTTTATCCGCAACAAAGATTACGGTCTGGCAGCGGAAATCCCGCCGGACAAGCGCACAATGAACAATTTCATGCGGTTTTACGGTAAAGCCGATGGGCTATCCATCAGTTTTGAGGCACATCTGCTGGGCGAGCGCGTGGAATATGATGAAATCGAAGACGCCTTGCTGATCAGACATCCGCCGAAGGGCTTGATTCAACAACTGCGCAACAAGAAGAAATAACCACTGGAGTGAAGGAGCGAAGCTCCTTCACTTACCGATCACTGCTGACGATCAGCGATACGCTTGAGATTCTCATGAATCTTGAACGCAACAACGATCAGTTCACACCATACGCGCACACCGATAACCCCACCTACCAGCGTACCCAGTCCGATCCAGAAGCTGACAGTGAACATGGTGACCAGGCCACTGACGATCACGGCAATCAGCGACAGCCAGTACAGCACCACAAGAATTTTGGGGGTTACCATGCTCTCGAAAAACAACAGATCCTTCATACCAACGCTCCTTTTATATAGTTAACGAGCGTGGAATCTATCACTTTTTATAACCAGAGAGGAGTATTCACGGATACATTTTGTGGGATTCGTTCCGGATGTTTTCCCTGAACAACGCGACCACCGGGATGGTCATTTGCTATAGGCAATTTGAACAACCCTGGAGCTGCCCATGGCCTCTCATTCCCTGTCCCATAAAATTGTTGTCATCAGCGGCGCGTCCGCCGGCGTTGGCCGCGCTACCGCCGTAGAGTTTGCCCGTCATGGCGCCACGGTAGCACTTCTGGCTCGGGGTAAAGCGGGGCTGGAAGGCGCCCGAGCCGAGGTCGAAGCGGCTGGCGGCAAGGCGTGGCTATGCACATTGGATGTGGCCGACGCCCGGGCCGTGGAGAATGCTGCCGCACGCATTGAAGCCGAACTGGGCCCCATCGACATCTGGGTCAACAACGCCATGGTGACAATATTGGCCCCAGTTGCAGAAATGACCGCCGATGAGTATCGCCGGGTAACCGAGGTAACCTACCTGGGCACCGTACATGGCACCTGCTCTGCTCTGCACTATATGCGTCAACGCAATCGGGGGGCGATTATTCAGGTAGGATCGGCACTGGCCTACCGCGCCATTCCCCTGCAATCGGCCTATTGCGCGGCAAAGTTTGCCTGCCGCGGCTTTACCGATTCGCTACGCGTGGAGCTGCATCACGATAACAGCGCAATCCATGTCACCAACGTTCACCTTGCCGCCTTCAATACCCCTCAGTTTGAGTGGGCCCGCACCACGCTGAAAAAGAAGCCCCAGCCGCTACCACCGATCTTTCAACCGGAAGTAGCGGCCCGCGCCATCGTCTGGGCTGCTGGTCAGCGGCGGCGGGAAGTATGCGTGGGCTTTCCGGCGGTGAAAACCATCTGGGGCAACAAACTTGCACCTGTCGTCGCTGATCGCAAGTTGGAGTCCGAGGGCTATGACGGTCAGCAGGACGACCAACCGATACCAGAAAGCCGTCCGGATAATCTTTTTCAGCCTGTGGACAGGGACATGGGTAGCCATGGCCGCTTCGATAGTCAGGCCCGCTCACACAGCTGGCAATTGTGGGCAACCATGCACCGCAAGGCGATCGCCACTGCGGTGTTATTACCCGCCGCGCTGTTATTGTTACTGAAGAAGCGTTGATCCATTCCGGTCAGGAGACATACATGAGTCAACCCATCAAGGATTATGCCCTGCTCGGCAACCTGCGCTGCGCGGCGCTGGTAGGGCGTAACGGCAGTATCGATTGGTTCTGTCCGCCACGCTTCGATGCCCAAGCCTGCTTCAGTAAATTATTGGGATCGGATGAACATGGCTTCTGGCAGATCGCCCCCGACCAACAGCCCGAGACAACACAACGCTATTACGAACAGGACACCCTGGTGCTGTGCACCGAGTTCACTGGCAACGGTGCCCGGGTGCGGCTGACCGACTATATGCCGGTAGGCGATGCATCCCTCATTGTGCGCTGCGTTGAATGCCTGGAAGGACGCCAGACCATGCGCATGCAACTCGCTCCACGCTTTGGTTACGGCGCCCGCGCCCCGCAATGCGAACAGGATGCTGATAGCTGCAGCCTGTGGGATGAAGACGGCCAACGGTTGGTGCTGTTCAGCGACCTGCCGCTGCAGGTTGATGCTGAGCAGATCACGGCGAACTTCGAGCTGAGTGCGGGACAGTCTGTCAGCTTCGTTCTGCAGCACCTGCAGGCTGACGAAGCCGCGGCGCCCATGAACCATTCCCGACAATTGCTGGATGACTGCCGGCGCTGGTGGCGTCGATGGGTCAGCCAGTCCACCTACCAGGGTCGTTGGCGGGATGCGGTCATCCGCTCGCTGATCACGCTCAAGGCTTTGACCTATCTGCCAACCGGCAGCATGGTCGCCGCCCCGACTACGTCCCTGCCTGAAGCACCGGGTGCCAGCGCCAATTGGGACTATCGCTTCTGCTGGGTGCGGGACGCCGTCTGGGCATTGGACATCCTGATCGACTCCAATTACCTGGATGAAGCCCATGCCTGGCGTGACTGGCTGTTACGGCTGCTGAACAGAAATGACGAGCTGCGTGTGCTCTACGACATCGATGGAGAAGAATCGCCGGAAGAAAGCGAACTGGATTGGCTGCCGGGACACCTCAATTCCCGCCCGGTACGCATCGGCAATGCCGCGCGCGATCAGCATCAGTTGGATGTCTATGGTCAGCTGATTGACCTGTTACATATTGGCCGACGCAGTGGCATGACGCTCTGCCAACAGACCTGGTACCGCCAATGCCGCATCCTCGACAGGATCATGGAGTGTTGGCGCGATCCGGATGAAGGCATCTGGGAGCTGCGTGATCGACGACGCAATTATATTCACTCCAAGGTATACGCCTGGGTGGCGTTTGACCGATCGATCCGTGATGCCGAGGAGTTCAATCTGCACGCGCCATTGGAACGCTGGCGTCAGGTACGCGATGAGATTCATGCACAGGTCTGCGAGCTGGGCGTGGATCCGCAACGGGGTGCATTCAAGCAAAGCTACGAGGATGCAGAGCCCGATGCCAGCGTACTGATGATCCCACTGCTCGGCTTTTTGCCAGTGGACGATCCCCGCGTGCAGGCCACCATCGATTGGATCGAACAGGATCTGCAACGTGAAGGGCTGGTGTATCGCTTTCGTCCACATGACAGCGAAGCAGGCTGGGAAGGCTCCTTTATCGCCTGCTCGTTCTGGATGGTGGATAACCTGATCATGAGTCAGCGCCAGGAACAAGCCGAGGTGCTGTTTGCCCGCTTACTGGCGCTGCGCAACGATGTTGGACTGTTGGCCGAGCAATACCATCCCCAGTTCGGTCTGCTGGGTAACTTTCCACAGGCATTGTCGCACCTGGCATTGGTCAAGACGGCCTATCTGATTCAAGCCTGCGAGAAAGTCCACCATGGCGGCGAGCCGGAACGGCACGCCTATCGCCCGGTGGACTAGCGCTCACATAACCGAGTCCACCTCAACCCGATAACCTACCCGCGGGAAGTGCACGTGCACCCTTCCTGCGCGAGGGTCTTCCCGGGCAATGACGATCTCATCCATCTCTTCGTGAACCAGACTTCCGGCAACCGGGTCACTACCATAATCCACCGCCTGCACCGTCACCGCATCACCCAGCTTCAAGCCGCGGGTACTGACAAATCCCTGCTCAGGCAATGATTCCGGGGCTGCCTCGTTAGCGATACGGATAGCTTCAGCCGGCGCCATCCGCACCGGTGCCCCCGCGCCGAAGTCGTTGATTCGCGCCATCCAGGCGCGAATCGCCGGATAATCATCCAACAGCACAGATACCGCCGAATTGGACGCCACAAACCACAGCGGGGGATACCAGGCCAGATCGGCGATGCTGGGTTCGTCGCCCAGCAGATATTCGCCATTGCGATCAAGCTGGGTCTCCAGCCGACTCATCAAAACGGGCCACTGCGCCAGCGCCACATCCGCATCCGTACGGCTGGCCGAGCCGCTGGAAAACAACGCCTGACGATCTTTCAGAAAACCCTTGACCACCTCTTCAGGCATCCCGGCGAAACGCGCTTCCAGCGCATGGGGCTGGAAATTGATAGCAACGGCATGTTGGAACAATATCTGATCGCCAAACTGCGCCAATGCCGCCGCCACCGCTTCCTGCCCCTCCGGAAACAGCGCCGGCGTAGCCTTTTCCCGCTCCAGACGATGGGCAATCAATGCCGTATCACAATAGATATCCGCACCTATCTGCAAAACCGGCGTACGTCGATAGCCTCCGGTCAGTGCTGTCAGGTCAGGCTTGGGCATCACCGGGGGAATCAATACCGAATGCCAGGACAAGCCCTTGACCCCTAACATCAGCCGAACCTTTTCAGCGAAGGGTGATTGCGGGTAGTGATGCAGAATCAATTCGTTCATGACAACCTCAGTTCAGTACAAAGAGCTTTCAGCTTAGCTGTTGGTTGCTGATTCTGCTGCCCGTCAGACGCACAACAGATCAATGATTACGGGTCATTTCCGGCAGCTCATAATCGCCTGTAATCAAGGCTTCCTTGTCTTTCTTCGCCAGCTTTTTCAGAGCGATTTCTCGGCGCAGCGCGTCAGAATGGTCAACACAAGCATGCTGCCAGACCAACGCCTGAGCGGGGCTGCGATTGAAGAAGCGAGCACCGCGTTTGCCGCTGAGATGCTGCTGGAATCGCCGCTCGGGGTCGGTACTGATCCCGGTATATAAATGGCCGTTTTCAGTACGCACCATATACACCCACCAGCTTTTCGCCGGTGCGGCAGTGACGGGGCTGTGTTCGGCGGGGTCAGAAGGCATACTGGAGACATTCATCCTGGGAGGCAGACATGTTCGTACAGATATTCAGCACCGGCGGCACCATCGACAAGGTCTATTTTGACGCGCTCAGCGAATACCAGATCGGTGAACCCATGGTAGATGAGCTGCTGAAGGAGGCGCGGGTCGGCTTCAATTATGCCATCGAGTCGCTGGTAAAGAAGGATAGCCTGGAATTGAATGATGCCGATCGCGAACTGATCCGCGCCAAGGTCGCCGCCTGCCCCTACGAATATATCCTCATTACCCACGGCACCGACACCATGACAGTTACCGCCGCCGCGCTGGCCGATATCGATAACAAGGTAATTGTACTGACCGGTGCCATGCAGCCGGCGCGCTTTCGTGACTCGGATGCGTTGTTCAACCTGGGATTGGCCATCGGTGCACTGAATACCTGTCAGCCGGGCGTCTATATCGCCATGAGCGGGAAGGTATTTGCAGCAGATGGTGTAAGAAAAAATCGAGTGGCAGGGCGTTTCGAAGGAATTTGAACGGGTTGATACCAGCAGCATCACCGATCCTTCCGGCATGCCTGCGAGCGGCCCCGGCCCGACCGTTTGATGCCATGAATGGCGTAAGCGAGCCCGCAGGGATGTGTTCACGGCGTGCCGGACTGGGGCTGCTCGCAGGCGGCACCTTGCACCATCCAGGCAGCGGCTCCTGCGATTGCAGGCATCCGTGCGGGGAAGATTGTGCAAGGCTCAGTGCGACAGGGCTGTACTGACCAGGCGCATCTCAGGCGCCGGTGCCACCTACGGTGATCTGATCAATCTTCAGTGTTGGCTGGCCCACGCCCACCGGTACTGACTGCCCATCCTTACCGCAGGTACCCACACCGCTGTCCAGTTGCAGGTCGTTACCGACCATGGACACACGATTCATCACTTCCGGGCCGTTGCCGATCAACGTGGCACCTTTGACCGGAGCGGTAATTTTACCGTCCTCAATCAGGTAGGCTTCGCTGGTAGAGAACACGAACTTGCCGCTGGTGATATCCACCTGACCGCCACCGAGGTTGGCGCAGTAGATACCTTTCTTCACTGACTGGATGATCTCTTCCGGATCACTGTCACCGGCCAGCATGTAGGTATTGGTCATGCGGGGCATCGGCAAATGCGCGTAGGATTCCCGGCGACCATTGCCGGTGGGTGCGACGCCCATCAAACGCGCATTCAATTTATCCTGAATGTAGCCCTTGAGGATGCCATTTTCGATCAGCATGGTGCAGTGGGTATCGGTGCCTTCATCATCCACGCTCAACGAACCACGGCGCCCCTGCAGGGTGCCGTCGTCGACGATAGTGCACAGACTGGAGGCCACCTTTTCACCGACTCTGCCGCTGTAGGCCGAGCTGCCCTTGCGGTTGAAATCGCCTTCCAGACCATGGCCTACCGCCTCATGCAACAGCACCCCTGACCAACCTGGCCCCATCACCACGGGCATACTGCCCGCCGGAGCGGCAATCGCATCAAGGTTGACGATGGCCTGTCGCACGGCTTCCCGGGCGTAAGCCATGCCACGCTCTTCGGCCTCGAAGAAATGATAGTCGGTGCGTCCACCACCACCGAAGCTGCCCCGCTCGCGACGGCCATTATGCTCGATGATGACGCTGATATTCAGCCGCACAAGCGGGCGAACATCCCCCGCCCAGGTGCCGTCACTGGCAGCGACCAATACGGTGTCGTGTACGCCGCCGAGGCTGACCGAGACCTGGGTGATACGCGGATCAAGACTGCGGGTATAGGCGTCGAGTCGCTGCAGAAAAGCTACCTTGTCGGCCTGCTTCAGACTGTCCAGAGGATTGTCTGCGGAATACAGCGGAGCCGCCGCATTACGCTGCCAGGCTTGTACGCTACCCTGCTGGCCACTGCGTGCGATGGAGCGTGCAGCCCCCGCAGCCTGCGCCAGGGCTGGCAGGTGCAGGTCGTTACTGTAGGCAAAACCGGTCTTCTCGCCGGACTGGGCGCGCACACCTACGCCCTGATCCACGTTAAAGCTGCCATCCTTGACAATGCCGTCTTCCAGCGCCCAGGACTCGCTGATCTGATGCTGAAAATACAGATCCGCCGCGTCCACACCAGGTGCAGACACCAGCTGCGTCAGCACGCTGGCGATGCTGTCCGGAGTCAGATCCGCTGGTTGCAGAAGACGACTTTCCGCCAGGGATAACAGGTTACTCATATAGTCATTACTCCTTCGCCGGGAGAATAGACTCGACCGGCACAAAACGGCGATGCGCGGACACAGGCATGCGTCCACGAATGGTATTCAGGTGCTGTAAATCAATGGTTCCACAGATAACGCCCTCACCCTGAGCCAGATTGGCCTTGACCTCACCCCAGGGGTCGATCAGGCAACTATGGCCGAATGTCGCTCGACCATTGGCATGGATTCCGCCCTGGTTGGCGGCCAGCACATAGCACTGGTTCTCGATCGCTCGGGCACGCAGAAGCACTTCCCAGTGGGCCGCGCCGGTTACCGCAGTAAAGGCCGAGGGCACCACGATCAGTTCGGCGCCAGCATTACGCAGAGCCTGATATAACTCGGCAAAGCGCACATCGTAACAGATGCTCAGCCCTAACCGACCTACCGGCGTGTCGATGCAGACGTAGCGGTTACCGTAGCCATAATCCCGGGATTCTCGATAACTGCGTTGCTGGTCTGCCACCTCCACATCGAACAGGTGCAGTTTGTCATAGCGTGCCACTTCATGGCCCCGGTCATCCACCACCAGACAGCAGGCCATGGCTTTACCGCCCGCCTCGGCGGGCAGTGGTATGCTGCCGCCGACCAGCCAGACGCCGTGCTCGCGGGCCTGCTGGCTGAGGAATTGGCGGATCGGCCCGCTGCGATCGTATTCGGCGGCGGCAATCTCACGCAGCGATGCGTTGCCGAAGGCAGCAAAACACTCCGGCAGCAGTACCAGCTGTGCGCCCTGCTCGGCCGCTTCAGCAATCAGCCGGGCAGCCCGATCCAGATTGGCCTGGACGTCAGCGCCGCTGATCATTTGTATGGCGGCAACACGAGACATATCAGTCCTCCAATGCGGCTTTGTCGTCGAATGCCCGATCAAACTCTACGGTGGGTTGTTTCCAGTTGCCGCTGACGCGGTAACGAACTGAAGCGAAACGGGCTACCCGATCACCCAGAATCCGATCGACCAAAAACAGCACCCCGCCGATCTGAGGCGCGCCAGCAATGATCGCTGCCAACGGCAGATTGTTGGTCACTGGCAGGGTGACCAGCAGGCCCATGTCCACTCGATCAGCGGAAAGATCCAGCGTGCCATCCAGCTGCAACTTGGCGCTCGGGCCATCCATTACCAGAGGCAACACGGTTTGCATCAGGCCATTGGTCATGACCACCTCACCGTTGAACGTATCATAGGCTACACCCTTGCCGAACAGATCGGAGAAATCCAACCGTAGGCGCCGGGTCAAGGCGTTGAAGTTCAGCAGGCCAAACACCCGCAGCGCATCGGCCGAGGATTCACCACTGTGCAAGGTGCCATCGCTGGCCTGCACGGCTAATGAGCCAGACGCCCGCTTGAGTGCGAACCAGGCAGGTGAACCGGGCCAGTCCAGCCCCACCTGCGCATTGAATTGTTTGCTGCTGAGCGATGGTGCGTATTGCCAGGCCTCGAGCACACGACCAATATCTTCAGCCGCCAGGGCGCCGTCAAAGCGGCTCCGCTCTGCATCCCAGCGCATGCTTCCCTGCACCTGCAGACCACCTCGCAGACTCAGGTCAATGGCCTTGATGTCCAGTCCGCCAGCGCCGGGCTGCAAATTGAAAGCGGTGGATCCCACCAGCTCGTCGCCCCAATACAATTGATCAATCTGCACACGCATGGCCGGTACGTTAGCCGGCTTGACATTCAGCAGCGGATCTTCCGGCAACAGCGGCTCGATCAGGCCCTGACTATCGACCGGCTGCTCGGCGTTACGGGGAAAGCCAAGGCGCTGCAGGTTGAGATCAATCGGCTGCCCATTGTCGGTCGGCAGTCGCAACCGACCGGCCAATCGGGGATGGTGGCTGTTCAGCTCCCATCCCTCCGCGTAGGGTCTGGCAAGCACCTTCATGTCGGACAAATCCAGTCCGAAGCCACTGAGAAGGCCGGTCTGAACATGCACATCATTGAATACCTTTCTGGTGGCGGTCGCGCTGCCGGCAACATCATCCAGTGGAACTCCAACCATCACCCTGTCCCACCAGGCGTGCCATTGCTCCAGCTCGATACTGTCGAAACGCGCCTGAACAGAAATGCCCGGAGTCACCGGTTTCTGAGCGATACCCTGCCGGTAGCGGATGTCTCCGGATAACGCTCCGTCGCGCTCGAGTAGCAGCCCATGCACATCATCGCCCAGCTGAAACTGCCAGCGCGATGGCTCACCCATATCCAGCTGCAACCGACTGGGCAGGCGACTGTCACTGGCCTTGAGCAGTTCGTCCGGCAGATCCAATTGCACGCCATACAGGTCGCTCTCCACCTGCAGGCGGCGCAGGTTATTGCCCAGCAATAGTTCAGCCTTCCAGGCTGTGCGGCCCTGGGCCAACTTTTTCGGCACGGCGGACAACAGCGGCCAAGCCAATAGATCATCGACACCATGAGTGCCGTTCATACGCAACTGATGAGTGCCACCGTTGACCGCCAGTCTTGCATTCACCGCCTGCCCGAGAAAGCGCAGCTTGATGGCGTCGCTGGTCAGGCCCTTGCCGTGTTCGTATACGAAGTCCGCCGCCAGATCCCGCAGCGGTGCCTGTAGAACCGGTATGGTCAATTGCGAGGCCCGGGCCAGCAGTTGCAGCTGCACCGCTGGCTCATTATCGCCACCCAGCGGTATGCCCAATTGTATCTCGCCCTGCAGCGTGCCTTCGCCGCGCCAACCATTCAGCGGATCGCCGGTCAACTTCGCCAGCGGTGTCTGCTGCATGATGTGCAAACCATCGGCGAGCGGCCCGTCAAGCTGACCGTCGATCGACAGTTCCAGTGCCTGATCCGCGTTGCGCCCCAGCGCCACATGGATATTGTCCAGACGGGTCTGTAACAATTGCCCCCGGGCCTGGGTGATATCCATGTCGGTGTTGCGCAGGTGCAGGGTAGCGTCTACCTGCTCCAGCGCCGGCCAGCCCGGCTGGAAGTTCAGTCGTCCCTGCTGCAATCTGGCATACAGACTGATTACCCGCTCATCGCTGGTGGCGCTCTTGCGCAGTGATCCTTCATAGGCAAAGATCACCAACGGAGCGACTCCGCTCACGTCGGACGCTTGCAGCCATTCAGCCAGCGCAGGCTGCAGAGCCGGTGAACCGGTAGGCAGATAACGCGGATGGTACTCGGCGCGGCTATTTTCCAGCGCCACCCGCAGATCCATGGTCGGCGTGTCACCCTGCAGCGGCAGATCCAGATGCAGATAGGCAGTAGCGGTTCCTTCAGCGCCCTGTACCTGTGCACCGGGCAGGTTCAGCTCAAACCGCTGCCGCTGCGCCCAGACCCAACTCCCCCCTGCAACCAGACTCTGATAATGCCAGCGCTCCGGAAACAGGTTCGGCAGGTGCATGCTCCAGTCGCCGCTGTTGACATAAAACTGCCCAGCAGCCGGTGTGCCGGCAATGACACCACTGATACCAGCAAACGCAGGGACGCCATCACGGGCTTGCACACCTACCTGATGCAGCCCCGCTTGCAACGACCAGTCAGCGAAGTCGTCCAGACCCGCGCCACTGGCCAGCACATCATGCAACTCGCCTTCCGGAGCCAGGGTCGTGAGAATGTCAGCGGCCCGTTCATGGGTCAGCGCAGCGGGCAACCATTGCCCCAGCAGATCCAGCGGAATGCGGTCAATCCGCGCCTGCCAGTTACCTCGATGCGGGTGGCGGGTCAGTTGCATACGTGTCTCGGGCCAACGGTGCTGCCCCAACAGCAAGCTCAACTGTTCGATATCCAGTCGCTGTTCATCGTCCGTCAGCTGGAGGCTGAATTGCAGCTGGATATCCTCGATGGGCTGTGCCGGACGCGGCAGATTCAGCTCAATCACCGGCATCTGTAGCTGGCCGCTGAGACGATCAAGTCTGAGATCCCGCCAATGTCCCCAGAATCGTCCACCCGCGACTACGCGCTCCATATGCGCCTGTTCCAGCAATTCAGCCGGCAGCCAGTGATACCAGTCACTGGGTGGTAGATCAGCGAAAAGCTGTACGTCGGCGCGACGCCAATCGCGGTCAGGCATACTGCCGTTGAGTTGCAAGCTGACTACTTGCTGATCCGGCAAGCGCATACGGGCATCCAGCCGATGATGATGCCCGTGAGTCAGCAGGGTCAGGTCGCCGTCGGAAAAGACCCAGTCCGGTTGAGACCAGGGGCTGATGCGTATATGAGTGTCCAGCAGGGTAATACGGCGCTGGTCAAAGAGTCGCTCCAAAGCCCGATCCAGACCATCCGTTTGCGGATCACTGTCGCCCAGTCCGCTGAGCCGCCATTGCCCATCAGCGTTCTCACTGAAGACCAGCGCCAGTCCTTCCAGCTGCACCGCATCCATCACCGGCTTGCGTTGCCAGAGGCTGGAAAATACGTCCAGACGGGCAGTGACATGCTGCAAATTGAGCAGTACCGGCCCATCCCGATCGGTTTCCTGGTAGACCCGCAGACCCTTCAAGGTAAACACCGGCTGCGAGCCCTGCATTTCCGCTTCGAGGCTCTGCAAATCAATGGCACGACCGGTTTCACGCTCCACCCAGGCCACCAGCTCGGATTGGTAATCGGCAAGCGCCGGTACAAATTGACGGCCCAGGCTGACGTAGGCAGCAGCCAGCAACAGCCAGCTGATCAGTAGCAGGATCAGGCTATCCAGAAAACGCCGACACCAGCGTGACCAGTTCAAAGGCATGTCGTCCCCGTTGCAGGTGCGGTGTTACATCAACACCACATCGTATTGTTCCTGGGTGTACATGGTTTCAACCTGGAATTTGATGGGCCGTTCAATAAAAACTTCCAGATCAGCCACATTGCCGGATTCCTCATCCAGTAACCGGTCGATTACCGCCTGTGAAGCCAGCACCATATATCCACCCGCCTGGTAGGCACGGGCCTCGCGCAGGATTTCACGGAAGATCTCGTAGCAGACGCTCTCGGCGGTTTTCTGAATACCCCGTCCTGCACAGCTTGGACAGGGCTCGCAGAGCACCTGTTCAAGACTTTCGCGGGTGCGCTTGCGGGTCATCTGCACCAGCCCCAGCTCGGTGATGCCGATGATATTGGTCTTGGCGTGATCCCGCTCCAGTTGTCGCTCCAGGGTACGCAGTACCTGACGTCGGTGCTCTTCATCTTCCATGTCGATAAAGTCGATGATGATAATGCCGCCCAGGTTGCGTAAACGCAGTTGCCGCGCGATAGAGGTAGCCGCTTCCAGGTTGGTCTTGAAAATGGTCTCTTCCAGATTGCGGTGACCCACAAAGGCGCCGGTATTGACGTCGATGGTGGTCATCGCTTCAGTCTGGTCGATCACCAGATAGCCGCCGGACTTGAGCATGACCTTGCGTTCCATGGCTTTCTGGATTTCATCTTCCACGCCATATAGGTCAAACACCGGACGCTCGCCGGGATAATGCTCCAGCACTCCGCCTACGCCGGGCATCAATTCATTAACGAACTGCTCCACTTTCTGGAAGGTTTCCCGGGAATCAATGCGGATCTTCTCGATACGCGGGTTAACCAGATCCCGCAGGGTGCGCAGCGCCAATGGCAGATCCTCATACAGCACTGAAGGGGCCGAGGCGGTGCTGATCTGTTGGGATATCTGTTGCCAGAGCCTGCGCAGGTAGCGGATATCCACCAGGATGTCTTCTTCCCTGGCAGCTTCAGCGGCAGTGCGCAGGATGAAACCACCCTGCTCCTCAATTTTTTCCTGCTCAATACACTGGGTGACGATGTCCCGCAGCCGGTCACGCTCGACTTCATCCTCGATCTTCAACGAGATACCCACATGCGGGGTACGCGGCATGTACACCAGATAACGGGAAGGTACAGACAGGTGGGTAGTGAGGCGAGCACCCTTGGTGCCGATGGGATCCTTGGTGACCTGGACTACCAGCGCTTTACCTTCATGCACCAGCGCGCCGATCGGCTCAACCGCAGCGCCTTCACGCTGGGAAATTTCCGAGGCGTGTATAAATGCCGCCCGCTCCAGGCCGATATCAACAAAGGCTGCCTGCATACCAGGCAGCACACGCACGACCTTACCCTTGTAAATATTGCCCACAATACCGCGGCGCAGCGTGCGCTCGATATGGACTTCCTGCAGCACGCCATTTTCTACCAGCGCGACCCGAGCTTCCATTGGCGTGATATTGATCAGTATTTCTTCGCTCATGGAGCCCCCTTGCGCCTTTTATCAATCCTTCAGCATACCGTCAGGTATCGGTCCTGTCAGTGCGATTGCCAACAGTGGATGCCGAACCCGGCAAGCAGGTCGGCCGCTTCCATCAGCGGCAGGCCGACTACCGCGCTGTAGCTGCCCGATAGATACGCAACAAAAACCGCACCCAGCCCCTGGATACCGTAACCACCGGCCTTATCAGCTGGCTCACCCGTGCTCCAGTAAGCTGCCATTTCCGTTTCGCTCAATGGGCGAAAGCGCACCTGGCTGGTAACCAGCTGCAGACGCACATCCGATCCCCGGGCGACCGCCACCGCCGTCATCACCTGATGCTCCCGTGCGGACAGCGCACGTAACATGCCCAGCGCATGCGCGCGGTCAGTCGGCTTGCCCAGTATCTGTCCATCCAATACCACCGCGGTATCCGCCGCCAGAACCACAGCTTCCGTTGGCGCCTGCGCAACGCCGGCCAGCACCTTGTCCCGCGTTACCCGCTGCACATACTGCGCAGCCGGTTCACCCGGCAACACCTGCTCATCGACTGAACAATGCACCCGCTCCACCGCCACACCAATCTGCTCCAGCAACTCACGACGGCGAGGAGAGGCCGATGCCAGATACAGCCTGGGCGACTCAATGGACATGGAAGCGACGCCGGATAACCCGCAGGATGGTAAATACCCAGGGCCAGAGCACTGTACTGACAACCGCAGGCAGCAGGTACAGCAGCATTGGCGGTCGGTTACCGGCCAGGCTACTGAGCCACAGCGAGACCATATGAGCGATACCCAGCACCGGCAGCATGACCAGGCTCTGCTGCCATAAGGGAAAACGACGAATACGCTGGTAGAGCAACAGCATCAGCCAAGCGACCATCACCAGTACCAGCGCGTTCTGGCCAAACAGTTCACCAAACAATACATCCGTGGCAAGACCGGCCACCCAGGCAGTCAGCAGCCCTACCCGATGGGGCAGCGCCATGACCCAGTACGCCACCACCATTGCCAGCCACATGGGACGACCGGCATCAAAGGGTGTGGGCATGGGCACCACGCTGAGAATCAATGCAGCAAGAAAAGTACAGCCAACGATCAGGCTACTGCGCATCACTTTGCTCCTGTTCCGGCGGCGTATCGCTCTCCAGCGGCGCTGACTCATCATCCTCTGCTTCGATCAACGCCTCATCCGGTTCCAGGCTCAATGAGTTGAAGACATCGCCATAGGCACTTTCCGGACTGAATACCAGCAACAGGTAACGGCTGCGGTTGAGCTGGGCAGTAGGTTGAACGCGTACTTCAGCAAAGGGCTGCGACGAGTCGGTGTTGACATGGGTGACGCGGCCGACCGGATAGCCGGCAGGAAAACGCTGTCCCAGCCCGGAGCTCACCACAATGTCATCTACCCGAATATCGGCGGTGTCGCCGACATGACGAAGCTCGAGCCATTCGCTGCTCCCGGTGCCACTGGCGATGGCGCGCAAACCATTGCGATTGACCTGCACCGGCAGACTATGGGAGACATCGGTAATCAGCAGCACTCTGGAGGTAAAGGGCATGACTTCGACCACCTGCCCCATCAACCCGGTCGCATCCAGCACCGGCTGACCAAGGAACACACCATCGCGCTCGCCCCGGTCAATCAGGATGCGCTGGGAGAAGGCGTTAGGGTCGACACCGATCAGCTCGGCAACCAGTACCCGCTCATCCAACAATTCGGAGGAATTGAGCAACTCGCGCAACCGCACATTCTGCTCGGTGAGCGCTGCGAGCTTCTGTAATTTGCGTTTGGCCAGCAGCGCTTCCGCACGCAGACGTTCATTCTCGGCAATCAGATCCGCGCGGCTGGTGAGTTGGAGATACACCGTATCCCACGCCCGCACCGGCAGTTCGGCCACATAATAGAGGGGAGTTAACAGCATACCCAGCTGCGAACGCAGGGGCTTGAGAGCGTCAACGCGGGCGTCCACCACCATCAGCGCGATCGAAAGCACCGTCAGTGCGATAAAGCGAACCCCGAGCGACGGGCCTTTGATAAAAAGCGGTTTAATGATGGGCTCCTTGCGACGGCAGGGTGAGGCTCTGGCGGTTCTCCCGCGCGTCGAACGCCGGGATACGCCTGCGGCACCTATAGGCTCAGCGCCGCCCGATCATTCGGTGGATAGCAGATCCATCGCGTGCTGGTCCATCATCTCCATCGCGCGTCCACCGCCACGGGCCACACAGGTCAGCGGTTCTTCGGCAACAATCACCGGCAGCCCGGTTTCCTGACTCAGCAGTTTGTCCAGGTCACGCAGCAGCGCACCACCACCGGTAAGAATCAGACCGCGCTCAGCAATATCCGAAGCCAGCTCTGGCGGAGACTGTTCCAGTGCGCTTTTGACCGCCTGAACGATGGTCTGCAGGGATTCCTGCAGCGCTTCCAGAACCTCGTTGGAGTTCAGGGTAAAGGCACGGGGCACGCCCTCAGCGAGGTTGCGTCCACGTACGTCCACTTCCAGCACTTCACCACCGGGGAAGGCCACACCAATTTCCTGCTTGATGCGTTCAGCAGTGGCTTCGCCAATCAGGCTGCCATAGTTACGGCGCACATAGGTGATGATGGCTTCGTCAAAACGGTCGCCACCGACCCGTACCGATTCGGCATACACCACGCCATTCAGGGAGATCAGCGCAATCTCTGTGGTACCACCACCGATATCCACCACCATGGAGCCGTGGGCTTCTTCTACAGGCAAACCAGCGCCGATGGCCGCAGCCATGGGCTCTTCAATCAGGTACACTTCCCGGGCACCGGCACCCAATGCGGATTCGCGGATGGCGCGGCGTTCAACCTGAGTGGATTTGCAGGGTACGCAGATCAACACCCGAGGGCTGGGCTGGATGAAGCTGTTTTCGTGCACTTTATTGATAAAGTACTGAAGCATCTTTTCGCAGACGCTGAAGTCAGCGATGACGCCGTCCTTCATTGGACGAATTGCCTGGATGTTACCAGGTGTACGGCCGAGCATGCGCTTGGCTTCAGTACCTACCGCGACGACGCTTTTCTGGTTGCCGTGGGTACGGATGGCGACAACAGACGGCTCATCCAGCACGATGCCGCGCTCACGGACGTAAATCAGAGTATTGGCCGTTCCCAGGTCGATGGACAGGTCACTGGAAAACATGCCACGAATTTTTTTGAACATGCGGTTTATATACCCCGAGGGCATGTAGTTGAAGTTAAGGGCGTGATGGAACAGGCAATTACCCGGCAAATGGCCACCAACCTGCAGTAAACAGTGGCGTCATGACTCGAACACAGACAATTGCAACGATACGTCCCGAAGTGTCGCAACTCTAACAATGGCGGGGTTTTTGGGCAAGGCGCGGTTGTGGTAAATTCTTTCCTTTTCCCGGGGCATAACCGCAGCACCCCGGATCATTCGCTTCAAGGAGATAACACATGGCCCTGGATCGCTCCGACGTGGAACGCCTCGCCTATCTGGCTCGAATTGGCCTCCAGGATGCGGACATTCCCGCCTACGCGGCCAAACTATCCAGCATCATGGGTCTGATCGACAAGATGCAGGCGGTTGATACCACAGGTATTCAGCCCCTCGCCCATCCGCTGGAAACCACCCAACGCCTGCGCCCCGACCTGGTGACCGAGAGCAACCAGCGTGATGCGCTGCAAGCCATCGCACCCGCCACTGAACAGGGGCTCTATCTGGTGCCTCGGGTTATTGAATAATTGAGAGATTCCACTTCCATGCATGAGAAATCCCTGGCCGATCTATCCAAGGCCCTGCACAGCAAGGCGATCTCCAGTGTCGAGCTGACCGAACTCTACCTCCAGCGCATCCAGCAGCTCGATGGTGTGACCAACAGCTTCATTACCGTCACCCCGGAGTTGGCACTGGAGCAGGCACATGCTGCCGATCAGCGCCTGGCCAATGGCAGCGCCGGCCCGCTGACCGGCATTCCGCTGGCACACAAGGATCTGTTCTGCACCAAGGGCGTACGCACCAGCTGCGGCTCGAAGATGCTGGACAACTTCATTGCCCCGTATGAATCCACTGTCACCCAGCGTTTTCTGGACGCTGGCGCGGTCAGCCTGGGCAAGACCAATATGGACGAGTTCGCCATGGGCTCCTCCAGCGAGTCCAGTTTCTACGGCCCGGTACGCAACCCGTGGAACCCGCAACGCATTCCCGGCGGCTCGTCCGGCGGTTCGGCTGCGGCGGTTGCAGCCCGTCTGTGCGTGGCCGCGACCGGTACCGATACCGGCGGCTCGATTCGCCAGCCGGCAGGCTTTACCGGTCTGACCGGCATCAAGCCGACCTACGGCCGGGTGTCGCGCTGGGGCATGATTGCCTATGCATCCAGCCTGGATCAGGCGGGCCCGATGGCCCACAGCGCCGAAGATTGTGCTCTGCTGTTGCAGGCCATGGCCGGTTTTGATGACAAGGACTCGACCTCGGTCGACCAGCCCGTGCCGGACTACAGCGCCGAGCTGAACCAGCCGTTGAGCGGTCTGCGGGTGGGCCTGCCGAAGGAATACTTCGGCGCTGGTCTGGACAGCAGCATTGCCGACACCATCAGCGCTGCGGTCAAGCAACTGCAAAGCCTGGGCGCAGAGATTCGCGAGATCAGCCTGCCCAACGCGGAGCTGGCCATTCCGGCCTACTACGTCATCGCCTCGGCGGAAGCCTCGTCCAACCTGTCGCGCTTTGACGGTGTGCGCTTCGGCTACCGTTGCGAGAATCCGGCGGACCTGACCGACCTCTATCTGCGCTCGCGTGCCGAAGGTTTTGGTGATGAAGTCAAACGCCGCATCATGGTCGGCACCTACGCACTGTCTGCCGGCTATTACGATGCCTATTACCTGCAGGCGCAGAAAATCCGCCGTCTGATCAAGAATGACTTCATGGCCGCTTACGAGCAGGTTGATGTCATCCTCAGCCCGACCTCGCCGACGCCCGCCTTCCCGATCGGTGAGAAGATCGACGACCCGGTCAGCCTGTACCTGACGGATATCTACACTATTACTGCCAACCTGGCCGGCGTCCCCGGTATCGCCCTGCCCGCTGGCTTCGCCGATGGCTTGCCGGTCGGCATGCAACTGCTTGGCCCCTACTTCAGCGAGCCGCGACTGCTGAACATCGCCCACCAGTACCAGCAGGCTACCGACTGGCACACCCGGGCTCCGGCTGGCTACTGAGGAATACTGTACATGCAATGGGAAATAGTTATCGGGCTGGAGATTCACGCCCAGCTCACCACCGCGTCGAAGATCTTCTCCGGCAGCGATACCACCTTTGGTGCAGAACCGAACACCCAGGCCAGCCTGATTGATCTGGCCATGCCTGGCACACTGCCGGTGCTCAACGCTCAGGCGGTGAAGAATGCGGTCAAGTTTGGTCTGGCGATTGATGCCGAGATCGGCATGACCAACGTGTTCGCGCGCAAGAACTACTTCTACCCGGATCTGCCCAAGGGCTATCAGATCAGCCAGATGGAATTGCCCATTGTCGGCAAGGGCTTCGTCGATATCACCCTGGATGACGGCACCGTTAAACGTGTGGGTGTAACCCGCGCGCATCTGGAGGAGGATGCCGGCAAGAGCCTGCATGAAGACTTCCAGGGCATGAGCGGCATCGACCTGAACCGTGCCGGCACGCCGCTGCTGGAAATCGTTTCCGAGCCGGACATGCGCAGCGCCAAGGAAGCCGTGGCCTACGCCAAGACCATCCACTCGCTGGTGCGCTACCTGGGCATCTGTGACGGCAACATGGCCGAAGGCTCGCTGCGTTGCGACTGTAACGTCTCGGTGCGCCCCAAGGGTCAGGTTGAATTTGGCACCCGCTGCGAGATCAAGAACGTCAACTCCTTCCGTTTTATCGAGAAGGCGATCAATACCGAAGTGCAGCGCCAGATCGAGCTGATCGAGGACGGTGGCAGGGTCATCCAGGAGACCCGCCTGTACGATCCCAACAAGGATGAAACCCGCTCCATGCGCAGCAAGGAAGAAGCCAACGATTACCGCTACTTCCCGGATCCGGACCTGCTGCCGGTGATCATCGAGCCGTCGTTTATCGAACAGGTGCGCACCGAGCTGCCGGAACTGCCGCAACAGAAGCGCGAGCGCTTCCAGAGCGAATTCGGTCTGTCCGCCTATGACGCTACGGTACTGGCGGCCAGCCGCGAGCTGGCTGACTACTTCGAACAGGTACAGCAGGTCTGCGGCGACGCCAAGCTGGCAGCCAACTGGGTGATGGGTGACCTGTCCAGCCTGCTGAACAAGTCGGACATCGACATCGACCAGTCACCGGTCAGCGCTGCGCAACTGGGCGGCATGATCCTGCGTATCAAGGACAACACCATTTCCGGCAAGATCGCCAAGATGGTGTTCGAGGCGATGGCCGCCGGCGAAGGCGACGCGGATCAGATCATCGAGGCCAAAGGACTCAAGCAGGTCACCGACAGTGGTGCTATTGAGGCCATGCTCGATGAAGTACTGGCAGCCAACGCTGAACAGGTCGAACAGTACCGCGCCAGCGATGAAGCCAAGCGCGGCAAGATGTTCGGCTTCTTTGTCGGCCAGGCGATGAAGGCCTCCAGAGGCAAGGCCAACCCGCAACAGGTCAACCAGCTACTCAAGCAGAAGCTGGACGGCTGAGCCTTGTCGGTTGTTCGTTCGACGCTCCACATCCGACTCAACAGCACCGGCAACCTGCCGGCGCTGTTGAGTCGGACGGTACTGAGCGCTGTATTGCTCGTTGCCGGCGGCACCGCGCTTGGCGACAATCTGCCGGATAGCGATGGCGGTTTAAGCTACCTTGCAGAAGGCCGGGCATCCTACTACTCGTCACGCCTGCATGGCCGGCGTACCGCCAGCGGCGAACCCTACGACGAAACCGCCCTGACTGCCGCGCATCCCAGCCTGCCATTTGATTCCATGCTGTGCGTGACCAACCTGTTCAACGGGCGCAGCACAGTGGTACGGGTTAATGACCGTGGGCCCTTCGTGGGCGGACGGATTATCGACCTGTCGTTAGCCGCCGCAACCAAACTCGGCATGCTGCGTGCGGGTACGGCACGGGTTCGAGTCGAAACCTGCGAAGTGGACTCCTGAGTCCACGCCAGAGCCTGCCCCGGACTGACCGCTGAGGGACTGCTATACTTCGGAGCGTAACGCAATCCCGCCGTGATCAGGCCCAAGGAGCTACTCCCGCATGCCGGAATCAACCCGCAAACGCCTCTGGAATACCACCATCCTCCTGCCGGTCTTTATCCCGGCATTCTTTTTTATCCTGCTACTGGTTATCGGTACCGCCAGCCAACCCGAGCTGGCCAGTGAATTATTCTCCTCGGTACTCAATTACATCACCAGGACTTTCGGCTGGTTTTACATGCTGGCAGTGGCGATTTTTCTGGTTTTTATCGTCATTGTCGCACTCAGCAAATGGGGGCATATCAAGCTGGGCCCGGATCATGCCGAGCCGCAATACAGCTTCCCGGCCTGGTTTGCCATGCTGTTTTCCGCCGGTTACGGCATCGCGCTGCTGTTCTTCGGGGTGGCCGAACCGGTACTGCACTATGCCGACCCGCCGCAGGGTGCCGAAGGGCTAACACTGGATGCAGCCAAACAGGCCATGCAGATTGCCTTCTTCCACTGGGGCTTTCATATCTGGGCCATTTACGGCCTGACCGGTCTGGTACTGGCGTATTTCTCGTTCCGCCACGGCCTGCCATTGTCGATCCGCTCGGCACTGTACCCGCTGATTGGCGAACGTATCTATGGCCCGATCGGCCACGCGGTGGATACCTTTGCCATCCTCGGCACCATGTTCGGCATTGCCACCACCCTCGGGCTGTCGGTGGCACAGATAAACTCGGGCCTCAATTACCTGTGGCCGTCCATCCCGGTGAGTGTCTGGGTGCAGATCCTCGCCATTGCCGTCATCACCCTGCTGACCATGGGCTCGGTGGTGGCGGGTATGGACAAGGGCATCAAGAACCTGGCGATGCTCAATATGGTCATCGCCAGTTCGCTGATGGTGTTCGTGTTTCTGGCTGGGCCGACCATTTTCATTCTGGAAACCTTCCTGCAGAACACCGGCAGCTACCTGAACAACATTGTCGAGCGCACCTTCAATCTGCAGGCCTATTCGCGCAGTGACTGGATCGGTAACTGGACCCTGTTCATCTTCGGCTGGACTATCGCCTGGGCACCCTTTGTCGGGCTGTTCATCGCCAAGATCAGCCGCGGCCGGACCATTCGCCAGTTCGTCTTCGGCGTGATGCTGGTACCCACCCTGTTCACTTTCTTCTGGTTCTCGGTATTCGGTGATACCGCACTGCATCTGATCATCAACGAGGGTTACACCCAACTGATCGATCAGGTCAAAGCCGATAACGCCATTGCCCTGTTCAAGCTACTGGAACAGCTGCCACTGACCTCGTTGACCTCCTTTATCACCGTACTGCTGATTGCCCTGTTTTTCGTCACCTCTGCCGACTCCGGCGCACTGGTTGTCGACTCGCTGGCATCCGGAGGTGCATTGGCCACCCCGGCCTGGCAGCGCGGAGGCTGGGCCATCCTCAGCGGTGTACTGGCCTCCGTGCTGTTGCTCGCTGGCGGGCTGAAGGCACTGCAGAGCATGGCTGTCGCCAGCGCCCTGCCATTCGCCGTCATCATGCTGCTGTCGGCACTGGGCATGTGGCGGGCGCTGGTCATCGAAAGCCACCACCAGAAGGTCAGCCTGCAGGCCAACCGCAACAGCGGTCAGGGCTCTGCGCTATGGAAAAAGCGTCTGGCCGGAATCGTCAACTACCCGGAAAAGGCGGAAGTCGAGCATTTCATCAAGGACACCGCCCTGACTGCAATGATCCGCCTCGCCAAGGGGCTGCAGGCCCAGTCCTGGCCCGCTGAAGTACATTACGACGAGGAGCACAGCCGCGCTTACCTGGAAGTCGTAGTGCCCGATCAGCTGGACTTCCTGTATGAAATACGCCTGCGTGATTATCTGCGCCCGGCATTTGCGCATCCGGAAGTCGAAGAAACTGCGGATGAAGAAAATCTGTACTACCGGGCCGAGGTGTTCCTGCGCCGCGGCGGACAGGCGTATGACGTGTACGGCTACGACGACAAAGAGCTGATCAGCGACATTCTCGACCATTTCGAGAAGTATCTGGCCTTTCTGCACCTGACACCGGGTGTACTGCCGTGGAATATGGCCGAGCACGACGACATGCTGCACATGCCCAGGGAACCGAAACCGGAATAAGGCTGGCCGGGCCGCTCGGCGCGGCCCGCTGCCAGCGGGGATCATTGCTGCAGGATACGGATGATCTCCGGATCCTTGAAGATGCGCGACAGCGCATCACTCATCACTTCGGTCGCCAGCCGCGTATTGGTCGCCTGATTCGGTGGATAACCGAAACGATGCTGCGCTGATGCACTGTAGCGACCGTTGTAACGCTGGTTCGCCGAACGTGCCTCGGCGGCAAATGCCGCACCGATATCAGCCTGGGTAACATACACAGCCTCCTTCGGTGACACGTACGAGAGCTCGGCCAGGCTCACCACCAGACTGTTGGCATTGGGTGTACCCTGGGGTACGACCTGGAAGCCCAGCTTGCCCAGCGCCTGCTCGACCTGCTGACGTACGTGGCCAATCGCCTGCGGGTTGATGGTCAGGTTACTGGTTTCCGGATACAGGCCACCGCGGGTACCCAGTACCGGGGAGCTGCGACTGTCCTGCACTGTCACCACCACCGGTTGCTGACGGGCAACCTGGTTCAAAGGCATTGTGACGCTGGGCTTGACGTTCAACTGCTGCGGGCTATGGGCACAACCCACCAGCAATGCGGCCAGGCCAGCTACCCATAGCCAGCGTGATAACTTCAACATGAATGCACTCCTCCAGCGATGAAATGGACCTGCAACGGGTTACCGCTCAGACAGCAGCCGGCTGCGCGCCGGCGGCCAGCAAGGCCTCGACGTACTCCTGTGCCTGCTCATGCTGACTGACGATCTGCAGCAGGGTTCGTCCTTCCTTGTCCAGCGCATTCACGTCACGACCCTCTGCCTGGAACATGACCAGAAAACGGCCGAAATCATGTGCCCGCAGGCTTCTGTAGGCCCGCGCCAGCATGTAGTGGTCGACCGACTCATCCCCCTGGGGACGAAATCCGAGAAACACCGCAACCTGCTCGTCGGTCATCGGCTCGCCAACCACCTTCTTCTTGTCTTTACGCACGGACAATCCTCTTCAAGTGAATTCGACAGCAATGAATTGTAACCATCCCGCCTCATGCTAACCAGCACCGTGCAGACAGTGATCCTGCGGATGGCACTACAAGATAAGCCCAGCGAGGAGTATGCTGATACAGCTTGTTACACAAGAATCTTGCTGTGGCAGTCAGCACCTGCGTTGTCAATACAGGAACCACCATGTCCTCGTCCTTCAGTATCCCTCTGTTCAGCGCCCTGCGCGAAACCTTCCGTCAGGGCTATTCCCTGGCCAGCCTGCGCAGCGACATCCTCGCCGGCATCACCGTCGGCATCATCGCCATCCCGCTGGGCATGGCACTGGCTATCGCCGTCGGCGTAGCGCCGCAGCATGGCCTGTATACCGGTATCGTCGGCGGCCTGATCATCGCCCTGTGCGGCGGCTCACGCTTCAACATCTCCGGCCCCACCGCGGCCTTTGTGGTCATCCTGCTGCCCATTACCCAGCAGCACGGGCTCGGC
Organism: uncultured Halopseudomonas sp.; assembly: GCA_964474945.1. Taxonomy (GTDB): domain Bacteria; phylum Pseudomonadota; class Gammaproteobacteria; order Pseudomonadales; family Pseudomonadaceae; genus Halopseudomonas. Next base: position 21,698 of record CAYYUQ010000009.1, on the reverse strand, counting down.
GGCCTTCTGCTGGTTACGCTGATGGCCGGTGCCATTCTGGTGGCCCTCGGCCTGGCACGCATGGGCAACCTGATCCAGTTCGTACCCTACCCGGTGGTCATGGGCTTCACCGCCGGTATCGGTATCGTCATTGCCACCCTGCAGATCAAGGACTTCCTGGGGCTGGAGGGCATAGGTCAGCACAGCAACTACTTTGAGCAGCTCCAGGCGCTGGGCCAGGCCCTGCCCTCGGTAAGCCTGGGGGATACGCTGGTAGGGGTAGCTACCCTGGCGATACTGATTCTCTGGCCACGGCTGACCCGGCGCATCCCCGGGCACCTGGTCGCACTGCTGCTCGGCAGCTTCCTGGGCGCCCTGCTGATGTATCTCGAGATACCCGTGGCGACCCTGGGCAGCCGTTTCAGCTATGAACTCGACGGTGTGGTGCATGCAGGCATTCCGCCCTTCGCGCCCCAGTGGGTCATGCCCTGGAAGCTGCCCGGGGCCAACGGTGAGCCCCTGCTGATCAACTTCGAACTGCTGCGCCAGTTACTGCCCTCGGCCATCGCGGTGGCCATGCTCGGTGCCATCGAGTCACTGCTCTGTGCGCTGGTTGCCGATGGCATGGGCAACACCCGGCATGATCCCAACGCCGAGCTGCTCGGTCAGGGGCTGGGCAACATGCTGGTGCCCTTCTTCGGCGGTATCACTGCCACCGCCGCCATCGCCCGCACTGCCACCAGTGTGCGCAGCGGTGCGCGCTCGCCGATTGCCGCAGTGGTACATGCCCTGGTTATCCTGCTGGCCGTGGTGCTGCTGGCCGAGCTGTTTGCCTGGTTACCCATGGCGTCGCTGGCAGCGATGCTGCTGATTGTGGCCTGGAACATGAGCGAGGCGCGCCGGGTGGTACACCTGCTGCGCGTCGGGCCGCGTCAGGATGTACTGGTGCTGGTGATCTGCCTGGTGCTGACGGTACTGTTCGATATGGTGCTTGCGGTGGGCGTTGGCCTGCTGTTGGCATCGGCGCTGTTTATCAAGCGCATGGCTGACCTGAGTGATGGCGCGCAGGCCAGCATGCGCCAGGATCTGCAGGAAGGCCTGGCGGACAATATTGCCCTGTACCAGATCCACGGGCCGCTGTTCTTTGCCGCAGCGGACAAGGCCCTGCGCGCGCTCAGCCTTTTCGATGACAAGGTCGAGCATCTGATCGTGGATATGTCGTCAGTGCCGAGCATGGATATGAGCGCACTGGTGGTGTTCGAACAGGCGCTGCTGGATATTCAGCAGCGCGGCATCCATGTCTACCTGACAGGGGTAAAACCGGGGATCCGGCTCAAGCTGCAACGCGCCGGGATCGGGGCCCGGCGCGACATTCGCAGTTTCGTTGCCACCCCGCAAAGGGCGCTGACAATGATCCAGGCGCAGCAGCCCGAGACTGAGCAGGCTGAAGAGGCTTAATAGCCCTTCAGCGCGAAGATACCGGCTGCGTTACGCCAATAGCCCTTGTAGTCCAGGCCGTAGCCGAAGACATAGCGGTCGACCACATCCAGTCCGGTGAAGTCGGCCCGCATGTCCGGGTAGGCCTTGCGGTCATGGGTCTTGTCCAGCAACACCGCGGTGAGCACCTGCGCGGCACCGGCATCGCGGCAATATTCCATGATGGCGGCCAGGGTATGCCCCTCATCCAGGATGTCATCAATGATCAGCACGGTGCGCCCGGTCAGTGAATGTTCGGCACGGGCTTTCCAGAACAGCTCGCTGCCGGACAGTTTGTTACGGTAGCGAGTAGCGTGCAGATACCCCACTTCCATAGGAAAATTGAGGCGCGTCAGTAGCTGGCCGGCAATGATCAGCCCGCCATTCATGACGCTGTAGACGATCGGGTTGCTGTCCTTCAGCTTCGCGGTGATCGCCAGAGCCATGTCATCCATGGCGGCCTCGACCTGCTGCTGTGTGTACAGACAATCAGCCTCTTCCATCACCTGCTGGACATGATCGAGATCAAGGGTCATGCATAGCCTCCGGGGCAACTACGGGAAAGCGACGAAAATTACTGCACCAGACCTGGCTATGCAAGCAACGCGGCGATTTAACACAGCCTGGCAGATGACCGACTCTGCACATTGGTTTACGCTATCGACGAATTCAGCCTGCCTGGAACCCCGTCGATGAATATCCGAGAAATCAAACACCCGCTGATCCGCCACAAACTGGGTCTGATGCGTCGTAACGATATCAGCACCAAGAACTTTCGTGAACTGGCGCAGGAAGTTGCCGCCCTGCTGACCTACGAAGCAACCAAGGACATGCCGGTGGAAAACCAGACCATCGACGGTTGGTGCGGCGAAGTCAGCGTGGAGAAACTGGCCGGCAAGAAAATCACCATTGTGCCCATTCTGCGCGCCGGTCTGGGCATGCTTGACGGTGTGCTCAGCCTGATCCCCAGCGCCAAGGTCAGCATGATTGGACTGGTGCGCAACGAGGAAACGCTACAGGCCGATACCTATCTGGAAAAGCTGGTGGGCGAGTTGAATCAGCGCCGTGCGTTGATAGTCGATCCCATGCTGGCAACCGGCGGCTCGATGATTGCCACTATTGATATGCTCAAACGCGCAGGGGCTCAGGAAATTCGTGCTCTGGTACTGGTCGCCGCTCCGGAAGGCATCAAGCGAGTCAATGAACGCCATCCGGATGTGGACATCTACACCGCTTCAGTCGATCAGCATTTGAACGAGCAGGGCTATATTATTCCTGGCCTGGGTGATGCTGGTGACAAGATCTTCGGGACTCGGCAGAAGGACGTGCATTGATGCAGCAGGACATGAGTACCACCGGTTGGCATAGCGTGCTGGCCGGCTCTCAGATGCTGTTTGTGGCCTTCGGCGCGCTGGTATTGATGCCGTTGATCACAGGCATGAACCCCAGTGTGGCGCTGTTCACGGCAGGCATCGGCACGCTGATCTTCCAGTTCGTGACCCAACGTCAGATACCGATTTTCCTCGCCTCCAGCTTCGCCTTCATCGCACCGGTGCTTTACAGCAACCAGACCTGGGGACTGGAGGCTACACTTGGCGGCCTTATCGCCGCCGGCATGGTTTACCTGCTGCTGAGCCTGTTGGTACATTTACGCGGCCCCGACTTTATCCATCGCCTGTTGCCGCCAGTGGTGGTTGGCCCGGTCATCATGGTTATCGGGCTCGGACTGGCTGGCACAGCGGTGAACATGGCTACCGGCAAATCCGGTGATGGCAGCATGCAACTGATCGAGGCCAACACGGCGTTGATCATCTCGCTTTCAGCGCTGATTACCACGCTGCTGGTAGCCGTGTATGCCAAGGGCATCTTCCGCCTGCTACCCATCATGGCCGGCGTTGCGGTGGGTTATGCACTGGCCTGGGCGCTGGGCGTGGTGAGCTTCAGTACGGTTAACGAGGCCAGCTGGGTCGCTACCCCCGGATTCGTGTTCCCCGAGTTTCATCTGGCCGCCATTCTGTTCATGATTCCGATATCTCTGGCGCCGGTGATCGAGCATATTGGCGATGTCATGGCGATCAGCTCGGTGACCGGCAAGGACTATATGCGCAAGCCCGGGCTGCACCGCACCCTGCTCGGCGACGGCCTGGCTACCTCGGCGGCGGCTTTCCTCGGAGGCCCACCCAATACCACCTATTCGGAGGTCACCGGCGCGGTCATGCTGACCCGCAACTTCAACCCCACGGTGATGATCTGGGCGGCATTTTTCGCTATTGGCCTGGCCTTCATCGAGAAATTCGGTGCCATTCTACTGAGTATTCCTGTGCCCGTAATGGGCGGCATTCTGTGTCTGCTGTTTGGTTCGATCGCTGTGGTCGGTATCAATACCTTGATTCGCAATCAGGTTGATCTGGCCGAAGCACGCAACCTGTGTATCGTCTCAGTCACCCTGGTATTCGGCATCGGCGGCATGGCCATTGGCAGTCAGGAGCTGACATTGCAAGGCGTCAGCCTATGCAGCGTGGTAGCCATTCTGTTAAATCTGATACTCCCGCCCAGCAAGCCGGCAGCGGACACTACGCCAGCCTGAGCCTCAGCGCCGCCAGCATCGTGTGTCGGCAGGCGTGCGTTGATTGACCTGATTCAGCGTATAGGTGGCGCAGACATCCCCGGCCATGATCCCGCCCGGCACCGCCGTGGCAGTCAGGGTAAAGCTCTCCGCCGCCAGCGTAGCCACCACCTGATAGATTGCCGCGCCACTCACCGGGCTCTGGGTTGCCAGACCGGTGAGCGTGGCAGCATCATAGCCGCCGTGTCGCGCATAATGACGCTCCAGCAGCTGGGCGTTGTCCAATAGTACCGTGGCCACCTCTGCCCGCCTTGTCTGACGCACATGTTCCTGATACGAGGGCAGTGCAATCGCCGCAAGAATGCCAATCATGACTAGCACCAACATCAACTCGATCAGGGTAAAACCATAGTGTGCTGGGGTTCTGCACTGGTTAGTCATTGCAATTGCCGCCACATGATGCGGTTGAACTGACATTGCGGCAAACCCGATAACACAGCCACATCCTCCGATCCTTGCACCAGATAGATTTCCGCCCCACAGCCTGGCGGCTGATCCGGATCCGTCTGATCCATGACCACAAGATCACCCGGCAGTCCCACCGCCAATGCGATGCCCACGGCGGGTGTGTCGCTGTGGTCAACCTGTCGATCGCCGTTGGTGTCCAGCACTGTCGCCGCAGGCATACCACCATTGGCCAGTGCTACCGACATCAACCACCCACCAGCATGGGTCATGCAAGGATCTGTTGCCTGCGCAGTGACAAGGCCGGTGGTAAACATCACTCTGGAATGACGAATGACCGCCTCTCTCGTCACTCTTTCACCCTGTAGCCCAGCGCTGTCGGTCAGCGGTACATACCAGCCATATTGGCTTTGCCAATCCACCGGCAAGGAACTGACCGTACGCAACCGTTGCCCACTGGCAGGGTCGTTGATGCTGTTGATTTGTTGCGCGCGCAGCAGCGCCGGCGTCACACCGCCAGCCGGCAGTGCAGGCGTATCAAGCACCGCATAGAAAGCCTGTAGAGTTGAATCTGCCAGATCCACTGCCTCCAGCCATTTGCCGGTACCGAACAACAGGAGATCCGCATCGCCGGTCATATTCCGATGCAGCAATGGTGCAACCGTAATCAGCTGACCTTCGGCTGCAGTGAACAAGGGCGGCCCGCCATGAGCGACCTGCCAGAGCGCAGGATCGGAGCTGCTCAGATCGAACTTCCACAGCTGACCATGCAGATCTCCTGCGAAAACGGCCTGTAGCTCGCCATTTCCATCGAGCTGCAGCGTTGGAACCGACAGCCCATTGATTACATCTGCTCCTGCTCTATCGCTGACATCCAGCTGCTTGATCAGCGCACCCGTGTGCAGATCAAATATCAACAAGGCTCCCCGTTGCGCCTGGCTACCGTAGCCATTTCCGGTGATCAGCACCGGAACACCATGCAGTCGGGCTATTGCTGGCTGCCCATGGATATACCCCAGTATTTCAAGCTGGCCGGGGTCGGCTTCCCATAACACACCACGGGCGGCGCTGCCGTTGACGGTATCGAACAACCGCACGGCAAACAGGCCTTTACCGCCGGCCCCCAGACCCGCGGCGGCCAGTGTGCTCCAGTGGCTGTCAAGCAATGCATCAGCAACCGTAAAGCGCCCGTCCACCCCGCTGCGGTGCAGGCTGTCTCCGCCGTAGTCGGGCCGAGCACGCACACCCAGGCCCGACTGTGCAGCGGCTGGCAGATAGGAATACAGATGCTCGCCGTTGGTATCGAACAGGCGCATGAAGCCATCGTTGGAACCGATCAATACCGCCTCGGGCATGTGCTCGCGCTTGCGCTGCAAATAAGCTGCATACTCGGGCGACACATGATCGGATAAGGGATGATGACCTGCGCCCACCACCACGGGTGCTGAATGAATAACGTCGCCCAGCAGATGGACTCGGCGACGAAGATCAGCATCAGCAGTGCCTCTGGCCCAATCCAATAGTCGCTGCCCCTCCCCCGCTCCGCTCAGGCCAGCCCGCAGGGCTTCCATTTCCAGGTCTTGCTGTTGGACGGGCGACAACGCCGTAAGAGTGGCATGATCCAATGTTAACGCTCCAGCCGGAGCATGCTCGTCGGCATATCGCCAGGTCTCGAAGTCTCCTGATGCACTACCTGGCCGGAAGGTGTCATCCGTGCTCCATAGCAGCGTACCCGGTTCTCCGGCGCCATTCAGTTGATAAGCGCGTAAACTGCCACTCCAGTCCACCGGATCGAATCGGGTCTGATAGTAACGGCTTTCCCCGGCCGCCAACTGAGGAGTATCACCGGTGGAGCCACCCGATACCGCCGCCGAGCCCATTTCCCGCAGGGCGGCAGCCAGCACCTCCTGCAACTGCCGACCATTATTGGCAGTAAAATAGCGGCCATTACCAGCGACGGCCACCTCGTTTAAGCGAGGATCATCCAAGGTAAACCCGAGAGTATAGGTTCGCAGGTTCTGCAGCGGGAATTGCGGATCATCCCAGCTTTTCCCTGCGTTATCCGTCCCATGACGACGCAGGTCAGTCTCATAGGCGAAACGGGCTATATCATCCAGATAGAAAAAGCCGCCCTCGGTACTCAGTGCCGCACCCGGAATGTGATCAGCACCATCGCCATCCCAATCCGGCAGATTGAAGCTACCAGCTAGCAGCGGGTTGTTGCCATCCGGCTCATCCACGAGGTTGTCCGGAAATTCATTATCGTAGGTCGGTAAACCATCGGTAACGATCAAACCGAAGTTCTTCTGACAGCGGTATTCAATGGGGCTGACAAAGACCTCTCGGGTGGACTCGAGCTGGCTCTGCGGATAGAAGGCGCGCATACCTCGCAAGTAGCGGGTCATCTCGTACCAAGACTCGGCCAGAGGTGTCCAGGTGTCCTGTGCACTTGAATCCAGAGCGTCAAGCGCCTGATTAAGCGCGTTGAAGCGCGCGTTACCCTCGCCGGTATCCGCCGAGATACTGCCCGCTTCCACCTTCAGCATACCGCCCGGGCCTCGATCGGTTGCTGTCGCTGCGCGGAAGGTAAACAGTCCGAAACGCAGGTGACGATTATTGGCGATCAGGGCTTTCGTCGCGTTGCGCGCAATCTCCAGCCGGGGCTCGCCGTCCACGCTGTTCAGCGCCATGCTCGATGAGTTATCAACCAACAGCAGAACGTTAGGCGCTACTGGCGAAGCGGACAGGATCGGCCCACTGTAAGGAGTATAGGCGTAGGCCGGTAACGACATGCATATGCCCAGCGCCAGGCCCGTCAACAGGGCTCCCGGGTGACACGAATCAGATTCGAGTGAACGCATATACGCCCTCCAGAAGGGTATGGGTTGAGTTCTGTTGACTGATAACCGATATCCGATACAACGTACTCAGGGAGCCAGCGGTCAGGTTTACCGATAACATGCTGTCGCCCAGGCGCACTACCCGATACCAGACCTGCGTCTGCTCCCCAGTAACAGCCGGCGGCACCCGCTGCCAGCCCGATCCCGGCGCCGAGCCAGCGATACCCCACGTCAGCGCCACGTCACAATCTGCAGCGGTACAACGGGTCGCAGGCAGCGGCAAGCTATGGGCTCGCACCTGCTGCTCGACGTAACGCAAACCCGTTTCTGCTGCCTGAAAGCGTTCGTTCGTGCGGTTGGCGTTATGCGCCATCCGCTCCTGCGCAATGGAACTGGTCATGCTCCCTATCGCTGTAAGCATCAGTAACAGGAGCAACACCAAGCTGATAATCAGCGCGCTACCAGACTGACGATCGGGCGATTTGACGTGAAACAGGCTGCTCATTGCGCCCCCTCAATCCAACCGGTTACGCAAAGCGGTAACCAGGGTGTATTGCTGGGTGCGCATGAAACCTGCGCCAGGATCAGCCGGGTTATCCGTCAGCACCAGAGCAATACGTACACTGCGAATGAGCGGCGCATCCGTTGCGGCAATGCTGTTTCGATAGGCTCCCGCTACGTTACGTTCGCTGACATCAGTGGCCAGGCCAAACTGAACATCAAAATCGGCTACGCCTTCGATCAGCGTCTCGAAGTTGCCAGCACCATTGATTCGCGCCTGCAGTTTCTGCCCCGCTTGCCGGTATTCAATCTGCCGTACCGGAATCAGCACGTCGCCGGGACTCACCGCCAGGTTATCGCTGCCACTGGCAATACGCAGATCGCTCAGACAATCGCTTGCTAACAACCATTGAGCGTTATATTGCGCGGCATTGCGCTGCTCGGCGGTCAATACGGGATTATGCGCCGTCACTGCGCTCAACAATTTGAGGACGCCGCTCACATGGATAATGGGTTCGGCAAAATCCGCCGGCAGTTGGCTGCGGGTAGCGGCTGGAAGGCGCTGCAGATCAAGGCAGCCAAACATGCCCGCTTGCCGTAGATCACGGCTGATCCGGGTGAGCACAAAGCGTGCATTTTCCTGTACCTCAGCCAGGTGCTGCTGCAATACAAAGCCGCGCTTGCTGGCCAGCAGCGGATGCAACACGTTCAGTACCAATATCAGGCCCAGCGCCATGGCCACCATCAACTCGACCAGACTGAACCCTTGATGTCTCACATGCATGCAGGTCTTCATGGGTCACCTCGCATCAGCGAGGAAACGGTCAATGAAGTTGTCCCTCCGCCAACGACAATACGCTCTTCTGACCAGCCGATAACGACGGTAGCCTGCTGACCACTGACTTCTACCGCCCCATGTCCGGCAGGTAACAGGCAACTGACCGCATGGGCAAAATCAGCGAGATCGGTTTCGAGTATTGATGCGGCGGGGGATGCCGTCGCACAGCCGGCACTGACTGTCAGCGCATAGCCTGACAGGTTCGCCGGGTTGGCACGCATGCGATCCAGCAGATCATAGGCAATGAAAGTCGCCTGCGTCCGGTATGCGGCGCTGGCGCTATAGCGCAGGGCATTGGTTTGCACCAGCACGGCGCCGAGGACACCGATCGCCAGCACCAGCAGCGCGATCAGCACTTCCAGTAAACTGAAGCCGTCCTGCTGCGCCAGAACAGCAAACGCCGATTTGCGTGAAGTAGTGACTGTTCCGTCCATGGCAATCTCCCTGGCAAATAATTTGCTCCAGGGATGGCCGGCTCCTGGTGTGGAGAGCGCAACCTAGCGACTGTCTGTGAGAGCTTCATCACCCAAACGGGCGGCATACCGATTTTTGTGAAACCGGTCACCGCCAGGATGTCGATCAATACGCTCAGGAGACCACGCGGCGTGCGTCACCCTCTCCGCCAGTGCCATGCAACAAGTTCTCTGCCAGTTGAGCGACGATGCGTTGCCGTGCCTCCCGACTGCCCCAGGCGCTGTGCGGTGTCACCACCAGATTGGGCACCTCAGCATCCAGCAACGGATTGCCGGCTACCGGAGGCTCAGTGGTCAACACATCAAACCCGGCACCACCAAGATGCCCAGCGCGCAGACTGTCGACTAGCGCCTGCTCATCTACCAGCCCGCCACGCCCGGCATTGATCAGTAGACTACCCGGCTTCATGGCAGCCAATTGTTCCGCGCCAATCAGATTGCGCGTAGCCTCGGTCAACGGGCAGTGCAGACTCAGCACATCCACTTGCGGCAGCAGTTGCTCCAGCGATAACCGTTCCGGATGCTCACGGCCCGGTATCGAACCCACCAGAATCTTCATCCCGAACGCACTGGCCAGACGAGCCACTTCCCGCCCCAGCTCACCGTATCCGAGAATACCAAGGGTACGTCCCGACAATTCACCGATGGGGTAATCCAGCAGGCAGAATTGATCGCTGCGCTGCCATGCGCCGTCACGAACGGCTTGTCGGTAGGATTCAAAACGAGTGACCAACACCAGCATCAGCATCAACACGTGCTGGGCGACCGATGGCGTGCCATACGCCTGGCAGTTGTACACAGCAATGCCCCGCTGACGCGCGGCGAGCAGATCCACATTATTGGTGCCGGTGGCGGCAATCAGGATCAGCTTCAGCTGTGGACAGGCCTGCATGACCGCCTCATCAATCACTACCTTGTTGGTAATGACCACCTGATGATCAGCAATGTGCGATAGCAACTGCTCAGCCGACGTGCCCGGGTAAAGAGTCAGTCGACTGGCATTGGTTTGCAGCGCCTGCATATCGAGATCGCCCTGATCCAGCGAGGCATGGTCGAGAAATACCGCCGATAGCTTTTTCATTACTTAACCTGTGTCCGACATGACAAGGGAGCTAGAATGGCCTCTTTTCCGGCCGGAGCAATGCATTGTATCTGAACGAGTTTCTATTGGTGGCGCTGGTTCATCTATTGGCCGTCATCAGTCCCGGCCCGGACTTTGCCGTGGTCATTCGCAACAGCGTGAGCGCGGGACGTCAGGCCGGGCTGATGACTGCGCTGGGCGTCGGCAGCGGAATCCTTTTGCACGTTGGCTACTCGCTGCTGGGTATCGGCATCATAGTGTCGCAGTCGGTGTGGCTGTTCAATCTGCTGAAACTGCTGGCGGGCGGCTATCTGCTGTATATCGGGATCAAGGCCATACGTGCAAAACCACAACCGGCTACCGAGCTGACACCTATCACAACCGTGTTGGCGCCACGCAGGGCATTCAGCATTGGCTTTATCACCAATGGCCTGAATCCCAAGGCGACACTGTTCTTCCTGTCACTGTTTACGCTGGTAATCAGTCCGCAAACGCCGATTCTGATCCAGGCGGGATATGGCCTCTACCTGGCAATAGCGACCACGCTGTGGTTCTGTCTGGTGGCGATGCTATTCAGCCAGTCAGCGGTGCGGCGCGGCTTCGCCCGCATGGGCCATTGGTTTGATCGTGTCATGGGTGCCGTGCTGATTGGCCTGGGCCTGCACCTGGCCCTGTCCGAATGGTTCAAGCGTAGCTGACAGCTACGCACTGACCGGCGCGTTGCGCGCCCAATCGGCCAGCACATCCATCCATTGCGGGTGATCATTCAGGCAGGGAATCAATACCAGCTCTTCGCCGCCAGCATTGATGAACATCTCGCGCCCACGGTCACCAATCTCCTCCAGCGTTTCAATGCAGTCAGCGGTGAAGGCCGGGCACATCACCAGCAGTCGTTTGACGCCCCGGGCGGCCAGCTCGCTCAGCTGTACCTCAGTGTAAGGTTCAATCCACTTGTCGCGTCCCAGCCGGGATTGAAATGACATGCTCCATTGCTCCGGCGCCAGCCCACAGCGTTCAGCAACCTTGCGGCTGACCGCAGTACATTGGGCGCGATAACAGGTGGCATGGGCGGGTGATGGTCGCTCACAACAGTCAGCGGTTTGCAGACAATGGTTACCGGTTGGATCAACCTTGCGCAGATGGCGCTCTGGCAGGCCGTGATAACTGAACAACAGATGATCAAAGCCGTCCTCCAGGTGCGGTTGCGTGCAGGCGGCCAACGCGTCCAGATAATCAGCTCGATCATGGAACGCAGGAATCACATTCAAACGCACGGATAGGCGATGCTGAGTAATTACCCGCTGGGCTTCACGCACCACGGTGGTGACAGTACTGTCGGCGAACTGTGGATACTGGTGCATCAACAGAATCTCGCCCACGCCCCGCTGCACCAGCGCCAGAATGCCCTGTTCAATGGACGGCTCGCCATAACGCATGGCCAGCTCGACAGGCATATCCAATCGACTCCGCAACTGATCCCGTACCCGACGGCTGATCACCACCAGCGGAGAACCTTCATCCCACCAGATGGAGGCATAGGCTTCAGCAGAGGCGCGCGGGCGGCGCAGCAGTAACAGGCTGACTAACAAGCGACGCGGCAACCAGGGCAAGTCCACAACGCAGGGATCCATCAGAAACTGATTAAGATAGCGGCGAACATCGGCAACCTCTGTGCTGGCAGGCGAACCCAGATTGACCAGCAGGACTCCACGTTCAGACATCAGGTTCTCTCCCGTCACAGTATCTTGATCTTGGCATGGCTGCCGACCACTCGATTGTACCCTGCCGGCCAGTCTTTTACCGCAACCAGCCGCGATAGAGAATGGCTATTATTGCTTGAGGCAACTCTGTGCAATCTTGCCCGGTCTTGCGACGAACGCTTGATTCAGTGATGCTGTCGTCGAGCACGACTGCGGGCCAGTCGTTTGAGAGAAAGGTATGGGGCATGCACACTAATAAAGCGGGAGTCGCCGTTATAGGTGGCGGGCTGGCAGGCCTGAGTGCTGCCAACAGCCTGACCGAGGCCAACGTGGCAGTAATGTTATTCGAGCGCAACAGTACGCTCGGCGGCCGTCTGGGCAGCGACACGCAGACGGATATGGGCGCCCAGTATTTCACCGCTCGCCATCCTGCGTTTCGACAGGCATGCCGGGAGTGGGAAGCCGACGGCTGGATTGCCGAATGGTCACCCCGGCTGTATCGCCATGACCTGGAGCAGGGCCTGCGTCCCTCATCGGATGATATCCAGCGACTGGTCGGCGTACCGGGTATGGCCACCCTCGCTGACCATCTGCAGCAGTCATTCGCTCGGCAGCAGGCAACCATCACGCAGTTGCAGCAGGCCACCGATGGGGAATGGATTCTTCAGGCTGCCGATGGCGCCGAATACGGTCCCTTCACTGCAGTGGTGTTGGCGATTCCGCCAGCATCGGCTGCCGAACTGCTGTACGCCGCCCCTTCGTTGCAACAGGATGTAGCACGGGTACGCATGCGACCCTGCTGGAGCCTGGCCATGACCTTTGAGCAGCCGTTACCGACCCAGGTCGACGCCTGCTTTGTACGGGATGGGCCGCTGGACTGGTTGGCACGGAACAATAGCAAACCACAACGGGCAGGTAACGAATCGTGGGTGTTGCAGTCCACCTCCACCTGGGCGGAACAACATGAACACGACCAGCCAGCCCGGGTGATAACCGAACTGAGCCGGGCCATGGAGCAGATTACCGGACTGACGCTGCCTGCGCCCAGCAGCAGTCAGGCCCGCTACTGGGCGCAGGCACGTCCTGCCGAAGAGCTTAAATGGGGGGCCCTGGCTGCACCCAGATTGAATCTTTATATCTGTGGCGACTGGTGCCTGGGTGGACGCATGGAAAACGCCTGGCTCAGTGGCCGTCAGGCCGCAAAAGCCTTACTGGATTCATGATGGCGTGAGGGCGAGAAGGTCATTGCACTTCCCCGCCCTCTATCCTGCTCAGAAGGACATACGGTAATACAAGGCGCCCATGTCGATTCCATCATTGGGTTGTTTTATGCCCGCATTGGAATAGTGGTAATAACGTACGCCGACTTCCGACCCGGTATTAAAACGCAGGCCTGCGCCGATTCGATCCTCGAACTGGAATTTGCCGCCGAGGTCCTGGTCACCCAGATCCGTCTCGGTAAAGTAGGACGCACCAATCCCCGCTTCAACGAAGGGCGTTACACCGCCGTCACTGGCACCAAAACTCAGGCGAAACATCGGTGTCAGGGTCAGGCTGGTCGCATCCAGACTACTCCAGCGGGTGACGCCCGCATCCCAGTAACCATCCAGTTGTGCGCCGCCGCCATCACTTTGCCACAGGGTTCGACCAAACTCGAACTGAGCACCGATACGGTAAGTGGTTGTATTCTCGGACGATTCACCGATTTGCACCGTAATACCATCCAACGCATGGGCAGCAGGCATGGTGCAGCATAAGATCAGGGCAGCTCTCTTGATCATCGTTCTGTTTCCTTACCAGAGTGATAAAACTTTGATATGCGCAGCGGCAACTGGTTCCGCTACGATAATTCCGCAATCTCAAAACCGCAGCGTATGCACGGCGGGTACGGCTTCGCCCCACAATGCAGGCAGTACGCGCTGCAATAACTGCACATCACCACTACTCCAGAACTGTGTCATTCTGGCTGGCCCCTGTGCCAACAGGTCAAATTCAGTCAGTTTATTCTGTAGCTGGCGCGCTACCGCAGCCCCGGTATCAACCAATTGGATATCAGCCGGCAGTAACCGCTGCAACAGATCCTTCAAGAAGGGATAGTGGGTACAACCCAGAATCAAGGTGTCGCAACCGGCCTCCAACAGTGGCCGAGTATAGTCACACAGCAACCGAGCGAGCGGCTCACTATCAACCTCTCCCCGCTCGACACATTCCACCAGCCCGGGACAGGGCTGCGTGATGACCTTTACCGAACCGGCAAAGCGATCCAGCAGGGCAGCAAATTTCGCGCTGCGTAAGGTGCCGGTGGTGGCCAGCACGCCGACCACGCCGCTGCGTGTCGCTCGGGTTGCTGGCTTGACGGCCGGCTCCATACCAATGATCGGCACGCTGTATCCACGCCGCAAATCGGCTACGGCCGCAGCCGTGGCGGTATTGCACGCGACAACCAGGCTCTTGGCGCCCTGCGCTAACAGGAACTCCGCAATGCGGCTGCTGCGCTCAACGATCAGTTCAGGTGACTTTTCCCCATAGGGCACAAAGCCGCTATCGGCCACGTACAACAATGACTCAGCAGGGAGCAGTTGGCGTATTTCACGCAGAACCGAGAGGCCACCCACGCCCGAATCGAATACACCTATGGGCTGCTCAGACATCACCCTGCACCGCTCCGCAACAGCCACAGCCCGGGTCGCGCTTGATGCGCAACTCACGAAAGCGTGTCTGCAACGCATCAATCAGCAACAGCCGACCGGTCAACGGCTGGCCAAATCCCGCCAGCAGCTTGAGCGCCTCCAGTGCCTGCAGGCTACCCACCACGCCCACCAGCGGGCCAATAACCCCCGCTTCACTGCAGCTCAGCGCAACATCATCGCCGCTGCCATACAGGCACTGATAACAGGGGCTGGTCTCATCACGCAGGTCAAACACGCTTACCTGACCCTGCAAGCGAATGGCCGCGCCGGATACCAGCGGACGCCGCAGCACGACACAGGCCGCATTCAGTGCCTGCCGGGTGGTGAAATTATCGGTGCAGTCCAAAACCAGATCGACCTGGGCCACCGCCTGATACAACTGTTCGTCGAGCAGCCTCTGGTTCAATTGCTGTATCTGCACATCCGGATTCAACGCCGCCAGACGATCGGCAGCGGAGGCGGTCTTGGGTCGCTCAAGATCAGCGGTGCCATGAATGATCTGCCGCTGCAGGTTACTCAGATCAACATGGTCATCATCAGCCAACAGCAATCGCCCCACCCCGGCGCCAGCCAGATACAGCGCGGCAGGACTACCCAACCCGCCCATGCCGACGATCAGGACGCTGCTATCGAGCAGACGCTGCTGACCGTCGACATCAACCTGTTCCAGCAGTATCTGCCGACTGTAACGCAACAGCTGCTGATCATGCATGCCAACGCCCTCCGCTTACCCGTTGCTGACCACCCAGATCGCGCCATGCTTGCACATCAATAAAACCCCGCCGTTCCAGCAGCCGGCACACTGCATGAGCCTGCTGCCAGCCATGCTCAAGCAGCAGCCAGCCGTTATTGGTCAGATGATCAGGCGCCGCCTCGATGATATGGCGGATGTCATCCAGGCCATCGACCCCGCTGACCAGCGCACTGGCCGGCTCAAAGCGCACATCGCCCTGCTGCAGGTGCGGATCATCTTCAGCAATATAAGGGGGATTGGATACGATCAGGTCAAAAAAATGCTCGTTCACCGCGCTGAACCAATCACTGATCAGAAATTTGGCATTGTGCAAGCCAAGCTGAACGCGATTGGATTCCGCCAGCGCCACCGCGCCGGGCATGCGATCCACGCCGATCAGTTGCCACTGGCTACGCTCGGCGGCCAGCGCCAGCGCTATGGCGCCGGTACCGGTACCCATATCCAGCACGCGCGCAGGCCCGGAAGGGCCCAGTTCCAATGCCACTTCCACCAACCGCTCGGTATCCGGGCGGGGTATCAACGTATCCGGACTGACCTGCAACGCCAGCGACCAGAAGCCTTGCTCGCCCAGCAGATAGGCCACCGGCTCACCTTGCCGGCGACGCGCCAGCAGCGCATCAAACCGGTCGAGTTGCTCGACGCTCAATTCACGCTCAGGCCAGGTCAATAGATAACTGCGTGGTTTGCCCAGTACATGAGCAAGTAATAATTCGGCATCCAGCCGCGGCGTATCCGAGCCCGACAACCGGGCACGGGAAAGCGAGTCGGCGATGCTTTGGCTCATTCAGGAGTCCAGCGCAGCCAGTTGATCAGCCTGGTATTCGCGACGCAGCGGCTCGACAATCGCATCCAGCCCACCTTCGATGACATGATCCAGGCTATACAGCGTCAGGTTGATCCGATGATCAGTCACCCGGCCCTGAGGGAAGTTATAGGTGCGAATACGCTCGGAGCGATCACCCGAGCCGACCAGAGAACGACGCGTATCGGAGATCGCTTTCTCATGCGCCTCACGCTGGCGGTTGGCCAGCCGCGCCTGCAACAAGGCCATCGCCTTGGCGCGGTTCTTGTGTTGTGACCGTTCTTCCTGGCACTCCACCACAATCCCGCTGGGCAAGTGGGTCAGACGAATAGCCGAATCCGTTTTGTTGACGTGCTGCCCGCCCGCCCCGGAAGAACGGAAGGTATCGACCCGTAGATCGGCTGGATTGATTTCCACAGCCGCCTGCTCATCCGGCTCGGGCATGATCGCCACAGTGCAGGCCGAGGTATGAATACGCCCCTGGGATTCGGTTTCCGGCACACGCTGCACGCGATGAGCGCCGGATTCGAATTTCAGATGCGCATAGACGCCCTGGCCATCGACCCGGGCGATGATTTCACGGTAGCCACCATGCTCGCCGGGGTTTTCCGACAGCACTTCGATACGCCAGTTCTGGCGCTCGGCATAGCGCGAATACATGCGGAACAGGTTGCCGGCGAAAATGGCCGCCTCATCCCCACCGGTACCGGCACGAATTTCCAGAAAGACATTACGCTCATCATCCGGATCCTTCGGCAACAACAGCAGATTCAACTCCGCTTCCAGTTCCGCCAACGCAGCGCTGCAGCTTTCTGCGTCATCCTCAGCCATCGCCCGGATATCCGGATCACTGTCCTTCAGCAGGCTGCGCGCCTCATCCAGATCAGCCTGGGCTTTCAGCCAGCGGCCATAACATTGCACGGTCGGCTCCAGCTCGGCATATTCCTTGGAGTAGGCTCGAAACCGATTCTGATCGCTGATGATTTCCGCCTCACTGAGCAGTGCGGATAATTCTTCAAAACGCTCGCGCAGGGTATCCAGTCGTTGTAGCAGTGACGCTTTCATGATTTGCCTTGTGCTCTGTTCGTTTCATCGTCCAACGCAAACAGCTCCATGGCCAGCGACAATGACTCACTGCGGCCCTCGGCACTCATGCGCTTGAGTTGCACACTGGGCTCATGCAGCAATTTGTTGGTCAGGGCCCGGGCCATTTCGGCCATGACTGCCGCCGGATCGCCGCCACGCTCCAATCGCGCCAGCGCCTTGGCCAATTCCTGGTCACGCTGCTGTTCCGCCTGCTGGCGGTAGCGCTTGAGTACATCCACCGCTGCGCGCGCACGTTGGCGCTGCATGAACTCATTGGTGCCCAGTTCAACCAGGCGTTCCGCCGCAAGTGCTGCGTCCTGACGGGAGCGCAAATTCTCTTCGATGACCTCACGCAGGTCGTCGACGCTGTACAGATAGACATCCGCCAGCTTGCCGACTTCGGGCTCGATATCCCGCGGCACGGCAATATCGACCATGAACATCGGATTATGTCGCCGCTTCTTTAACGCCCGCTCCACCGCACCCTTGCCCAGAATAGGCAGCGGGCTGGCAGTGGAAGCAATAACAATTTCACATTCGTGCAGCACATCAGGAATCTGGTTCAGGGTAATTGCCCGACCACCCAACGGGGTGCTGACCGATTCAGCCCGATCCAATGTACGGTTGGCCACAATCAGCTTGCTCACCCCCTGCTCATGAAGGTGACGGGCAACCAGGGCAATGGTCTCCCCGGCACCAATCAATAAGGCGGTGCTGCGACTGAGATCAGAAAAGATCTGCCGCGCCAGACTCACTGCGGCGAAAGCCACCGATACCGGGTTGGCACCAATGGCCGTATCGGTACGTACCTGCTTGGCGGTATTGAAGGTGCTCTGGAACAGTCGATCCAGCCGCGGGCCCAGGGTGCCGGCGGTACGCGCATACTGCCAGGCATCCTTCATCTGCCCGAGAATCTGCGGCTCGCCGAGCACCATGGAATCCAGCCCGGCGGCGACCCGCATCATGTGGCTGACCGCTCCAGCGTCCTGATGAATATAGCTGCACTGGGCTACCGCTTGCGTCTCCAGCCCATGATAACGAGCCACCCACTCGATCAATCGATCCGGATCCATGTGATCCTGAGTGCAATAGATCTCCGTCCGGTTACAAGTGGACAGAATCGCCACTTCCCGGGATGACGTGTCATCACGCAATTGCTGCAGTGCATCGGCCAACTGATCGGGCGCGAAAGCGACACGCTCGCGCACGTCCACCGAAGCCGTTGTGTGATTGATCCCGACTGCGAGAAAGCCCATGACACCTCAATGATGTAAGCCCGACATTCACGGGTTAAAAGCGGCTAATTGTCCTATTTAAACAGGCGTCAATCAATTCCCTGCGCTAATGACGCGCAAAATACCCGTTCACGTCACCACCAATGGCTTGCACTTGCGCACTGTGGGTTTGCAACTCATCCTGTATCATCATCTGTCAGCAACCGCCGCAGATAGCGGAGCAACGAGACTATTCATGACCCCATCCTTTACTTCCTGCACCCTGGTTCTGGCGCTCGGCTTGTTGATCAGCGGCTGCGCGGCCACAGGCCCTCAATCAACCGCCACGCCTGCTGCGCCGGCCGTGGTAGCGCCCCCAGCAAGCGAGGAGCCTGTTGCTTATGGTCAGTTCTCAGCTGACACCCTGTATGCGCTGCTCGCTGCTGAAATTGGCGGGCAACGCAACCGCTTTGATCTTGCACTGAATAACTACCTGGAACAGGCCGTTGTCACGCGCGACGCCGGCATCATCGAGCGCGCCATGGAAATTGCTGAGTTTCTCGGCGCCCATAAACAGGCACTGGATATGGCGCTGCTGTGGATCGAAGTTGAACCCGACGACCCGGACGCCTTGCGCGCTGCCGCTCTTCAATTAGCCCGCGCCGGACAGCACCGTGACGCCATGCGCATCATGCAGCAGGTTCTGCAGCTGCAGGATGATACCCATTTTGACCTGCTGGCGTTGGCAGCCCTGCAAACCGACAGTGACACCCGTCAGGGCTTGCTCGAAACCTTAATGGAGCTGTTGCAGCGCTATCCCGACAATCCTCAACTCAGTTTTGCCGCGGCCTTGCTGCTGCAGGAAGATCAACGTACCGAGGAAGCACTGGCCTTATTGCAAAAACATACCCGGCACAACCGTAGCACGGCGTCAGTCATGCTGCAGAGTCGTCTGCATGCCGGCCTGGACGAACTGGATCAGGCTATCGAGGTGTTGCGTCAGGGGGTTGAAGAGTTTCCTGAAGATCACCGGCTGCGACTGTTGCTGGCCAGAATGCTGGTCAATGCGGAAAACCACTCCGAAGCCATCGTGCATTTTCGCGAGCTGGCCCGGCAGAACCCAGACGATGACGAAATGCACCTGGCCCTGGCGCTGATCGAACTGGACAGCGGGAATGTCGATGCCGCCATCCTGGAGCTCCAGCAATTAGTGGATGTCGACCCCGGGAATACCGCCGCCGCCTTCCATCTTGGTCACGCGTTTGAGCGCGCCGGACGAACCGATGAGGCCATCACCTCCTGGCAAAGCATTCGCGTCGGTGACGAGTATCTACCTTCCCGCCTGCGCATCAGTCGCTTGTTGATTGAGCAACAGCGTCTGGATGAGTTGAGCGCGTTGATGCGAGATGAGCGCAGCCGCAACCCGCAGCGCGCACGGGAACTGTACCTGCTGGAAATCGAAACACTGATGCCAACTCAAACCCAGCAGGCATTGCAACTGACCAACGAAGCACTGACCGAGTTCGAGCTCAACACCAACCTGCTCTATACCCGTGCCATCCTCTCTGAACGCCTCGGCGATCCAGCGGCGGCGGAGGCAGATTTACGCTCAATCCTGCAGCGCGAACCGGACAACAGCATGGCACTCAATGCCCTGGGCTACACGCTGGCTGACCGCAACGAGCGTCTTGATGAAGCGCTGCTATTGATTGAACGGGCCCACAAACTCAAGCCAGAAGACCCTGCCATTCTCGACAGCCTGGGCTGGGTACACTACCGACTCGGCAATCTGGAGCTGGCTGAAGAGCTCCTGAGCCGCGCCTTTGCTGCCTTCCCCGATGCTGAAGTGGGTGCTCACCTGGGCGAAGTCCTCTGGCAACAGGGCAAACAGCGGGAGGCCCGCCAGGTCTGGGATGACGCCGCCGAGGGTGCCGATGACACCTCGTTGATTGATGCCACCCGTGAACGTCTGAAGGCCCACTAGCATGCGAACCTTACGCAATCTGCTTGTATTGACCCTGACCCTGGTGCTGGGTGCCTGTAGCAATCTGCATCACCGGGAAACGCTGGAGTTTGGCGGCGACACCGCAGCCTGGCAGGCGCACCGCAAGCTGGTTACGCCGCTGGACAGCTGGACGCTGCAAGGCAAGCTGGGGGTTCGTGCACCCAGCGAATCCGGTAGCGGTACCCTGTACTGGTTACAGCATCAGGATGAATATGACATCCGCCTGTCCGGCCCCCTCGGCCGCGGCGCCACTCGAATCCTGGGTAATGATCAGGGTGTAATACTGGATATTGCGGGACAGCCGCCCGCATCCGCTGTTTCCGCCGAAGCCCTGCTGGAACAGCAGGTCGGCTGGCGACTACCGGTGGAACACCTGCTCTGGTGGGTGCGCGGACTGCCTGCACCGGACAGCCCCAGCCGCCTGCAACTCAACCCGAACAGCCAACTGGCCAGACTCGCCCAAGCGGGCTGGACGGTGGAATACAGCCGGTACCAGCAAATCGATGGTGTTCCATTGCCGCAGCGCCTGCAATTGTCCGGCTACGACATGCTACTGACCCTCGTTATCACCAACTGGGAGCCCCGCGCCTCAGAATGACCGCCCATACCCTGAGCCTCCCGGCACCAGCCAAGCTGAATCTGTTCCTGCACATTACCGGCCGCCGCAGCGACGGCTACCACCTGCTACAGACACTGTTCCAGTTTCTCGATTACGGCGACACACTGCATTTCACCCTGAGGGATGATGGGCAGATCCGCTTGCTGACAGAGCTGCCCGGCGTCGCGCCCGAGGACAACCTGATCGTTCGCGCCGCCCGACAATTGCAGCAAGCCAGCGGCACCCCTCTGGGAGCGGATATCCGTCTGGACAAGCGCCTGCCGCTGGGGGGCGGTATTGGCGGTGGCAGTTCCAATGCAGCCACCACCCTGGTCGGCCTTGATCGATTATGGCAAACCGGCTTCAGTGAAGATCAGTTAGCCGATATGGGATTGAAACTGGGTGCAGACGTACCTGTATTCGTTCGCGGACGTGCGGCATGGGCCGAGGGCGTAGGCGAACAATTGACTCCAGTCGAGGTCGATGAACCCTGGTATCTGGTGGTCGTTCCAGCCTGTCAGGTCAGTACAGCAGAAATATTTAACGATCAGAGGTTGACTCGCAACACCTCGCCGATTACATTAGCGGCCTTTCGAGAGCACGGTGGTCGGAACGACTGCTTGCCGGTTG
>CAYYUQ010000008.1:0-58253 GCA_964474945.1 uncultured Halopseudomonas sp. | reverse complement strand
ATGCATCCTCTGCTGCAACATGTTATGCCCAAACACAAAATTTATGACACCCCCGTTCCAGCTTTCCAGGGCCAATTGTTCCAGGGGGCCATTATCCGGATCAGCCAGACCGGCATTATTTACCAGCCCGTCAAGCCGCCCGAAATCCCCTTCGATCTGCTCCAATGCGGCCTGCACGCTGGTTTCATCAGCCACATCCATGGCGACGAACTCCACACTGCCCAGACGCGCCAACTCTTCGGCCGTCTGCAATCCTTCGACAGCATCCACATCACCCAGCACAACGGCCCAGCCAGCGCGTAACAGACTGCTGGCAATACCCTTTCCAATTCCCCTTGCGGCACCGGTCACCAGCGCCACCCTCCTGTCCTGTTGCTGTGTCATGCTCGTTTTGGCCCTTTGCCCCACCAGATAGCCCAGCCCAGCAAGGGCAGCAGCACAAGCAGCAGAATCCAGCCCGCCTTATCACTCCGGGGCACGTCGCTCTGGGCCACGCTGCTGATGGCCGCCAACACCATCAACAGCAAGCTCATGCCGACAATCACAATGATGAAATTGGTATTCATTTTATTCCTCCGACTGCTGCCACTATAGACCATCAGCCCCGGCGTTCGACTCAGGCGGGCATGCGACGCAGCAGCAACAGCGCGGCCACTGCAGCAGCCAGGCTTGCCAGCGAGAAAGTCCAGCCTGCGCCCAGCGTGCTCCAGCTGTAACCGGCATAGAGCGCACCCAAGGCACCCCCACAACCGGACAATGTTGCATACAGCGCCTGCCCCTGGCCCTGTAACTGCTCGCTGAAAGTGCGCTGCACAAAGTGTACCGCGACCACATGGAAACAACCGAAGGTGGCTGCATGCATCAGCTGAGCGGCAATCAGCGCGGCCAGGCTATCGGCCAGCCAGCCGAGCAGCAGCCAACGCAACGCGGCCAGGGCAAAGCTGGCAATCAACATTCGCTTCAACGAGAATCGCGCCAGCAAACGACCCATCAATAGGAACAGCACAATTTCTGCCACCACGCCGAGCGCCCACAGAGCACCAATCAGGCCTCTGGTGTAACCCAACGCCTCCAGATGCAGTGTCAGAAAGGTGTAATACGGGCCGTGCGACAGCTGCATCAATGCGACGCAACAGAAAAACATCACCACGCCCGGACTACGCAGCTGTTTCAGAAAGCCGCTGACGGAGACGCTGTCGGATCGCGCAGCTGTATGCGGTACCGGCGGCACCAGCAGGCTGCAACAGAAGATACCCAGCATGATGCCGAACATGGCCTGCGGATAGATATCCAGACTGAAGCTATCCAGCAACGCCCCGAGCACCACCACGGTAACGATAAAGCCCACCGAGCCCCACAGGCGGATCTGACTATAGCGACTCGATTGGGCGCCCAGATGATTCAGGGTAATGGTTTCGAATTGCGGCAGAATCGCGTGCCAGAAAAAGCTGTGCAGCGCCATGGCCAATGCCAGCCAGAGGTAATCCTGACGCCAGAAAATGGCACTGAAGGTAAGCGCAGTCAGCAAGGCTCCGACACGGACGATCAGTAACCGCCGGCCACTGCGGTCGCCCAGCCAGCCCCATAGATTCGGCGCCAGGCAGCGCATCAACAGCGGGATGGCAATCAGCTCGCCAATGCGCGCAGCGGAAAAGCCCAGATGGTGAAAGTACAGCGACAGGAAGGGAGCCACTCCGCCCAACAGGGCGAAGTAGCAGAAATAGAAGCCGGAAAGACGCCAGTATGGCATCTCAGCCGGCCCAGAGCCGAACGTACTCGGCTGCATCTGCGGGGATCAGAGCTGGCGCAATACAGGCGTATTCACATGCACATCGGCGTTCTGCGCCCGATGCCGCAGCAGGTGATCCATCAGCACCAATGCCATCATCGCTTCGGCGATCGGCGTAGCACGAATACCGACACAGGGATCATGGCGACCCTTGGTGATCAGCTCGACCGGATTGCCATCCACATCAATCGAGCGGCCGGGTGTGGTGATACTGGATGTCGGTTTCAACGCCAGATGCGCGACTACCGGCTGGCCCGAGGAAATACCGCCCAATACGCCGCCGGCGTTATTACTCAGGAAGCCGTCTGGCGTCAACTCGTCGCGATGCTCAGTGCCGCGCTGGGCAACGGAGGCGAAACCTGCACCGATTTCCACGCCCTTGACCGCGTTGATACTCATCAGTGCGTAGGCCAGCTCCGCATCCAGCCGGTCAAAAATCGGCTCACCCAAACCCGGCGGTACACCTTCAGCAACCACGGTGATCTTCGCGCCCACCGAGTCCTGATCCCGACGCAGTTGATCCATATAGGCTTCCAGCTCCTCCACCTTGTCCGGATCAGCGCTGAAGAAGGCGTTCTGGCTGACCGCATCCCAGCTCTTGAATGGAATGTCGATCGGCCCCAGCTGGCTCATATAGCCACGTACACTGATACCCTGACTGGCGAGGTACTTGCGTGCTATCGCGCCGGCCGCCACACGCATGGCCGTTTCCCGGGCGGAAGAGCGCCCACCACCGCGGTAATCACGGATGCCGTACTTGTGGTGATAGCTGTAATCGGCATGGGCCGGGCGAAACAGATCCTTGATCGCGGAATAATCCTTGGATTTCTGATCGGTATTGCGAATCAACAGGCCAATCGGGCAGCCCGTGGTTCGCCCTTCAAAAACCCCGGACAGAATTTCCACTTCATCCGGTTCCTGGCGCTGAGTGGTATGCCGACTGGTACCGGGCTTGCGCCGATCCAGATCCAGTTGCAGATCCGCTGCGCAAAGCTCCAGCCCCGGCGGGCACCCATCGACGATGGCAACCAACGCCGGCCCATGACTTTCACCAGCGGTAGTGACGGTAAACAGAGTGCCCAGGGTGTTTCCGGCCATGCGTGCCATCCATCTCGAATCAATGAAAGGCGAAGTATAGCGTCCCGGCAGCACGGGTGACAGTCCGGGGCGGGGCTAAAACACGCCCGGATGGTTGGCATGGACAGAGTTGATTACACTGTTGCGGCACACTGCCGATCAGAAGCCACTCGATGCAAGCACTGTTTGATTTGCTGTTACCCGCCAGCCTGTCGCCTGTCGCAGCCACCGGACTGATTCTGGTGTCTGCCGTCACCTCAGCAATCACCGCTTCACTGGGGATTGGCGGCGGCGTTCTGTTGCTGGCGATCATGGCCATCGTCATTCCGCCGGCAGCGATCATTCCAATGCATGGCATGGTGCAATTGGGTTCCAATCTCAGCCGCGCCAGCATGACCCTGCGGCACATCAATCTGCACCTGATTTTATGGTTCGCCCCTGGCGCTTTGCTCGGGGCCTGGTTGGGCAGCCTGTTCCTGATTGAGCTGCCGCTCGCTATCGTGCAGCTATCTATTGCTGGTTTTATTCTACTGCTCTGTTGGGGCCCCCCTATTCCGGCCATCGCTACCGGCGCCGTGGGCACCCTGATTGCCGCCGCGCTGACCACCTTTATCAGCCTGTTTGTTGGTGCCACCGGCCCGCTGGTAGCAGCCTTCGTCAAACAGCAGCAACAAGGCGAGCGTTTTTCTACCGTGGCCACCTTTGCTACCGCCATGTGCCTGCAGCATGCGCCCAAGGCCATCATTTATGGCGCCGCTGGATTTGTATTTGCCGAATGGCTTGGACTGATTTTGCTGATGGTAGCAGCCGGCGCACTCGGCACCTGGCTGGGCCTGCGTCTGCTGCGTCGTCTGAGCGACCGACGTTTTACACTGATATTCAATATCCTGCTGACGCTATTGGCGCTACGCTTGGTATGGCAGGCGCTGATTGCCGGGTAGAATTCAAGAATTATCCGAGGCAACCGATAACAGGGTATTCAGGAAGGAATAAGCATGTCCGACGAACAGCCCACCAGCCCGGCAGCAGGAGCCGCTCCCCCGCGGGATCCCTTTGCCTACGCTCGTCCTTCAGAGTACTACTGGATTCAATTGAAGCCTGTGTACAAGGGACGTCTGATGCTGCACGGCGAGCGGCTGGCGCAGATTGCCGTCACCCACGAACAGGTGGCGAGCCTCGAATTACTGCGGCTGGAACTGCGCATTGATGATGAAAGCGTTCCAGCAGGAACCAATTATCTTGAGCTACTGATCGACCACAAGCACCAGCGGGTTCGTTTCGGGCCATTGCAGGGCGTACGTATTTTTCCCGCTCAGCGGGGTGTCGCTGGCTTTCTGTTGGCACAACTGATCGATTGGGCGCAGCGCAAGTACGCGGATTATGCCGTCACGCCCATCACCCTGCACAGCAGCGATGTGGTAGACGAGGAAGCCAGACAGATGCGTGAACGCCTGCTCAAACGGGCAGGTTTCCACCAGACCTACGATAACGACGCACGCACCCAGGGCAAGGCTCAGGCCAACCGGGTAGGCGATCTGGTGGCCAGCTGGAATATCGAACGGGTGCAGCGCCTGCACGTAGGCGAGATTCTCCAGCAGCTACGCGATCAGGAACTACAGAACCGCCAACAGCAGGCTCAGCTGACGACATTGCAGGCGCGGCTGGATGAATATAAGCGTAACGACCTCGGGCACCGCTTCGCGATTGGCTGTCTGATCGTCTTTTCTGTATTTCAAGCACTGATGCTGCTGTGGGTGGTATTGCGTTGAGCTGACCCGGGCAGTCGCGGGCAGCAAATGTTAGACTGCCGCTCTTTTCACGTCGCACAGAGCAAGCGCAAGCATGACCCAGGATCACGACGAAGCGGACGAACGGGAACTGTTCTGCCAAGCCATCAAGGGCGTCAAACCCATCTACGTTGATCAAGCTGATACCGGCAAGGCACGCATCGACACCGTTCAGCTGCAGAACCGCCGTGAGCGCGCCAGCCAATCCCAACAAAGTACCCGGGTAGACGGGCTATCTGATCAGTTTGTAATCGACGTACAACCAGAAGAAGAGCTGGCCTGGGCTGCCAATGGCGTGCAGGAAGGTCAACTACGCAGGCTCAAGGCCGGCCAGATTCCCTTCGATGGCAGTATAGACCTGCATGGTTTGAGCGTGAATCGCGCCCGGGAGCTGATGTGGGAGTTCATCTCAGAAGCCACCCGCATTGAAGTACGTTGTGTACGCATTACTCATGGCAAGGCACAGCGCAAGGATGGCCGCAAACCCATACTCAAGAGCCACGTCAACACATGGCTGCGTCAGCATCCCAAAGTGCTGGCCTTTACCTCCTGCGTGCCCCGTCATGGCGGCACCGGCTCGGTATACGTGCTACTGCGCCGTGAGATGCTCGACGGGCGCGAGGATTAATGCCCGTGGTGACGCGCCTCGAACTTATCCAGCGTGTCACTGGCCACCATGCGCCCCAATTCAATCAATTCCGGGGCGCGCTGGAACTCGAAGAAGCGGCATAGGCGTTTCGGAATATCGAACACCACATCCGGCGGGTAACCGGCAATCTTGTAGCGGGTCAATGACGTCTGCATGGTCTCGAAGGACAGGTTGATCAATTCCAGCATACTGGCTGGCCCAACATGGATATCGGCCTGTACCGGTTGACCCTCAGCTTCAGCGCGACTCGCCGCAATCTGCGCAGGCGCCACCTCTGCGGTCTGATATTCCAGTTTCTGTACTTTATCGCCCTCTTCCTCCTCATCACCGTGCCAGCTCAGCAGATTGCGCAGGCGCAGGGATTCCACCCAGCCTTCCAGCTGTTGCCGGATCGGGGCCGGACGCGGGATGACGGGCAGCACATAACCGTTGCTACTGGCGTTGAGATTGACCGCCATGATCAGATCACAGTGAGCAGAGACCACCGGATTGATCGGCAGAGGATTGAGCAACCCACCATCGACCAGCACCCGATTGCCCTGACGCACCGGCGAAAAGAGACTGGGAATAGCCGCTGAAGCGCGCATGGCCTGATGCAGACAGCCCTGCTGAAACCATACTTCCTGCTGGTTGGTCAGGTCAGTGGCAACGGCGGTGAAAGGAATACGCAGGTCCTCGATATTGATCTCACCTAGAATCTCATGCAGCCGCCCGAAAATCCGCTCGCCACGAATCGCCCCCAGATTGCCAAAACCGAAATCCAGCAGCCGCAGCATGTCCAGATAGGCTAACCCGGATACCCAATCGCGGTAGGCGGGCAAGCCTCCGGCGGCGTAGACGCCACCGACCACGGCACCCATGGAGCAACCGGCGATGCAGTCGATACTGTAACCACGCCGTTCAATTTCCTCGATGACACCAATATGAGCGTAGCCCCGAGCTCCACCACTGCCCAGCACCAGCGCAACGCTTTTTGTCATTTTCCCGCATCCCATGTTGAATGTTGATTGACGGCGGATCAGTCTCTCAGCATGATTTCCCGTTCCGTCGTTCATTCTCTGCTACAAGGCCCACCGTGATCCAGCGTCGCACCCTCTTTAGTCTGAAAATTCTTGCTGCTCTGCTCATCCTTGTAATTGCAGCCGCCGCCCTCGGCCATTGGATTCTACACACCGCCGAAGCGCAGCGTAGCGGTAGCCTGCGTCTGAAGAATCTGCACCAGGAAGTCCAGGTGTATTTCGATGCCTGGGGTGTGCCCCATATCGATGCGCAGAACGATCACGACGCCTACCGGGCGCTGGGCTATCTGCATGCGCAGGATCGCCTGTTTCAGATGGATATTCTGCGTCGTGTTGGCGGAGGGCGTCTGGCAGAGCTGTTTGGGCAGGAAAGTTATGCGACCGACAAGTTCTTTCGCACCCTGGGCATCAGCCGTTACGCCAGACAGTATGCCAATCAGCTCCGGGCCAACGCTGACAAACCCCATGTTCAACTGATTCAGGCCTATCAGGACGGCATCAACCAGTACATTGACCAGGGCCGGATTCCGGTGGAGTACCGCCTGCTTCTGCTGGCCAAGCCGGACTACTTCTCACTGGAAGACGTGGCTCACACCATGGGCTACATGGCTTACTCCTTCGCCGAAGGGTTTCGTACCGATGCTCTGATGGATCATGTGCGCGGTACTCTTGGTGAGAGACATACCCAGGATCTGTTACCCAGCGCACCGGAAGCCTTGCCGGCACGCCGAGCGGCGACATCCATGGATCAGACAGTATTACTCCAACCGCTGCTGGAACAGTTGGCGACGGTGCAAGAACAAATTCCGGTCGGCCAGTTCCATGGGAGTAACGCCTGGGCGGTCAATGGACGCTTGAGCGCCAGTGGCAAACCATTGCTGGCTAACGATCCCCATATTGGCTTTGCTGTCCCCGGCGTGTGGTACGAAGCGCATATCCGCACCCCGGAGCATGAAGTGTACGGTCACTTCCTGGGCGGCATCCCCTTCCCGCTGCTCGGCCACACGCCCCATCACGCATGGGGTGTGACCATGCTGATGAATGACGAGATCGACTTCTACCGGGAACAGCTGAACCCGGACAACCCGATGCAGGTACGGGCGGGTGATCGCTGGCAGGATCTGGAAGTACACGAAGAAGTGATCAAGGTGCGCAACCAGGAAGACCGCCTGATTCGCCTG
The DNA here is from genome assembly GCA_964474945.1 of uncultured Halopseudomonas sp. Lineage (GTDB taxonomy): Bacteria > Pseudomonadota > Gammaproteobacteria > Pseudomonadales > Pseudomonadaceae > Halopseudomonas. The sequence goes on along the minus strand of CAYYUQ010000008.1, from coordinate 50,751 downwards.
CGCAATTCCCGCCATGGCCCCATCATCAACGACGACATGGTACTGGCGGAGCGAGCCGAGGGCGAGGCGGCAACCCCACCGGTAAGCCTGTTCTGGACTTTCCTGACCCCCGGTAGTGATTCCAGCGAAGCCTTCTACCAGTATTCCCGAGCTACCAGCATGGCCGAGTTCGAAGCCGCAGCGGCACTGCATTGGTCGCCGGGATTGAATGTGCTTTACGCCGATGTGAATGACAACATCGCCATGTGGGCGACTGGGCGACTCAAGCGCTGGCCCAACAGCAACAACAGCTTTTCCCTGCTGGATGGCGCCAACCGCCAGCATGACTTTCTCGGCTACCAGCCCTTTGCTGCCAACCCACGGGTAATCAATCCCCGTGAAGGCTATATCTACAACACCAACAGCCCCTATCCGCCCAGCAATCCCCGGCGTGCGGTGCCGGGCTATTACGCACCCGCCGAGCGGGCTGAACGACTGGCGTCGTTATTGGCCGGCCAGGACAACTTTGATTTCGCCAGCTTCAAGGCCATGCAGCTGGATAGTCAGCGTCCTCTGGCGCTGGCCATGATTGAAGATGCCCTGCCCCTGTTTGATAGCACCTTGCTGCCGGAACAACAACACCAGACCGCGATTGCCGCCAGCCAGTTGCTGAGCGAATGGGACGGCCATTTCCAACCCGATAGTGCCGCTGCGCTGATTTTCCAACGCTGGGAAGATAATCTGCTGGCAGCGCTCTTTGCCGATGAGCTGGGCGATCATTACAGTCATTTCCGCGATACTTTCATGGCCCGCAAGTCATTGGCCAGCCTGTACTGGAAACCCGCCTCGCCCTGGTGGGATAACCGTCAACAGCCGACCATGGATGGCCGTCAGTCCGCCATCGAACAGGCCTGGACAGCCACAGTGAAGCAACTCAGTGAAGAGTGGGGTAGGGATCCCCAAAAGTGGACATGGGGCAAGGCGGCGCACGTTCAGCATAAACACCCGCTGGCTGACAAAATTCCCTTTGCCGGGCGTCTGAACAGCGAGCGAGTAGCGGTCAGCGGCACCACCGGCAGTCTGAACAACATGGTATTCAATCGCGGAAATGAGCGTTATGACGTCACCGCCGGGCCCTCCACTCGCCGTCTGATAGACCTCGCCGACCCAGCCAGTTCGCTGGGCATCAATCCCATGGGCCAGTCCGGCAATCCGTTCGATCGGCATTATCATGATCAGGCGAAGCTATTTGCTCAGGGTAACTACCGCGCGCAGTTGTTCGACTGGCTGGGGATTCAGGCTCTACCAGATCGCCTCACCCTGCGCCCCAGGCGCGGTGCCCAGCGCACTCCTTGAGCAATACAGATGGCAATCCCGCGGAGCCCTGAACTCAGGGCTCGCAGCGAGTGCTTCAGGATTAGCGCTTTTCCAGTCGAATGCCATCGGTTGGCGTCGGTTGTCCAACTTCCAGCCTCTGCCGGCTGATGCCCCGATCCAGAAGCCCTTGGACAAACTCCGGAGCGCTGGCCCCATCCACCTGAACGCGCAGTCGATTATCCGAGCGCAGCATACGCGCAACCAGACCCAGCCACGCCTGCTCCTTATCAGTGTGCTCGTCGACAGCGTTCATGTCCGGCAATAGCAGCTCGTTCTCGGCATGCAATATCTTGCCGAGGGTCGCAGGTGTCGGGTAGAGCGTGTCGGTGACAGGGTGCGCTGGCGTCAGTTGATCCACGTGCAGGTAGACCTGCTGATTACCCCTGGTGATGGCGTACAAGCTGATGAAGCGTTGCGGCTCATCATCCAGCCGCACAACCAGATACATCTGATTGTCTTCCGGGCCGTACAGCCGGGAATAATCCAGAACCTGATTGGCCCACAGACTGCTGCTGCCACACTCCCGACCTTCACAGAAAAACAGCGTTGTGTGCGGATGCTGTTGCAGTTGGGCCACGGCATGCCCCAAGGCTTCCCGCGCCCCGTGGCCAGCAGGAATGCGCCATGAGGTACGAATCAGTTCGCCAACGGCTTGCACTTCCCGCTCAGCCCGCAGCTGGTTATTGATCCGGCGGATATTGCCAATCACCACGGTATGCTCGGTATTGTCCTGAACCCGCTCTCTGGCTACTTCAGCACGGGGAAAGGGGTTGATGACCAGATTGTCCGCGGCACTCAGCGGTGCCGCTATCATCAGCGCCAGACTCAACAACGTCGGTCGCATCACCCATGGGCGATTCCATATATGCAAACGCATCAATACTCCTTGGACAAGGGCCCGGCCGCCATACTGGCCAGGATTCTCGCTTTGAACTGACAGGGGATTGAATCATCCCGGCTGATGTTCAGACTTGCCCAGCAGCAGCGCCGGGTCAAGCAAGGGTTTGGAAAAAGCTGTCGATAATTGTTGCAACAGATGGCGCAGCCTCTTCCAGGTGAAGATGATGGTCGCCCTCCAGGTGATGCGTCTGGATGTGCGTAAAGCTGTTGATTCGCTCCAACAACAGCGCCCGTTTGGACATCACACCTTCACTGGCAAGTACCAAGCAGGTAGGTGTGGTGATGGCTTCAGCAAAGGCAATAGCATGCTCAGAGGTGAGCCGCACCGGTGACGGCAACATCAATTGCGGGTCGGTTCGCCATATCCATCCGCCCTGCTCCGGCATCAGCCCCCGTTCTGCCAGGCGAGCAGCTGCGCTTCGGGAAATGCGCGAGGTGCCGCCCAATACACGGGCGCTCACCGCCTTGTCAGCACAGTCGTATACCGGCTTACGCTTGTGCGCCAGCGCCTGACTGGCATGAAAAAAGCGAGCCATCTGTTGCGGAGCGTCCTGCGCCTCACCGGTGACCGGTAACAGCCCGTCGATCATCGCCGCCCCCATGATCCGTTCCGGCAGCGTTCCGGAAAGAATGCAACTGATGATGCCCCCCATGGAGTGGCCGAGCAGCGCGAAGCGCTCCCAGCCCAGATCATCGGCCACCTGTAATACGGTGGTCGCCTGTTGCCATAGGCTGTATCCGCCGGCGGGAAGATGGCCGGACAAACCGTGTCCCGGCAGATCCAACGCCACAAGGTGAGCATTATTCAACTCAGGGCCAATCAAATCGAAGGTCGCTGCATTGTCCAGCCAGCCATGCAAACCGATAACCGGTAACGCGCCCGGCTCACCCCACACCTTTCCGGCTATCTCAATTGATGGCAGGGTAAAACGTATTTCATGACTACCCATGGGTTTCCGTCTTAGTTGATGTATTCAGGATAAATGTAAAGAACACTGCCTGCTGGAGACAAGCGTCTGCCCGGACGTGAATGCCGCTACATAATACCTGCCGCTACGCAGGGGTTATTGCCAAACGATGGTAGTGCCGCTGACCAGCCAATCACCAAACCGATCATGATAACGAGCACGGATGACCCCGCGGCGCAACTGCTGGGTAGCGGTTATGGCCTCGCAATCTTCCTGCCAGGCGTCGCTGCTGACAACCAGACAGGCCAATCGCTCATGACGTAACAACCGACTGTTCACCTGATGCAACAGAGCATCCAGCTCCCTCTCCACCTCATGTCGGGGTAGCTGTCGACCCGCTTCGGTCAAGGACACCAGAGCCAGCGGTGCTGGCAAGCCGTTACCCGCCACACAGGCATATTCAATCAGTGGATGGTTCAGCAGCCCATGTTCGATCGGTTGCGGTACCACCAGCTTGCCCTCGGAGGTATGGAACAGATCGCTCATCCGCCCGCTCAGCCGCAGATAGCCTTCCTGATCGATCTCACCCCGATCACCCGTATGCAGAAAGCCCTGTTCATCCAGCACGCCAGAGGTGCGCTGTGGATTCTTGAAATAGCCGAGCATATTCGCCTGGCTACGCACCAGCAGCTCGCCTCGCTCATCCAACCGGCATTCAACCCCTGGATTAGGCAGCCCACACCAGCTTGGGCGGAAACGTCCCGGGCGTCCCACATGGGAATAACCACAGTTCTCGGTGAGTCCGTAGATCTCGAACAGCTTGACGCCGGTACGGTGATACCAATCCATGGTCTCGGTCGGCGTGGTATCACAACAGACCACAGCGAAGCGCACTTGATCCAGCCCTGCCTGATCCAGCAGCTTCAGCGCAGCACGCTTGCGTAACAGGGGAATACCCATGGCCCGATTCAACACCCGTTGCTGCATCCGCTGCTGTACGCCTTGGCGAATCTGCTGCCAGGTAGCCGGGGTACCCAAAAACAGCGTCGGCCTGGCGCGGCGAATATCCCGGATGAAGCTGGCCCGGCTGTGGGCAAAATATACCGTCATACCCGACAACAGCGATTGCATCTCGACAAACTGCCGTTCGGCGATATGGGACAGCGGTAGCCAGGACAGTACCCGATCCTGATCCGTCACCAGAAACAGCCGCAGGTAACTCTTCGCCGCGAAATACATGCTGTCAAAGCTCAACATGCAGCCCTTGGGCAAACCTGTGGTGCCGCTGCTGTAAATGATGGTTGCCAGATCAGAAGGCGCCCGGAGGATGACCTGCTGTATTGGCGCTGTCTCGGCTTGCAACTGATCCCAGGGCTGTACGCTGTCATCCACTTCAGCCAGCGGCAGACCGACTCTGGGCAGACTGGCCGGCAGAGCGCCGCGTATATCTTCCCAACGATCGAGCTTACCCATAATCACCATACGAGCCTCGGAATGTTCGAGGATCTGCCGCATGGCATGAGCCGACAGGGTTGGCTGCAAGGGTACCGAGACATGCCCGGCCATCCAGATGGCCAGATCAGCGATGATCCAGTGGGCACAGTTTTTTGAAATGATCGCGATGTGGCTGCGCTCAGGCAGTGGCTGTTGACGCAACCAGTTGGCAAACCGCCGTGCCTGATCCCCCACCTCGGCCCAACTCAACTGCTGCTTCTTGCCGTCCCCCAGCGGTTGAATCAGGTAGGTACGGTGCGGGTGCTTCCGTTCATGACGGAAGAAAGCTTCCAGTATTGGGAGAACAACTTTCTCCGTCTGACTTTCCATGCACCGCTCCGTTATCCATTTTTATTATTATCGGCAGTTGGATGCCCCTTCTAACCGGGTATGTTGGCCGGATTACTCAGTTCTACCAGTTCGGCTACGCCCGCGGCGGGCAACGCCATATCAAGACAAGCCAGCCCCGCTGTCGGCATCGGGTAGTACGTTTGCCGGTGTCCGTCTATCGCCAGGCTCAATAACTGTCCCACCAGCGGCTGATGGCTGACCAACAGAATATTTGCCTCGGAACGCTCGGCAAGCTGATCCAGAACCGCCAGTGGGTCATCGTCCGGCGTGGCCCAGTCGACCGTCACGATGCCTCGACGCACCCCCAGATGGTCACGCACCAGTTCGGCGGTTTGCTGCGCTCTTGTATAGGGGCTGGCGAGAATGACGTCCAACGGTTCATGCTGGAGCCGGCGGGCCATGGTCAGCGCCTCCTGCCGGCCGACCTCGGTCAAACGTCTTTGCGCATCGGTAGCCGCCTTAGCTTCAGCCTGACCATGACGCAGCAGCCACATCCTCATGGTGTCGGCTTATCCTCTGCAGCTTGATCCCCATCCAGCTCATCGACCGGCTGAACAAGCGGCGGTTCTGATTGATCAACAGCAGGATCCACTACCGGCGCATCCGGCTCCACGATAGGCAGCGTCTCGGCAGGGATGTCTGCCTCTGCACGGGGCGTACCCGCAGGCGGCACGGGCGCGACGGGAGACACCGGCGGCGCAGCAGCAGCCGGCGTGCTGGTTTGAGGATCAACCGTAACCGGATCCGAGGCGGGGCGCGGTTGCCATTCGGCATCCGCTGCTGGCCATTCCAGGAACGGCCAGGGCTTCACTTCGCTGGCGCCGGTAACATAACGGCCTATCTGCCACGCATATTGGGACAGGCTGTTACCCAGCCCAGCCAGATCCGCGTGGGGCTTACCACTGAACAGACGAAAAACGATCTGCAATACCAGGATCACGGCCAGCAAGAGCTCAATTACCTGCCAAGCCAACGCGAATAGCAGCGTATATAGCAACCGTAACCAGAAATCCGGATCGGTGATGTTGTCTTTAAAAGTATTCATTGTGGCTCCTTGTTTGGTACCGTGCAGGACATGAAAGCGGAAAATTCAACGTCGTGCTTCTGTTCGGCGCTCATCAGCTTACCAATGACCTCGGTCAGCGGCTTCTGTTCGAAGATGATGGCGTGCAGACCCGCCACCAGCGGCATATAGACCTGCTCCTGCTGGGACTTCTGGTGCAGCACCTTGAGCGTGTTCACCCCTTCCGCTACCTGACCCAGCCGGGCGACGCTTTCTTCCAACGATAAACCTTTACCCAGCGCATGGCCCACTTGGTAATTACGGGACATGGGTGAAGTACAGGTGACGATCAAATCACCTACACCGGCCAGGCCGAGGAAGGTCATGGGGTTGGCTCCCATATGTACAGCAAACCGGGTCATTTCCGCCAAGGCGCGGGTAATCAACATGCTACGCGTATTCTCGCCTACACCCATGGCAGCCGCCATGCCGGAAATGATGGCATAAACGTTCTTCAACGCGCCACCGAGTTCCACACCATAACGATCTGAGCTGGCGTACACCCGCAGACTGGAACAACCCAGGACCGCCTGCACTTCAGCGTTCAGCTCAGCATCATCACTGGCAATCACGGTTGCGGTCAGTGCGCCGGTGGCTATTTCCCGCGCCAGGTTGGGTCCGGATAAAACAGCTACGCGCGCAGAGGGTACTTCCTGCTCGACAATCTGGCTCATCATCAGAAAGCCCGGCTGCTCAATACCCTTGGTGGTACTGATTAATCCCTTGCCAGCCAAGGCGGAACCAAGCTGTTGCAGCACACTGCGGAAGGCACCGCTGGGAATGGCCAGAAATACCAGACGGGAGGCGCGCAGCGCCGTTTCTGCATCGCTGGAAATGACCAGCCTCTGATCAAGTTTGATGCCAGGAAGATAGCGGGTGTTTTCGCCCTTCTCGCGCATGGCTGCAGCCTGTTCTTCATCACGCAGCCAGAGCGTGGTGGGTACACCGTTGGTCGCCAACAGGTTAGCCAGGGTGGTGCCGAAACTTCCGCCACCCAATACAGTTACGGGCCCCTTGAGGTCGGTCATGCAAGTTCCTTTGAGACTGATAAACAGCCCACAGTATATGTCCACCAACAATAACAGCGAAGCGATGATGAAAAAACCGCATCGCACCGTTACCATGCAGACATTGCAAAATGGATTTTAGCCGATGCCGACCCTCTCCTCGCCTGCTCCTGTATTGCTGTCAACCCTGTGCTTTTGCCTGCCTGGATTGCCAATAGCAGCCAGCAGCCTTGACCCGCTCGAGTTGCCGACGGTACTCAGCGCCACTCGCTTGCAGCAGGCGCCTGCCGATGTGCCCGGCAGCATGACAGTCATCGATCGCGATCTGATCCGAGCGACCGGAGCGCGAAACATCCCTGAGCTGATGCGACTGGTGCCAGGCATGCATATCGGCTATCGCCGGGGCAATCAGATAAACGTGAATTACCACGGCACCAACGTCACCGAGGCCCGTCGGCTGCAGGTGCTGGTGGATGGCCGCTCGGTGTATCGGCCCGGCCTTGCCACCGTGGATTGGACTGAGTTGGCCCTGGCAATAGAGGATATCGACCGTATCGAGGTGTTCCGAGGCCCCAATACCGCCGCCTATGGTGCCAACGCGCTGATGGGCGTAATCAACATCATCACTCGCCTGCCGCAGGAAAGTCATGGCACCACGCTGAAATACACTCACGGCAACCGGGACGAGAGCGACTGGTATGCCAGTCATAGCAGTGGCTCGCTGCAACACAACTGGCGCTTGAGCCTATCTGGTCAGCGCGACGATGGCTTTGATTACGACAATAATGGCAATGATTATCGCAATGGTATGCGCACTACCCGCTTCAATTTACGCCACACCTGGCAACTGGATCCGGATCAGAGTCTGGATTGGCAAGTATCCGCCAGTCACGCCAATCGCCAGAGTTATTATGAGTACAGCTCCTATCTGAAGCATTCCAATGGCAGCGACCCGTTGGATCTGGCCATCAATGCCCATCATCCTCATGCGGATATCAAAGGTCAGGACTTTTCCACGCTGGGTCTATGGAAGATGGATATCAACCCTGACCATCAGCTGCAGGTACAGGCTTATGCACAGCATGTTGTACGGCTGCGCGACTGGAGGATATGTGACTCGCCGGTGGCTTTCTCCCCTGCCCTTTTCGAGCTGAACAATCTGGATCAACTGGCTGCCCGACGGGTGAGAAGCTATATAGAACGCACCTGGGAAGATAAAGATTATCCATCCGAAGAGCGCATGGACGATTACATTCACCGCTTTATGAGCTACGAAGATAAAGTGTATACCCCGGAAATGGCAAAGCTCGCCGAAACGATCCGTAACCAAACGTCCGAGTATCAGAAGGGTCAGCCGGTATGCGGGAATATCAATGAAAACATTCGCGAGAGTCGCTACCACCTGGAGATTCAGGACTCCCTGCGCCTCTCGCCCGAGCTGCGTTTGCTCAGCGGCGCCAGTTATCGTCATGACCGAGTGCAGTCCGACACCTACTTTGGTGGCACATTGGATAACCAGGTCTTCCAGCTCTTCGGCAGCCTGGAGTACCGCCCGCATCATCGCTGGTTATTCCAGGCCGGCGGCATGTATGAACACGAACAACTGGTCGACGATTCCTTCTCTCCACGCCTGTCGACCCATTTCTTCTTTGCTCCGCTGCACAGCCTGCGACTGGTCTATGCCGAAGCGGTACGCTCGCCGGACATGTATGAGAACAACGCCAATTGGCGTTACCAGCTAAGCGACATCAGTGGGCCGCTGGCAGGCCCGCTGAACCACTACGCCTGGGCAAGAGGGCCAGGCGATCTACAGCACGAGCATATGCGCTCCCGGGAAGTTGGCTACAACGGACATTTCCATCAGCTGGGCCTGCAGGTGGATATCCGCGCCTTCCATGAGCGTATCACCGGCATGAACAGTGAACCGCTGAAAGTGAATGACTTCCAGCCGAACAATGACTCCTCGATCCGCTTCAAGGGCATAGAAAGCGAGCTGGATTGGCAGGTAAGCGCAGTAGATCGACTGCGCCTGACCCATGCATTCATCGAATTTGACGCCACCAGTGAATTGGATCAGCGTCTCACCGCCCGGCATTCAGGAAGTGCCGCCTGGCTGCGCAGTTGGCCCGGCAATATCCACACCAGTCTCATGTATTACGGTGCTGATCGGCTCAATGAAAGGCGCTTCGAGCGGCTTGACTCCCGTATCGAGAAGTCTATCCCGTTGAGTGCACGCAGCAGCCTGAATCTGGCGCTGATCTGGCAACACCGACTGGATGACGAGTCCCTGACCTGGGACGAAAACAGGTTCGACAGCCGTGATCACTATTATCTCAGTGCTGAGTTAAACTTCTGAAGCAGATTGAGCGGACAAGGACTGTCGCCATGCTATTCACTCACTCCAGCGGGGCCAGGTTATGACGCTGCCGCGCCTGATACTATTCACCCTGCTATGCCTGTCTTGCTTCAATGCATCGGCGGCTACGCTGACCATTATCAAGCCGCGTGAAACGCAACTGACGCGTGCTTTCGTTGAAGCGCTACAGCACCACCAGCCCGACGTTTCCTTGCAGGTTCAACTGCTCGGCAACAATCCCGATCCCCGTCCCGCATCGGTAATGGTGACCATGGGACTGGAAGCCTTGCAGTGGCGCCTGCAGCAGGATATCAACACCCCCACGATTGCGACCTATATCACGCTCGACCAACTGGATCCTGACACCCAATACCCGAACTTCGTCCAGATTCTGCTGGCCAGCCCCAAACCGGAACGGCAGCTTATTCTAGCCTCGCTTTTACTCCCCCGATTGAAAACCGTAGGCATGCTCTACAGCCCTCAGCAACGGTGGCAAACCGAGTTATGGCAAAGGGCGGCCAGGCAACAGACCCTCGCGCTCAGTGCCCAGGTGGTGGATCATCAGTCGGAACTGCTTCGCAGCCTGTCCATCGTCCTTAACAGCAGCGATGTGTTGATCGGCATTGATGATCCGCAAATCTATAACGCCGACACGCTGAAGCCGCTATTGCTGACCAGCTACAATCGCAAGCGGGTATTGATTGGCCCATCAGCTCCTTTTATTGCAGCGGGTAGTCTCAGTACGACCTACAGCTCACCGCTGCAAATGGCTCACAGCACCTATCTATTGATGGAGCAGAAGTGGCAAGACGGCGCCATTCGCTACCCGGAACACTTCTCGGTGCTGAGTAATTCACAGGTAGCACGCTCACTCGGCCTGCCACCGCCTTCGGACGCCACCTTGCAACGACTGATTCAACACCGGGAGCAAGCCTCACCATGAGTTTCCTGCACCGCGGTAGCATCCACCGACGACTGATCATGATCGCGCTGATTCCTGCTGCGCTATTGGGAACCCTGTTGGTTGCTTATTTCACCCTCGTGCGCATCGACGCACTGAATCAGGAGATGCAGACCACCGGACAATTGATCGCGGATCAACTGGCCCCCGCAACCGAGTACGCCGTGATTACCGGCAACCTCACCTTGCTGGAGAACCTGGTTACCAGCTCACTGAGCATCCCGAACGTACACAAAATTCAGGTCTTTGATAGAACGGGAAAATCGCTGGCTTTGTTGCACAAGGGGAACCTTGATGAATCCCACCTGCGAATTTTCACCGCCGACATCCGGCGGCAACCTGTCCCCCTGCACTACGACCTGTTTCTACTAAATACCGAGGATCACGAGCAGGGGCCCGAGCAGCTGGGTCAGGTAGAAGTCGGGCTCAGCTATCAACACTTTATCGATCGCCAGCACGGCATTCTCATTCGCAGCCTGTTGTTTGGTGCTGTGGCGTTGCTGGCTGCCCTACTGTTGTCGACACGGTTAGCCAGAGCGCTGGCCAGCCCGCTGATAAGGATGCGCCAGGCAGTCCAGGCGCTACAGGATGGCCGGCTGGATACCCGACTGGTCGTCACCGAACAGAGCCAGATCGGTGAGTTGATGAGCAACATCAATCGTCTGGCTACTACTCTGCAGCAAGCAGAGATACAGCAGGCAGACACGGTAGACCAACTGGTTACCGCCCGCGAACAGGCAGAGCAGGCTAACCGCGCGAAATCTGACTTTCTGACAATGATGAGCCATGAACTACGCACCCCCATGAACGGCGTAATGGGGATGCTGCAACTGTTGGAAACAACCGAGCTGAATACCGAGCAACGGGAATATATTTCCATCGCCAGCGAGTCCACTGACCATCTTCTGAAGATCATCAATGACCTCCTCGATCTTTCCCGTATCGAGCATGATGCCTTCGAGCTGGAACATATCCGCTTTGACCTGGCCTCCCTTCTGCAGCGCACATGCCTCGCATTTGAACATGCTGCGGTACAGAAAGGACTGCAGCTACGCCTTACGCTGAATGGTGAGCCGCGCACCCCACAGGTGATGGGCGATCCTACCCGCCTAAGACAAATCCTGGTCAACCTGTTGGGGAACGCGCTCAAGTTTACCGAGCAAGGCAGCATTGAGTTGCACGTCGACTGGCGAATGGATGACCAGGGGCAACTGCAATTCCTGTGTGAAGTGATTGATACCGGCATCGGCATCGAGAACGATCAACTGGAGCACATGTTTGATGCCTTTCAACAGGGCAACAGCAGCACCTCACGGCGCTTTGGCGGAACGGGCTTAGGGTTATCCATCGCGCGCAATTTTGCTCGCAAGATGGGCGGCGAGCTCCAGGCCAGCAGTGAACCAGGCAAGGGTTCACGTTTTATTCTGAAAATCCCGCTGTTTCTGGCGAGCGACAGCGGCACTCGCCTCAATGTTGCTGAACCGGATGCGATCGCTACCCCGCTGCCGATACTGTTGGTGGAGGATAACCCGGTCAATCAGATGGTCATGGAAGGCATGCTGCGCAACCTGGAGCGATCGACAGTCATAGCCCATGATGGGCAACAGGCGCTCGATCTGTTGAAGAACCCGCAACAGGTTTTCTCGATGATCTTCATGGATATCCAGTTGCCCGACATTGACGGCCATAGCGTCTACCTGGAGTACGCCCGTTATTGCGCTGAAGCGGGAATCGCACCCATTCCCTGTGTTGCATTGACCGCCAGCACCTCGGCGGAGGATCGGCAACGGGCTGAAGACGTTGGTATGCAGGACTTTCTGCCCAAGCCAGTCACCCGCCGGGCGGTGTCGGCGATTCTTGAGCGTTGGGCCGGGATCGCCTGACCCGGCATCAGCCGGATTGATTGATCATTATTCGGTCTTTTCCGGAACGTGGATTCGTTTGTCGCAAAAAGCGACACTGGCTCACCTTTGTTTCTTGTTCACGGACATCCTACCGACATGAGCGCATCAGTCAGCTATCCGATTACGCTGGAATCCCCCTTTACTACCTTGCCGGAATTGTTGGCCTTACATGCAACGCACCGTGCTGGCCACCCGGCAGTCATCCAGGACGAACGCAAGCTCAATTATGCGCAATTGAACACTGAAGTCGATCGCGCAGCAGCCGCTTTGCAGCGCGACGGCCTGCGCCCCGGAGACGCCATCGCCATCTGCGCGGCAAACTCGATTCCCTATGTAGTGCTGTTCCTCGCCGCGCTGCGTGCCGGCATGGTAGTCGCTCCGCTGGCACCCTCATCGACCAACGACAGTTTGCTGACCATGTTGCGCGACTCTGCCGCCAAGCTGTTTTTTGTCGATGCCGCCGTGCATCAAGCCCTGCAACCTGTCACTCAGCAGATTGATATTCCGCTGCTGAGTCTGGATGACAGCCAGCCGCAGCAGGGGTTTAGCCAATGGCTGGCCGATACCCCGCCAGCAGCGGTGCAACTCACACCCGAGACCCTGTTCAACGTCATCTACTCATCAGGTACCACCGGCGAACCCAAAGGTATTGTGCATGATCACCTGATGCGTTGGTCACACATTCAGCGCGGCATCGCCTTCAGTTACGGGCCTGACTGCGTCACTCTGATGTCCACACCACTGTATTCCAATACCACGCTGGTTTCCTTCCTGCCCACCATCGGTCTGGGCGGCACACTGGTGCTGATGGCCAAGTTCGATGCCCAACGCTACCTCCAGTTGGCCCAGCAGCACCGTGCCACTCACACCATGCTGGTGCCCGTGCAATATCAACGTATCATGGCAAGAGAGGATTTCGACAGTTATGACCTGTCCAGCTTCCAGATGAAATTCAGCACCAGCGCCCCCTTCCATGGCGAGCTGAAAGCCGACATTCTGGCCCGTTGGCCGGGCGGTCTGGTCGAATTCTATGGCATGACTGAAGGCGGCGGCTCATGCATGCTGGTTGCCCATCAACATCCCCATAAGCTGCATACCGTCGGTCATCCGCTGGATGGGCATGACATGCGCGTCATTGATGAAGACGGCAACGAACTGCCGGTAGGCGAAATCGGTGAAGTGGTCGGCCACTCCATCGCCATGATGACCGGCTATCTGAACAAACCGGAAAAAACCGCCGAAGCCGAATGGTACGACAGCACTGGCAAACGCTTTATTCGTACCGGCGACGTGGGTCGTTTTGATGAGGAAGGCTTCCTCACATTGATGGATCGTCGCAAGGACATGATCATCAGTGGCGGCTTCAACATCTACCCCAGCGATCTGGAAGCGGTACTACGCCAACACCCCGATCTGCTGGAAGCCACCGTCATCGGCGTACAATCCACCAGTTGGGGTGAAACTCCAGTAGCCTATGCGGTACTGAAGCCCGGCATCGATACGCCTGCCGAGGATATCCTGCAATGGTTCAACGCCCAGGTTGGCAAGACTCAACGCCTTAACCGGGTCATTCTCACCGACGAACTGCCACGCAGCGCCATCGGCAAGGTGCTCAAGCGTGAACTGCGTGACCAGTTCCAGGCGGAGTTCGGGGTGCTCGACTGAGGAGCCACGGTGCTCGGGTGCTTTGGTTTCCGTGGCTTGTGGATCGGAGCAAGGTCGTGCTGGCGATAAACCTTTTTTTGTTCTCAACCCCCATCACAGGTATCCTCAACGCCTTGTCGGGCGGGTGTGACTTTCACCACCGCCCGATAGTCTGAGCTTACGCTGGCGGATTTATCGTTCATCAACCCCCGCCATGCCGATACAATAGCGCCCCTACCGAACGGGGAAGAGCAGGAGCTTCTATGTCAAAACAAAATGCGTTCAGCCGGGAAGAACTGCTTCAATGCAGTCGTGGCGAGTTGTTCGGCCCCGGTAACGCACAGTTGCCAGCCCCCAACATGCTGATGATCGATCGGATTACTCACATCAGCGAGACAGGTGGTCGCTTCGGCAAGGGTGAAATCGTAGCCGAATTGGATATCCATCCGGATCTCTGGTTTTTTGCCTGTCACTTCGAAGGTGATCCGGTCATGCCAGGCTGTCTGGGCCTCGATGCCATGTGGCAACTGGTTGGCTTCCACCTCGGCTGGCTGGGTTACCAGGGCCGCGGTCGCGCACTGGGCTCCGGCGAGGTGAAATTCTTCGGTCAGGTACTGCCAACGGCGAAGAAAGTCACCTATACCATACATATCAAACGCACCATCAACCGCGCCCTGACTCTGGGCATTGCTGATGGCAGCATCGCGGTCGACGGCCGCGAGATCTACACTGCAGAAGGTCTGCGCGTAGGTCTGTTCACTTCTACTGATAGTTTCTGAGGATCATCACTATGCGTCGCGTCGTGATTACCGGTATGGGCATTATCTCCTGCCTTGGCCAGGATCTGGAGAGCGTTGCTGCCAGCCTGAAAGAAGGCAAGTCAGGCATCAGCCACAATCCTGAATATGCAGAAATGGGTCTTCGCAGCCAGGTTTCCGGCAGCGTGAGAATTGATCTGGATGCCGCCATTGATCGCAAGGTCAAGCGCTTCATGGGTGATGCTGCAGCCTTTGCCTACCTGTCCATGCAGCAGGCGATTGCCGATTCCGGCCTGACTGAAGAGCAGATCAGCAACCCGCGCACCGGCCTGATTGCCGGCAGCGGCGGCGCGTCCACGCTGAACCAGATGGAATCGATCGACATTCTGCGCGAAAAAGGCGTGAAGAAGATCGGCCCATACCGCGTGCCGCGCACCATGGGCAGCACCGTGTCCGCCTGTCTGGCCACCCCGTTCAAGATCAAGGGTATCAACTACTCGATCTCCTCGGCCTGTGCCACCAGCGCTCACTGCATCGGCAGCGCCATGGAGCAGATCCAGCTGGGCAAGCAGGACATCGTTTTTGCCGGTGGCGGTGAAGAGGAGCACTGGAGCCAATCCATGCTGTTCGACGCCATGGGCGCACTGTCCACCCAGTACAACGACACCCCGGAAAAGGCCTCCCGTGCCTACGACGCCAAGCGTGACGGTTTCGTTATCGCCGGCGGCGGCGGCATGGTCGTCGTTGAAGAACTGGAGCACGCTCTGGCTCGCGGCGCGAAAATCTACGCTGAAGTGGTCGGCTACGGCGCTACTTCCGACGGTTATGACATGGTCGCCCCCAGCGGCGAAGGCGCAGTACGCTGCATGCAGCAAGCCATGGCTACCGTCGAAGGCACCATCGAGTATCTGAACACCCACGGCACCTCCACACCGGTAGGCGACGTAGCTGAGCTCAAGGCCATCCGTGAAGTGTTCGGCGACAAGGCACCGAAGATCAGCTCGACCAAGAGCCTGTCCGGTCACTCGCTGGGTGCTGCAGGTGTGCAGGAAGCCATCTACTGCCTGCTGATGATGCGTGACAACTTCCTCGCGGCCTCGGCCAACATCGAGGAACTGGACGAGAACGCAGCTGATCTGCCGATCCTGCGCGAACGCCTGGATCAGGCCGTTGACCTGATCATGTCCAACAGCTTCGGCTTCGGCGGCACCAACGCCACTCTGATCCTCAAGCGCTGGACTGGCAAGTAAGCACTGGCTTGTACAGCTGATACCGTCTGGCGGGTTCCCAAGGGAGCCCGCCAGACGGCACAAGCCGCTCTCAACTGCTGCTGGCTCCACGCTCCTCAACCCGCCGCGCCATCCAGGCCATCGCCGCCGATCCGACCCCGCACACGCTGATCATCATCGCCATCGGCAAAGCCGTACCATCGTGCAACGCCCCGACCAGTGCCGAGACCACACCCGCAATCGTAAACTGCAAGGTCCCCATCAAGGCTGAAGCCACCCCCGCCTGATGCCCCTGCCCGGCCAGCGCACAGGCTGACGAGTTCGGCACCACCAGCGCCAGCAGCGCCATGCAGAAGAACAGCGGCACCATCAACGGCCAGAGTGAGGCCGTCTGCAACGAAGCAACCAGCGACAGCATCAGGGTCCCGCACATGAACAGCACCGTAGTGGTGCGCAACAGCTGCAGGGGCGTGCGACGACGCAGCAAGCGGCCATTGAGCTGGGCAGCCAGAATGAACCCTGCCGAGTTCAGGCCGAACAGCCAGCCGTAATGTTCCGCAGGTACGCCATACAGCTCGATGAAAATGAACGGCGACCCGGCGATATAGGCAAACATGCCGGCCATGGCCACGCCACCGGTGAAGGCATGGAACATGAATACGGGCTCGACCAGCAGGCGCAGATAACGGCCCAGCGCACTGGAAAGCTGGCTACGCTCCCCTTCTTCGGGCAGGGTTTCAGGCAGGCGAAAGTACACCAACAGGGCAAAGGCCGCCGAAAACAGCGTGAGAAACAGGAAGATGCTTTGCCAGCCGCCAAGCAGCATCAGCCAGCCCCCGGCCAGCGGTGCCAGAATCGGCGCCACGCCCATCACCAGCATCAGCTGTGAGAACACCTTGGCAGACTCGATGGGTGTGCAGAGGTCGCGAACAATAGCCCGGTTCACCACCATCCCTGCGCAGCCGCCCAATGCCTGAGCAAAGCGGGCTGCCAGCAGCCACTCCAGCGAGGGCGCCAGTGCACAGGCAAAAGAGGCCACCGTGAACAACACGATACCGAACAGCAGGGGTTTACGCCGGCCAAAACGGTCGGCAATCGGACCGTAAAACAACTGGCCCAGCGCCAGGCCGACAAAATAGACCGCCAGACTCAGCTGTATCTGCTCGGTGTCGGTGGCAAAGCTGCGCGCCATGGCCGGAAAGGCAGGCAGATACAAATCAATTGCGAGAGGGCCAAAGGCGCTCAGACCACCCAGAATGAGCAGTAAACGAAGGGGCATCGGGGCATCCAGTTCAGGGCTAGCGAACGACAGCATCGCTCGGTGGAATCAGCATGATGCCAGATTCCACCGAAACAGAAAAACTACACACGGACTGATATGCCCTGTCCCGGGAGGATCTCACTGCTCGTGCAGGCGCGCGTTCAGTTCATCCACCACCGGGGCCCACTCGGCATCGTCCAGAAACTGTTCCTTGAGAAAGGCCGACTGCTGCTCCGACCAGAAAGGCGCATCCACCAGCTTTATGCCCTGGGGTAAGGAATGGGTAGCAAAGAACTGTTCGATCTCCTCATGGGAGGACGGCAGCCCCAGCTGTTCAAACAGTTCGGGCAGCCCCTGATTGGGTAATTCCATGGTACACCTCGCCAGGTTGTGGAGTGATTAACGAAACCGCGCATGTAGCTGTGACCATCAATCGTCGTCACCTGTTCCACCGATTCCGGATGACCCCACCGACCAGCCAGTACACAATAGCCTCATTCTTTCTGAGAGAGCATTTGTATGGCTGACCAAACACCCCTTGATGACGACACCCTGGCCTTTGCCGAGCGGGTTTTCGATCTGGCCCGCCAGGGCGACGCTGACCAATTGCAACTCCTGCTGGAAAACGGCCTGCCCGCCAACTTGCGCAACAGTAACGGCGACAGTCTGCTGATGCTGGCCGCTTACAACGGCCACCTGGATACCGCTCGCGTGATCCTCCAGCACGGCGGCGACCCGGAGCTGGCCAACCAGCGCTGTCAGACGCCGCTGGCCGGTGTCATTTTCAAAGGCGATAATGCCATGGTTGAGCTGCTGATTGCCCACGGAGCGGATGTGAATGGCTGCCCGGTGGGCGGCAAGACGCCGCTGATGTATGCCGCCATGTTCAACCGCAGCGACCTGTTGCAACGCCTGCTACAGGCCGGCGCTGATCCGGCGGTTACCGATGAAGAGGGCAACACTGCCCTGAAGCTGGCCGCTGCCATGGGCGCGACGGACACACTGGCGCTGCTTGAGACTGACTGAACCTGTTGACCACTCACCGCCATGCGCCATCGTGGCGGTGTCCCGCATGGGAACCAGCTGTACTGGCAACCTTCTGTTGGCCGCTGGTGAGTTGCTGCAGTATCTGGCAATGGAGAAGAACACCATGAGCAACTGCTGTGATAGCGATAAATCCTGCGGTAGCGCTACATCCGCAACGCCGTACCAATTCGATGCCCCGGCCGCCGGCGCGGCATCCATGACCAGTGCCCTGCGGATCACCGAGATGGACTGCCCGACCGAGGAGCGGATGATTACCGATCGTCTGGCCAAGCTTCAGGGTATCCATGCGCTGCACTTCAACCTGCTGGAGCGGATGCTCACCATCAGCCACGATCCGGCTGCGCTGGATGCCATTCTGGCCGCTATCCGCAGCCTGGGTTTTACTCCCCAGCCGGTCACCGCTGCAACACCGCAAGCACCGAAGAAAAAGGAACAGTGGTGGCGCCTGGGTCTTGCCGGTTTATGCGCAATAGGCGCAGAAGTACTGCATTTTGCCCAATGGGGCCCCGAGTGGCTGATCGCAGCGCTGGCACTCGCCGCCATCGTCTTGAGTGGTCTGGGTATCTATGCCAAGGGCTGGATTGCGCTGAAGAACCTGAACCTGAATATCAATGCCCTGATGAGCATCGCGGTTACCGGCGCCGTGCTGATTGGTGAATGGCCGGAAGCGGCCATGGTGATGTTCCTGTTCGCCGTGGCCGAACGCATCGAAGCGCGTTCGCTGGAGCGCGCCAGAAATGCCGTCCGTGGCCTGCTGGAGCTGACCCCGGAAACCGCCCAGGTACAACAACCGGATGGCAGCTGGCAGACCCGGCGGCTGACGGACGTCGCACTGAACAGCCGCCTGCGCGTGCGCCCCGGGGAACGGATCGGGCTGGATGGTGTGGTACTCAAGGGCCACTCCAGCGTTGATCAGTCGCCCATTACCGGAGAAAGCCTGCCGGTGGACAAGCGGGATGGCGATTCCCTGTTTGCCGGCACCATCAACCAGAACAGCGAACTGGAGTACCAGGTCACCGCGCTGTCGGACAGCACCACGCTGGCGCGGATCATTCATGCAGTCGAGCAGGCACAGAGTTCACGGGCGCCCACCCAGCGCTTCGTTGATCGTTTCTCGCGCATTTATACACCACTGGTGTTTGTCCTGGCGCTGGCTGTGGCGGTACTGCCACCGTTGCTGATGGGCGGCGCCTGGCTGGACTGGATCTACCGCGCACTGGTGCTGCTGGTAGTGGCCTGCCCCTGTGCGCTGGTCATCTCCACGCCAGTGAGCATCGTCAGCGGACTGACCGCTGCCGCGCGCAAGGGCATCCTGATCAAGGGCGGCACCTATCTGGAAGAAGGCCACAAGCTCACCCATCTGGCGCTGGACAAGACCGGCACCCTGACCCATGGCAAACCGGAGCAGACCGACTACCTGCCACTGGTCGATGGGATCGACGGACAGGCCATCGCCGCCAGCCTGGCGCAACGCTCCGACCACCCGGTCTCCCAGGCGATCGCCCGGCAGGCCGCCGCGCAATCCGTCGCGCTGCACAACGTGGACAACTTCACCGCCCTGCTCGGCCGCGGCAGCAGCGGCGAGATCAACGGCCAGCTTTACCATATGGGCAATCATCGCCTGCTGGAGGAGCAAGGCCTCTGCTCGCCGGCCATCGAGGCACAGCTTGAGCGGCTGGAGCGCCAGGGCAAGAGCGTGATCATTCTCAGCGATACAAGCCGCGCACTGGCCCTGTTCGCCGTGGCGGATACGGTCAAGCCCAGCAGCGTCGAGGCGGTAGCTGATCTGCATCAGCTGGGCATCCATACCCTGATGCTCAGTGGCGACAACCCGCATACTGCCGAGGTCATCGGTGCCCAGGTCGGGATCGACGAAGCCCGTGGCAACCTGTTGCCCAGCGACAAGCTCAGTCATATCGATGCGCTGGCCAACCAGGGCGTGCATATCGGTATGGTCGGGGACGGCATCAACGATGCCCCGGCGCTGGCCCGCGCGGATATCGGCTTCGCCATGGGCGCCATCGGTACCGACACCGCCATCGAGACCGCTGATGTCGCCATCATGGATGACGATCTGCGGCGGATTCCCGATTTCATCAGGCTGTCCCGCCAGACCCATGCCATCCTCATCCAGAACATCGGCCTGGCATTGGGCATCAAGGCAGTATTCCTGGCCCTCACGCTGACCGGCCACACCACCATGTGGATGGCTGTGTTCGCTGATATGGGCGTCAGCCTGCTGGTGATCTTCAACGGCTTGCGGTTACTGCGTAAATAACCTGAGGCACCAGATGCAGCCCGCCCGCGCTGCATCTGGTGCGACTTTCGTCGCCAGCGGCTTGCGCAGCAGCATCACCGCAGCCACAATACTGTATGCCTAACCAGCCAGAACAGACCAGAAACCCGCTATCGCCACGCTATTACCTGGACAATTTCCAGCAGGCGCTGGACTGGCTGCAACAGCGCTATGCCGATCTGCTGACCACAGAAGAGCAGACCTTCCTCCGCCAGTTCGCTGATTTGCCGGAACCCGCAGCTCAATTACCCGGAAATCGGCGACGCAACCACTGCAGCGCAGCCACTACTGGCGCTGGGCTGGCTGAGCGATGCCGAGCCGCTGGATGCACAGCAGCTGGGCCAGCTGTTGCGCAAGAACGAGCTTCTCGGCCTGCTGGCGCCCGCCCCCGGCCTGTCGTCATTACGTAAACCGCACCTGATTGCGCTGCTGGCGGAACAACAGCCGGACCCCCGTCCCTTCCGTCATTGGTATCCGCAGCACCAGACCACCCTGCTCAGCCTGCGCGTGGGCGATCTGTGTGAACGGCTGCGGTTGATGTTCTTCGGCAATCTGAGTCAGGGCTGGGAGGAGTTCGTACTCGCCCAACTGGGCGTGTTCCGCTACGAACAGGTGCCATTGACACCGGATTCACGGGGCTTTCATTGTCGCGAGGATATTGACTACTACCGCCACCTGCATCAATGCCGTCAGGCACTGGAAGCCAGTCTGCCAACGATCGAAGCAGTCGCCCTGCTGGGAGATAACCGTCCGGACAATCCCTGGCTGCGCAGCCGCCAGATGCGGCTGGAATTTGCCCTGGCCCGTCAATTGGAGCGTGAGGAGCACCTGGACGCCGCATTGATGCTGTATCAACGCAGCGGCTGGAAAGGCGCGCGCCAGCGCCAGATACGCATACTGGAAAAGCGCCAGCAGTATTCGCCGACCTATCGGCTTGTGGAAGCGGCGCTGGCCAACCCTGAGGATGAGGCCGAGCTGCAACTGGTATCACGCGCCCAGCGCCGGTTGGCGCGCAAACTCGGCCATCCTGTGCTGCCGGCACCAGCCGACACCGACAACGGATTGATCGAACTGGCATTGCCCGGCCCCCATCCCCTGGGTGTCGAACTGGCGGTATGCGAGCACCTGAGCAGCGACGAGGCGCCGGTACACTTTGTAGAGAACAGCCTGATCACCGGGCTGTTCGGTCTGCTGTGCTGGGAGGCCATCTTTGCCCCGCTGCCCGGCGCTTTCTTTCATCCCTTCCATAGCGCCCCGGTGGATCTGCACAGCGCGGATTTCTATCAGCGCCGTCAGCAGTATTTCAGCGACTGTCTGGCGCTGCTGGAATCGGACAGCTACCGCCAGCGCATCCGCCATAACTGGCAGCAGAAGCAGGGTATCCAGACACCCTTTATCAACTGGGCGATGCTCAGCGAGGAGCTGCTCGATCAGGCGCTGCACTGCCTGCCCGCCAGGCACCTGCAGCTATGGTTCCAGCGCCTGCTGACCGATCTGCGCTCGCACCGCGCAGGCATGCCGGATCTGATCCAGTTCTGGCCAGCCGAGCAGCGCTACCGGATGATCGAGGTCAAGGGGCCGGGCGACCGTCTGCAGGACAACCAGCGCCGCTGGCTGCGTTTTTGCGCCCAGCACGGCATGCCGGTGGAGGTCTGTTACGTCCAATGGAGCAACTGAGCTACCGCGTGGCAGTGCGCGCCCTCTGCGAATTTACCGCCCGGGTCGGCGATCTGGATCTGCGCTTTACCCCCGCGCCCAGCGCCCGGGAAGGCATCGCCGGTCACCAGGCAGTAGTCGGCCGCCGCGGCACGCATTATGTGAGTGAGTTGCCGCTGGCCGGCCAGTACCGGCAATTGCTGGTCAGCGGGCGGGCCGATGGTTACGACCCCGAACTGAACCTGCTGGAAGAGATCAAGACCCACCGGGGCAAGGTTGAGCGCATCGCTGACAACCAGCGCCAGCTGCACTGGGCCCAGGTGAAGGTGTATGGCTGGTTGCTGTGCGCCGCGCAGGATCTGCCGCAGGTTGATCTGGCGGTGGTGTATTACAACGTCACCACGCAGAAGGAAACAGCCTTCCGCGAACGCTTCAGCGCCGACCAGCTGCGCGGCTTCTTTGAACTGCAGTGCCAGCGCTTTCTCGCCTGGGCGCAGCAGGAAAGCAACCATCGCCAGGCGTGGGACAGCTGCCTGCAACAGTTACGCTTCCCCTGGCCGGAGTTCCGTACCGGTCAACGCCAGCTCGCCACTGCCGTCTATCGCGCCGCCAGGGATGGCCAGACACTGATGGCCCAGGCCACCACCGGGATCGGCAAAACCCTGGGCACGCTGTTTCCACAGCTCAAGGCATTTCCTGAACAGAAGCTGGATCGGCTGTTTTTCCTCACTGCCAGAACGCCGGGCCGGCAACTGGCACTGGATGCGCTGGCCCAGCTGCGCCAGCAGCAACCGGACATGGCCCTGCGAATACTGGAACACGTGGCGCGGGACAAGGCCTGCGAATACCCGGATCGCGCCTGTCACGGCGAGTCATGCCCGCTGGCCCGCGGCTTCTATGATCGCCTGCCCGCCGCCCGGCAGGCTGCTGTCGAACGACGCTGGCTGACCCGTGTGGCGGTACGCGAGATTGCCCTTGCACACCAGATCTGCCCCTACTATCTGAGCCAGGAACTGTGCCGCTGGGCGGATGTGGTGGTCGCCGACTACAACTATTACTTCGACATGAGCGCCCTGCTCTATGCGCTCACGCTGGTCAATGACTGGCGGGTGACCCTGCTGGTGGACGAAGCGCATAACCTTGTCGAACGTGGCCGCAGCATGTACACCGCCGAGCTGGATCAGCAGCGTTTTCTGGCCCTGCGCAAACGTGCGCCCGGCAGCCTGAAAACCGCGCTGGACAGGCTCAACCGCCACTGGAATCAACTGCAACGCCAGCAGCAGAACGACTACCAGGTCTACCCGCTGCTGCCCGACCTGTTCATCCTCAGCCTGCAGAAACTGATCAGTGCCATCACCGACCACCTGACCGACCAGCCGGACGGCAACGACGCGGCGCTGCTGCGCTTCTACCTGGACGCCCTGCTGTTCTGCCGGCTGGCCGAGCAGTTTGGCGAGCATTCGCTGTTCGACATCAGCCTGCGTCGTCACGGCCGCAGCAGCCTGTCCACCCTGTGCCTGCGCAACCTGTTACCGGCGCCTTTTCTGCGCGAGCGGTTTGCCGCTGCGCACAGCAGCACGCTGTTTTCCGCCACCCTCAGCCCCGCGCACTACCAGCAGGACATGCTCGGGTTGCCGGAAGACACCCAGTGGCTGAATGTCGCCTCACCGTTCAGCGCCGGGCAGCTACAGGTGCGCTATATCAGTAACCTGTCGACCCGCTATCAGCACAGGGCCGACAGTCTGCTGCCCATCTGCGATGTGATCGTCCGGCAGTTCCGCGACAATCCGGGCAACTATCTGGCGTTTTTCAGCAGCTACAGCTATCTGCAACAGGTACTGGATGTGCTGTAGAAAAACTGGCCGGAAATACCGGTACGGGTACAGTCACCGAACATGGACGAGGCCGCACGCAGCGCCTTTCTCGAGGGGTTTACTGACCGCAGTCAGTGGGTAGGCTTTGCCGTGCTGGGCGGGATCTTCAGCGAAGGGATTGATCTGCCCGGTGAACGTCTGGTCGGCGCTTTTATTGCCACCCTCGGATTGCCCCAGCTGAATCCGGTCACCGAACAGATCCGCGAGCGGATGGACGCGCTGTTCCGCCGCGGTTATGACTATGCGTTTCTGTTTCCCGGCCTGCAGAAGGTGGTGCAGGCCGCCGGGCGGGTCATCCGCAGCCCCGAGGATCAAGGCGTGGTCTGGTTACTGGATGATCGTTTCGGGCAGCCTCAGGTACGCCAGCTGCTACCGGACTGGTGGCAGGTACAGCGGCACCGGCTGACACCCCAGCCACTCCCGGGCGTTACTCAGGAATTATTTCCCGGATAGGCATCCGCGGCTTTCTTCAGCCAGGCTTCCAGCTCCCTGCGACCGACCTTCTGCTGTTGCGCCAGCTCCAGCTGAGCCAGCATGTAATCACGCCGGGCCTGATCCTCGCCAGCCATGGACAGGGCCAGATCACGGTTGCTCCAGCGGCGGATACGCACCATCAGCCACCAGTGAAAGTACAGGCCGCTGATAACGGCTACGGCAATAATGAAATATTCGATATACATGCTGCTGGAAAATCCGGAGTTGATCGTAAGACAGGTAGCGTCTCAGGACGCCGTGGTTGTTGCACCGGCGCGCGGGCGGTAGAACATTACCATATTACCCAGCAGAATCAGCCCCAGCCCGAACACCGCAGCCCCCGACCATTGATAACCCTCGAACAGTGTCGACATGCCCAGCGCAATCAACGGGAACATTACTGTGGTGTAGGCCGCCGGCCCGGCGCCAATGCGGCCCACCAGCGAGAAATAGGTCGCGAAGCCGATAATCGAACCGATGATCGCCAGATACAACAATGATCCGATATAGCCGGGTGTCTGCTCGATGGCAAAAGACGCACCGGTGGCCAGCACCAGCACCAGCATGATCAAGGCGCCATAACCCATGGCCCAGGCATTGGTTGTCAGCAGGTTCTGGTGTTGCTGCTGGAAGCGCACGCTGATCATGTTGCCCAGTGAAAAGCCATAAGTGCCCAGTAGCCCCAGGCCGATGCCGATCAAGGTACCAGTGGACATCTGCTCATCGACAAGGTCATGCCAGAACAGGCTGACAATACCCGCCAGCCCCAGCAGATTGGCCAGCAACAGGCGCCGGGTGATCCGCTGCCCGAAGAAGATCACCCCATTGATCGCATTGAACACAATGGCCATGGAGAACAGCACTGACTCCAAGCCGCTGTTGATATAGGCGTTGGCGGTATAGAAACAGACGAAGTTGAAACCGAAAACGCAGGCGCCCTGCAACAGGCAGAAGCCATGGGTTGACCGGTCCAGCCGCTGCAGACGGCCAGCCAGTTTGAGCGCCAGCAACATCAGCAGCGCCGCGATAGCAAAACGGTAGAACACCGAGACCAGCACCGGCACGGTACCTGTCTGCATACTGATGGCAATCCAGGTGGTGCCCCAGATCAGAACCGTAGCGGCGTACAGCAATGCGTTCATTTATCGCCTCGAAAGTAATGCACAGAAAGCAGGTCGCAGGCAGACAGGGCGTCCGGCGGACCTGACGTCGCCGCGACACGGCAAATCTGCCGGAACTAATCGTCCTGCGTAACGCCAGAAATAGAGTTCACCCATGCCAGGGATGGGCCATCTCTTACCTGACCGGAGGCCAATCATGCCGTACTGGGATCTGTTCACAGACCGCGCGCTCTGGATGCAACTGAGCATTCTGTTTGCGGTCACGCTCGGCACCTATCTGCTGCTGACCGTGACCTTGCGGGCCCTCAGCCGGCAGCTCATGCAGCGTAACGAAAAATCCCGTTCCCGTGTGTACTATTTCGCCTCGGCATTACTGCTCAAGACCAGCCGTCTGCTGCTGTTCGCCTTCGCTCTGATGATAGGACTGAAAAGCGTCGAGCTCTCCCCCCGCTGGGAGGCCGCCATGTCCCATGGCTGGTTTATCGCGCTGGCATTTCAGATCGCGCTCTGGGCCGATCACGCGGTGCAACTGTGGACGACCACCCTGAACCGCGATGGCAAGACACGTAATCCGGTCACCACCACGCTGATCGGCATCATGGTGCGACTGGTGATCTGGACAGTCATGCTGCTGTCGATCCTGGCCAATCTCGGGGTGGATATCACCGCGATGATTGCCAGTCTCGGTGTCGGCGGCATCGCCATTGCGCTGGCGGTTCAGACCTTGCTCAGCGACATGTTCGCCTCCATGTCGATCGGTATCGACAAACCGTTCGAGATCGGCGACTTCGTGGTATTTGGCGAGGTGGCTGGCACCATCGAGCACATCGGCCTGAAAACCACCCGCATCCGCGCCCTCAGCGGCGAACAGATTGTCATCGCCAACGCCGAGCTGCTGGCGCAGGTGGTGCACAACTACAAGCGCATGGATACCCGCCGTATCGTGTTTACCTTCGGCATCAGCCCCAATACACCCGCGGACAAGGTGCGTCAGGTCAGCACCGAGGTGAAACGTATCATCGAGAGCACCGATAACACCCAGTTTGACCGTGCGCACTTTTTGCTTTCAATGAAAGCCAATTGACCTTCGAGGTGGTGCATATTGTACAAACCGCCAGCTATAACGATTACATGGATATCCAGCAGGATATCAATCTGCAGCTGCTCGAAGCGCTCGGCGAGCTGGAAGTAAAGCTGGCATTCCCGATCCGCAAACTGGAATTTATCGGCGGCAGCCTGCCAGAGGTTCAGGTGGCGGGAGTACCGCAGAACCAGACGTCCGCCAACCAGGCCCCCTATCGCAACTGACCTCGACCAGCGGGCCGGAACAAGGCAGGATATTGAGTCGTTTAATGGAGAAGATATGAGCAAGATCACTTCGCGTCACCTGCTGCCGGCGGCCGTTGCGCTGGCCTTTGTGCTTACCGGCTGCACCAGCACTCCCGATGTATCCGTCGCCACCCTGACTCAGCACAACTGGTCACTGGTTGATGCCACTGATGCCGATGGCCACGCTGATACCGCCCTGCGCGGCGGCAACCAGGCCCCCATCCAGTTGAGTTTTCAGGCTGACCGGCTGGGCGTGACCAACAGTTGCAACGGTATGGGTGGGAATTACCAGCTGAAGAATGATCAGCTGGAGATCGGCGACCTGATGCAGACCATGATGGCCTGCGAATCCGAGTTAATGGCCCGGGAAAGCGCAATCAAGTCACGCCTTCAGCAGCCGCTACGGGTCAAGTACGACCAGCAGAGCTCGCGCCTGACGTTAACCAACGACGCCGGCGTCATGGTCTTCCAGCCCGCGCCCCGTTAAGCCGTATGGACAGGCCCGCTGGGGGCCTGTCCACCTTTCATCCGTACGCCTGAACTCCTCGCCGACCAACCACTCAACAGAACGAATACCTGTCTGACGTTAAAGCGAGGCCCCCATGAACACCCCTCATCGCCCTTCCAGCACAGCCCTTTATCTCACCTTCTCCGGCAACTGCCGCGAAGCCCTGCAGTTTTATGCCGAGGAGCTGGGCGGCACTCTCGGTCAGATTCATACCTACCGGGACGCGCCCGATGGCACCGGCACGCAAGAGTCTTGGCTGGATAAGGTGATGCACGGTGAAGTCACCGTAGGTGATCAATTGCTGATGGGATCGGACGCGCCGCCGGACGCCTTTCAGCCGCCCCAGGGGCTATATATACAGCTGTACTACGATGACCTGCTGCAGGCCGAGCAGGTTTACAACCGGCTATCCGACGGTGGCGTCACGCAGATGCCCTTCGGCCCCAGCTTCTGGGCGCGGGGCTTTGGCATGCTGATTGACCGTTTCGGTATCGGCTGGATGGTCAACAGTGGCTATATCGAACAGAAGGAATGGCCGTAGTCGCTCCGCTCACACCCGTCGTACGGTAGCCAGCAGCCCGGCGGCCAGGCCGTACATTACCGCAAAGCTGCGATTGACCAGGCGCTGCTGGCGGGGGGAATCCAGCAGCCGCATGGCTTTGGCGGCAAGCCCGGTATAGCCCGCCATCACCACCAGATCCACCGTTACCATGGTCAACGCCAGGAGCAGATACTGCGCCACCAGCGGACGGCTCGGATCGACAAACTGCGGAACCACCGCGAGGATGAATACGACCGCCTTCGGATTGCTGATATTGATGACGAAGCCGCGCAATACCAGACTCAGCGGACGCCCTATCGGACGGGTCTGCAGGTTCATTTCCTGAGTCGGCACGCGCCACTGCTTGTACGCCAGATACAGCAGATAGACCACCCCGAACCATTTGATCAAGGCAAAACTCAGCGCTGAGGCGACGATCAGCGCGCCCACCCCAGCGGCAACCACCGCAATCTGCAACAGCAGTGCCAGCTGCAGACCAAGGGCATTCCAATAGCCCCGTACGAAACCATAATTCAACCCGCTGGCCATCGACGCCACCGCGCCAGCCCCCGGAGTCAGGCTGATAATCCAGCACGCCAGAAAAAATGCCAGCCAGGTTTCAATGCTCATGGGGCCTCGCGGGAAGAGTGACTGAAAAGACAGGCGCAGATAATAACAAACAGCCGAAACCCCAGTGGCGTTTTCGAACTATAACTGTATAATCATCCAGCAAACATCATCAAGCCAGGGGTAACAGATGGCCGTTGAAATAGTGTACCGAAGCAGCAGAGACCCGGAGCGCCTGTTCATGGATAAAGCCGAAGCGGATCGTCATGACAAGATGCTCGAGCTGGCCGAGCGCCTGAGCGAAGTACTGGCCAAAGCAGTGCCTTCACTGAGTGAAACCCAAGCCGAAGAAGCCGGTATCTACATGGCCAGACACCGCGACTTGTTTGCCAAGGCATTCAAGAGTAATCCGGACGCCCTTGCAGAGCTGGACAGCGAGTAAAAACAACGATTCGAGTGTAAAGGCAAGGTAAATGTCTGCCGCGCACAAGTACAGGACAGTGGGGTCTGAACCGCGACGGGTAAAATACTCTTTACAATCCCCACTTCCAGAAACAGGTGCCCTATTCTGATCTCGGGCTGGTCAGGGAATTTCAGCTCGTGAAGCTAGTCCAAGAAGAACGAGTGAGGGCATCACCATGAAATCATTACGCCTGGCCATTGGCTTGTTCGCAGCCATGGCACTGTTTTCCACCACTGCTTTTGCGGCTCCGGGCCCTTACGCCCCGGGCAAGGCGGATGAGCATCGCAAGTCATTCAAGCATCAGCAGCATGATCATAGGCCGCCGCACAGGCAGCACCAGCAACGTCGCCATTCACCGCCCCAAAGTCAATGGCATTGGCAGCAGCAGCGCGACCGGTACCAGCAACACCGCCCGCAACACAATCAGCACCGCTATCCACCGCACCGCGATCAATTGCGTCGGGAAATCCACCGCAACAGCCACCGCCTGAATCGTGGCCCGGCTCTACCGCGGCATGTGCATCTGGTCGTCGGCCGTCCTTTACCCCACGGCTGGAGTCACCGTGTACCGCCGGGGCATGTCCGCCACCTGCCGCAGTATGCTGGTTACGAGTGGCACAGCGCTGGACGCGACCTGGTACTGGTAGCGGTAACCACAGGTGTGGTGTACAGCATTCTGGATAACATACTCAACTGACCCACTGCGGCGCTGGGGCATATCCACTGGCTCAGCGCCGGCCGCTGCGTTAGCATCAGGCTTTCGCCGCGATATCGATTATCATGAGCAAGCCTGTCAAGCGTCCCGCCTTTACCCTGTTTTTCCCCTTGGCCGCGCTGCTGGCCAGTATTGCGGTGCCGCTCTCGGTGTGGGCTGTGCTATCAGCAACAGGCTGGCCGGCGGGGCTGATTGGAAGCGGCCACGGTTTTGAGCTCATATTCGGCTTTGCGCTGGCATTGATTGCCGGTTATACCCTGGGCCCGCAACCTGCCCGGGTGCTCTACCCGCTGGTCGCCTTATGGCTCGCCGCCCGGCTATTGCGCATACCCTATCCAGACAACATCCTTGCGTTGCTGCTCTCGGCCGCTTTCCCACTGCTGCTGGCGTGGCATGTCGTACCCCGCTTCAGTGCTGCAAAGCAATGGCGCAACCGTATGACCGCGCCGCTGATTCTGACTTTATGCCTGCTCCCGATGGCAGGAATGGGATTGGTACTGATCTGGCGCTGGTCACCCGCACTGGCGTCAGACATGCGTCTGGATATCGCCCGCCTGATGCAGGCAGGAGTGCTTTGTCTGCTGTTATTGATGAGTTTTATCGGTGGACGCATCATCGCACCCGCTGCCGCCATTACCCTGGAAAAGCGCGGCATCGAGTTACATGCAAGATTACAGCCACGCCTGGAAGGCGCTCTGATCACTCTGCTGGCGCTGGCCGTCATTACACTACTGATGCCCTGGCTGGATGACCGACACAGCTACCGCGCTTCCGGTATCTGCCTGCTTGCCGCTGCTCTGGTATTGGCGGTACGCGGTCTGCGCTGGCAGCTCTGGCACTGTACGGCCAGGCCGGATCTATTGGCTTTCGGGATCGGCTACGGCTGGCTCGCGGCCGGCAGTCTGACCAGTGGTCTCGCCTTTATCAACCTGCAGCACCCGATAGCAGCACTGCACCTGATCACCATCGGTGGGCTCGGCACGCTATCCACCAGTGTGATGTTGCGTCTGTATTATCAACGTACCGGCAAGACACCACCGTCTACCGCCTGGGTGGTGGGCATTACCGGGCTGATTGGTGTGGCCAGTGTGGCACGCTATCTATGCGGGCCAACGCCCTTTGCCCATCCGCTCTTATTGAGCCTGTCGGCTGGCAGCTGGGCGCTGGCCTATCTATTGCTGGCGCTACTCATGACGCGCTTGTCTCGGCAGTGGTAACACCGTACAGATCACTCAGCGGCGGCATTCTGTTGCGCGCGCCCCAGGTTGAGGTGCGGCCAAACGTGTGGGTTTCAGTCAGAGGGTTTGACCACCCATTCCGGATCCTCGAACTCGCCCAGCGACCGGATCTCGCAGAATGGCGCAGCACCTTTGATGATGGCTGCCACGTCCGGATTGTGCTGCCGCTCCATTGCATCACGCTGCTCCTTGGAATCCCAGCTTGCGATGGCAATCAGGGTCATGGGATCGCCGATTTTTCGATGCAGTTCAGTGCCACGCGCGCCCGGGGCACGCTGGATTATCTGGCTGGCCCTCACCCAGGCATCCGCGTATTGCTCGGCGGTATGGCCGGGCTTTATGCGCACTTCAAAAATGAATTTCATAGTGGATTTCCTTTGATGCTGAGTCTCAAGTGTAGGCAGGCTCTTTGTCAGCTGCCTGGCAGAAGTCGTAACTGCGAAAGCTGTGCTAGCCTGTATGTCGTTTCATCACACAAACCCATAAGGAGATGTTCATGGGACTTTTCAGCAAAATACTGAACAAGCTGGGAATGGGAACCGCCGAAGCGGCAACGACAGACACCACTGATACCGTTGCGACACCCACTGCAACCGCTCATGAACCCGCCGCTGCACCAACCCCGGTTTCATCGGTGGACGTGGTCGCTCAACTGGAGCAGAAGGCAGCCGTCAACCCGCAGAAACTCAATTGGAAAACCTCCATTGTGGATCTGTTGAAACTACTTGATCTGGACAGCAGCTTTGCTGCCCGCAAGGAACTGGCGGTGGAACTGGGTTGCCCGTCCGATCTGATGGCCGATTCATCTCAGATGAACATGTGGCTGCACAAGACCGTTCTGAACAAGATCGCTGAAAACGGTGGCAACCTGCCGCCGGAACTGCTTGACTGATACTCCAACTACCACAGCAGGAGAATAATAATGGGCTGGATAGTATCCCTGATCATCGGTGGCATTGTTGGCTGGCTGGCCAGCATCATCATGAAAACCGACGCCCAGATGGGCATCATCGCTAACGTACTGGTCGGTATTGTCGGTTCTTGGCTGGGCTTCTGGATTGCCGGCCTGCTCGGCCTCGCCGGTGAAGGCATGATTATCCGCCTGATCATCGCCATAGCCGGTGCGGTGCTGCTGATCTTTATCCTGCGGGCTCTGGGGATATTCAAGAAGGCCTGAGGCAGACCTGAAGCACAGGAGCTCCGCCCTGTGGGGCTCCTTGTCCCCTATCCTCGGCACGCTGCCAGCAGAAACTCCTGCTCCAGATCCGTGCTCTTTTCTTCCAGCGCCCGTATCCAGGCACAGACTGGTCGTAGCCCCTCGGCTATCGATCGTATAACGGGGCTGAAACCAGCGCCAACAATACCGCCATGCGACAACCGCTGACACCCCGGTGGATGACCCGCACACGTCAAACGGGTACAATTCCCCGCTTTTACCCGTTTACCCAACAGAAGCCGAGCGTCCATGTCCAGCAACAATCCGCAACGTCAGATCCTCGTTACCAGTGCCCTGCCCTATGCCAACGGTTCGATCCATCTGGGGCATATGCTGGAGTACATTCAGACCGATATGTGGGTGCGCTTCCAGAAGCTGCGCGGCCATCAGTGTGTCTACGTTTGCGCGGATGACGCTCACGGCTCGGCGATCATGTTGCGGGCGGAAAAGGAAGGCGTCACTCCCGAGCAGCTGATTGACGCGGTCAAGGCTGAACACACCGCCGACTTTGCTGACTTCCTGGTGGATTTCGACAATTACCACTCCACCCATTCGGAAGAAAACCGCGAGCTGTCGGCGCTGATCTACGAACGACTGAAAGCCAATGGCCACATCAGTACCCGTTCGGTAACCCAGTATTTCGACCCGGAAAAGGGCATGTTCCTCGCTGACCGTTTCATCAAGGGCACCTGCCCCAAATGCGACGCTGAGGATCAGTACGGTGACAACTGCGAGAAATGCGGTGCCACCTACGAACCGACCGAACTGAAAAACCCGCGTTCGGCGATTTCCGGCGCTACGCCGGTACTGCGCGACTCCAAACACTTCTTTTTCACCCTGCCGCATTTCCAGGACATGCTGAAACAATGGACGCGCAGCGGCGCCCTGCAGGATGCAGTGGCCAACAAGATTGCCGAGTGGCTGGATTCCGGCCTGCAGGAATGGGACATCAGCCGTGATGCACCCTACTTCGGTTTCGAGATTCCTGGCGAGCCCGGCAAGTATTTCTATGTCTGGCTGGATGCGCCCGTCGGCTACATGGCCAGCTTCAAGAACCTCTGCGCCCGTCGGCCGGAACTCGAGTTTGACGCTTTCTGGGGCAAGGATTCCACCGCCGAGCTGTATCACTTTATCGGCAAGGACATCATCAACTTCCACACCCTGTTCTGGCCAGCCATGCTGGAAGGCGCGGGTTACCGCAAGCCGACCGCGGTGAATGTGCACGGATACCTGACCGTCAACGGTCAGAAGATGTCCAAATCCCGCGGCACCTTCATCAAGGCCCGCACCTACCTGGATCACCTGGCGCCGGAA
The DNA here is from genome assembly GCA_964474945.1 of uncultured Halopseudomonas sp. GTDB lineage: Bacteria > Pseudomonadota > Gammaproteobacteria > Pseudomonadales > Pseudomonadaceae > Halopseudomonas. The sequence goes on along the minus strand of CAYYUQ010000008.1, from coordinate 17,200 downwards.
TACCTGCGCTACTACTACGCTTGCAAACTCGGCCGCGGCGTCGACGATCTCGATCTGAACCTCGAAGACTTCATCCAGAAGGTCAATTCCGATCTGGTTGGCAAGGTCGTGAACATCGCCAGCCGCTGCGCGGGATTCATTCACAAGGGCAATGCCGGTGTGATGACCGCCAGCAACCCGGCCCCGGAACTGAGCGACGCCTTTACTGCCGCCTTTCCATCGATTGCCGACGCCTATGAGAAGCGCGACTTCTCCCGCGCCATGCGCGAAATCATGGCGCTGGCAGACAAGGCCAACGCCTGGATCGCCGACAAGGCGCCCTGGGCACTGAACAAGCAGGAAGGCAAACAAGCCGAAGTACAGGCCATCTGCTCGCTGGGCATCAACCTGTTCCGTCAGCTGATCATTCTGCTCAAACCGGTCATGCCGGTGTTGGCCGCTGACGCCGAAACCTTCCTCAATCTGCCCCCACAACAGTGGAGCGATCTGGATAACCTGGTCGGTGAGCATCAGTTGAATGCCTTCAAACCACTGCTGACCCGTATCGAGCCAGCCCGCGTCGAAGCCATGGTGGAAGCGTCCAGAGAAGACCTCGAAGCGTCCAACAATGCCGCACCTGCCGGCAATGGTGAACTGGAGAAAGACCCTCTGGCGGCGGAAATCGACTTCAACGCCTTTGCCGCAGTTGACCTGCGCATTGCCTTGATCGAGAAGGCCGAGTTTGTCGAAGGTGCAGACAAGTTGCTGCGCTTGACGCTGAACATCGGCGATGCCACGCGCAACGTGTTTTCCGGTATCAAGAGCGCCTACCCTGACCCGAGCAAACTGGAAGGTCGCCTGACGCTGTACGTAGCCAACCTGGCGGCACGCAAGATGAAGTTTGGCGTGTCCGAAGGCATGGTGCTGGCAGCCGGCCCTGGCGGTGAGGAAATTTACCTGCTGAGCCCGGATGCGGGAGCAAAACCTGGCCAACGGGTGAACTGATCTTGATGGCGCCCTCTCCCCGCTCACAGAGCCGGGGAGAGCGGTACCAAGGAAAAGCAAATGATGACTGAATTCATCCTGATCCTGCTCAGCACCATTCTGGTCAACAACTTTGTACTGGTGCAGTTTCTTGGCCTGTGCCCGTTCATGGGCGTGTCCGGCAAGCTGGAAACGGCACTTGGCATGTCCATGGCCACTACTTTTGTGCTGACCCTGGCGTCGATTCTCAGCTACCTGACCTATCAGTACATCCTGCTGCCCTTCAATCTGGAATTTCTACGCACCATATCCTTTATTCTGGTGATTGCCGTGGTCGTGCAGTTCACCGAGATGGTAGTGCACAAGACCAGCCCGCTGCTTTACCGCGTGCTGGGCATCTTCCTTCCGTTGATTACCACCAACTGCGCAGTACTCGGCGTGGCGCTGCTGATTACCAATCGCGCCGAACAGACCTTCCTCAGTGCAGCCACCTATGGATTTGGAGCAGCACTGGGCTTCTCGCTGGTACTGGTGCTGTTTGCCGGATTGCGTGAGCGCATCGCCATTGCCGATGTGCCCATGCCCTTCCGTGGTGCGGCCATTGGCATGATCACCGCCGGACTGATGTCGCTGGCCTTCATGGGCTTCACCGGATTGATCAGGATCTGAGCATGACGATCATCCTTACTGCAGTCATTACTCTGCTGGTTCTGGCGCTGATCTTCGGCGCCGTACTGGGCTATGCCGCTGTGCGCTTCCGGGTTGAAGGCGATCCGATTGTGGATCAAATCAATGCCCTGCTGCCGCAGACCCAGTGTGGCCAATGCGGCCACCCTGGTTGCAAGCCTTACGCTCAGGCGATCGCCAATGGCGAACCGATCAACAAGTGCCCACCTGGTGGCGAAGCAACCATTCAGGCTCTGGCCGATCTGCTGGATGTGGAAGCGCTGCCGCTTGATGGGGAACATGGCGAAGAAAAGCCGCCGACTGTGGCTTATATCCGTGAAGCCGAGTGCATCGGTTGCACCAAATGCATCCAGGCCTGCCCGGTGGATGCCATTCTTGGTGCCGCCAAGCAAATGCATACCGTGATCGTCGACGAATGCACCGGTTGCGACCTGTGCGTGGAGCCCTGCCCTGTGGACTGTATTGACATGCTACCGCTACCAGTCACACCGCAGAATTGGCGCTGGAGCCCCCCACAACCCGCGCCACTGACCGACAAGATGCCTCAACGAGGTGTCGCCTGATGTCTGCACAGATTCGCCTATGGGATATCCACGGAGGCATTCATCCCGCCGAGAACAAGAGTCAGTCCACCACCCGCGGGCTGGAGCAGGTGCCGCTGCCCAGGCAGTTGGTTCTGCCGCTGTTGCAGCACATTGGCAACCATGCCGAGCCCGTCGTACAGGTGGGCGATCGGGTACTCAAGGGTCAACTGCTGGCCTCTGCCCAGGGGCAATTCAGCTGCCCGGTGCACGCGCCCACCTCCGGCGTCATCAGCGCCATCGGTCCTGCGCCCTACCCGCACGTATCCGGGTTGGCTGAACCGGCGATTACGCTGGACAACGACGGGGAAGATCGCTGGACTCCCTTGGATCCGATGGCGGATTACCAGAGTGTTGAACCGCTTGAGCTACTGGAGCGGATTGCCGCCGCCGGCATCAGCGGTCTTGGCGGCGCCGGCTTTCCGACGGCCAGAAAACTGCTCTCGCGCCCCGAACACCCCATCCACACCCTGATCATCAATGGTGCGGAATGCGAGCCCTATATCACCGCAGATGATATGTGCATGCGCCATCACGCAGCCCGTATCATCGCTGGCATTGAGGTGCTGATGCACATCCTCAAGCCGGCGCGCATATTGATCGGAATTGAGGACAATAAGCCCGAGGCCATCAGCGCCATGCGCGACGCGGCACAACAGTGCGCCGCGCAGGTAGTCGCAATCCCGACCAAATATCCCTCCGGCGGGGAGAAGCAGTTGATCCAGATTCTCACTGGCGAGGAAATCCCCAGCGGAGGCTTGCCAGCGGATATCGGCATGCTGTGCCAGAACATCGCCACCGTGCTGGCGATACATGATGCGGTGCTCCTGGGTAAGCCATTGATCAGCCGTATTGTGACCCTGACCGGTGCGGCACTGGATCGGCCGACCAACGTGGAAGCGCTGATCGGCACGCCCATCAGAGAGTTACTGGCGTTTGCCGGGCTGCAACCGGCGCGCTTGCACCGGCTGGTACTGGGCGGCCCCATGATGGGATATACCGTCGCTGCCTATGCCCCCATCATCAAGACCAGCAATTGCCTGTTGGCTGCCACGCTCGACGAGCTGCCGCCTCCGCCACCAGCTCTGCCTTGCATACGTTGCGGACTGTGTGCCGAGGCCTGCCCTGCGCAACTGCTGCCACAGCAACTGCATTGGTTTGCGCTGGGCAAGGACTACCCGCAACTGCAGCGTCAGAACCTGTTCGATTGCATCGAATGCGGCGCCTGCGCTTACGTCTGCCCGAGCAGTATTCCACTGGTGCAGTACTTCCGTGCAGGCAAATCGGAGATACGCGCGCTGGAGCGGCAGCATACCCGAGCTGAACAATCCCGGCAGCGTTTCGAGCAGCGTCAGGAACGGTTGCAGCGGGAAGCCGAACAGCGCGAGCGGGATCGTCAGGAGCGGGCCGAAAAGGCCGCCAGAGCCAAAGCCGCCCGCGAGGCGAAAGCGGCTGAAGATCGGGCAGCGGCACCGGCAGAAGCATCCGATCTGGCCCGAGTTCAAGCAGGCAAAGCCAACACGCTCAGCCCGGAACAGAAACAACTGAAGATCGCTGCCGCCACCGCCAGAATGGCGCTCAAGAAAGCCCAGAAGCAGCTGGCAGCCAACCCGGACAATACCGATCTGCAGGCTCAGATTCCTGCTCTGGAGCAGGCGCTGGCCGAAGCAGAGCAGGCATTTGAACAGGCAACCAGCCAGGAGGGCTCCTGATGGCCATCGCTCCCATCAGCTCGCCCCACGCCAGGGGCAGCAACCGTACCCGTACCCTGATGCTGCAGGTGCTGACAGCAACCCTACCCGGGGTGGCCTTGCTCACCTGGTTCTTCGGCTGGGGCACGCTGATCAATATACTGCTGGCCGGTAGCTTTGCGCTGACTATCGAGGGCGCCATATTGCGCCTGCGCCAACGCCCGGTAGCTTTTTACCTGAACGACGGTAGCGCACTGGTCACCGCCTGGTTGCTGGCGCTGGCGCTACCACCCTACGCCCCTTGGTGGCTGGTGCTGGTTGCCACCGGTTTCGCCATGATTTTCGGCAAGCATTTATACGGCGGGTTGGGCCAGAACCCCTTCAACCCCGCCATGCTGGGCTACGCTGTGGTACTGGTGTCCTTCCCGCTGGAGATGACCAGTTGGCCGGTGTGGCGTGGCATAGAGCAGCTGCAGCCTGGGCTGACGCCGACCCTGGGCCTTTTGGAGGGGCTGCAACGGGTATTTTCCGCTGGTAGCCTGCCCGTTGATGGCTGGACCACCGCCACTGCGCTGGATATCGTCAAGAACAATAACGCCCTGACGCTGGATGAACTGCGCGCTGCTGAGCCGGCGCTGGGCAGTATCGCCAGTCGCGGCTGGGAATGGGTGGCGCTGGCCTGGTTGGCAGGCGGCCTGTTCCTGATTTACAAGCGGGTCTATAGCTGGCATGCCCCCGTCGGCATGCTTGCTGCTCTGGGGCTGATGAGCCTGCTGTTCTGGAATGGTTCTGGCTCGGCCTCCAATGGTTCACCGCTGTTTCATCTGCTCGGCGGCGCCACCATGCTCGGTGCCTTTTTCATTATCACCGACCCGGTCTCCGGGGCTACCAGTAACCGTGGACGGCTGATTTTCGGCGCCGGGGTTGGCATTCTGGTGTATGTCATCCGGGTCTGGGGCAACTACCCCGACGCCGTTGCTTTTGCGGTACTGCTGATGAACCTGTGCGCCCCGACCATTGATTACTACACCACGCCACGTACCTATGGTCATCGCAAAGCCAAACGTGGTTTGGGCAAGGGGCAATGACATGGACAATCTGTTGACACCCGGCCGCTCGGTATTACGTAACAGTCTGATTCTAGGTGTATTTGCCATTTGCACCGTGGGCGTGATCGCTTTCATCCAGCAGGCTACCAGCGAGCGTATTGCTGCAGAGCAGCAACGGATGCAGATGCGCGCACTGAATGAAATTCTGCCCGAAGATCAGCATGACAACGACCTGTTACAGGATGGCTTCAGCGTCAATGACCAGGCATTATTGCAACTGCCCGCGGCAGGCACCGCCTGGCGCGCCCGCCGGGACGGCGCAGTCACGGCTGTTATCCTCCCGGTGGTAACACTGGATGGCTACAGCGGCCGTATCGACCTGCTGGTCGGCATTCGCGCCAATGGCGAGCTGGCCGGCGTGCGGGTAGTCAATCACCGGGAAACCCCAGGCCTGGGCGATAAGCTCGAAGTCGCCAAGAGCCATTGGATTTTCAACTTTGATGGAAAAAGCCTGACCGTACCCGCCCCCACGAGCTGGGCGGTACGCAAGGATGGCGGTGAGTTCGACCAGTTTGTCGGCGCCACCATCACCCCGCGGGCAGTGGTTCAGGCCGTACGCAACGCCCTGCTGTACTTTGAGCAGCACCGCGACGAGCTGTTGCAGCTGAGCGAACAGGAGCCCCACCATGGCTGAGAAGCGCTACTCGGAGCTGGCCGCTGACGGCCTGTGGCACAACAACCCCGGCCTGGTACAGCTACTCGGTCTGTGTCCGCTGCTGGGCGTCAGTAGCAGCACGGTCAATGCCCTGGGTCTGGGCATAGCCACCATACTGGTGCTGGTCTGTTCCAATATATCGGTCTCGCTGATCCGCAACGCGGTAACCGAAGCCGTGCGCCTTCCGGCCTTCGTGATGATCATCGCTGCGGTCACCACCTGCATCGAACTGTTGATGCAGGCCTACACCTATGAACTGTTCCTGATCCTCGGCATTTTCATTCCGCTGATCGTGACCAACTGCGTCATTCTTGGCCGCGCCGACGCTTTTGCTGCGAAAAATCCGGTAGTGCCGTCAGCAGTGGATGGTTTCATGATGGGATTGGGTTTCGCGCTGGTCTTGCTGGCCCTGGGGATGCTCCGTGAGCTGGTTGGTCAGGGCACCCTGTTTGCCAATATGCATCTGCTGCTTGGCTCAATTGCCGCTGACTGGACATGGGTAGTCTTCCCCGACTACAAGGAAGTGCTGTTTGTAATCCTGCCGCCCGGCGCCTTCCTGTTCATGGGGCTGCTGATTGCCTTGAAGAACATCATCGATGCTCAGATCAAGGCACGTCAGGCAGCGCGTGAGCCGTCAGCCGATGCGGGCAGCAAACGTGTTCGTGTTACTGGAACCATCAACTGATCATGAACAAAGCCAAGCGTCATGAAATATTCAGCCGGCTGCGTGAGGACAATCCACACCCGGTCACGGAGCTGAACTACAGCTCCCCTTTCGAGCTGTTGATTGCAGTCATCCTCTCTGCCCAGGCCACCGATGTGGGCGTCAATAAGGCCACTGACAAACTGTTCCCGGTGGCCAACACACCGGAAGCGATATACGCGCTCGGTGTCGAAGGGCTGTCGGAATACATCAAGACCATCGGCCTGTTCAACAGCAAGGCAAAAAACGTCATTGAAACCTGCCGCCTGCTGGTGGAATTGCATGGCAGTCAGGTGCCAGAAAACCGCGAAGCACTGGAAGCCCTGCCGGGCGTCGGCCGCAAGACCGCTAACGTGGTACTCAACACCGCCTTCGGTCATCCCGTCATGGCCGTGGATACGCATATCTTCCGCGTCAGTAACCGCACCGGTATAGCGCCAGGCAAAACGGTACTGGAAGTGGAAAAGAAACTGATGCGCCATGTCCCCAGGGAGTTCCTGGTCGACGCCCACCACTGGTTGATTCTGCATGGCCGTTATGTGTGCAAAGCGCGGACACCCCAGTGCGGCAGTTGCCGCATCGAAGACCTGTGTGAATACAAGCACAAGACCTCGGATTGACGTCTGCAGCCAAAACTGCATCCCTCCATATAAAAATTCTATTTCCGCTTCTCATTGTCTCCCGCTATAAGGTGCGCAAACGCCAACCTTCAATAGTGGAGTGGAGATATGGCCCAGGCGAAAACTGATATTGAGCTGGACGAAGACGACTTCATCGAAGAAGACGAAAGCCCCGAAACCGAGGCTTTAAACAACAAATCCAATCTGACTCGACGTCGCCAGATTGATGACTATCTTGAAGAGCGTCGCTTGCAGCGGGAGCTGGCCGATTACGACTTTGATCTTGATTAAAGGCGTTGATAGGCCTGATTGATAATTCCTGCTTCACGCTTGGCAATGACGCACCCAGAATGCCTTGAACGGGAACATTCCCATTAACGCTTCGGGTGCGTCATGACCAAAACTTTTACCTTCGCAATAATGCATTTCACCATCGCTTTCGGCGTGGTTTACCTCATGACCGGAAGTGTGTTGCTGGGCGGCGCTGTCGCATTGATTGAGCCGGCTATCAATACCGTCGCGTTCTACTTTCATGAACGCATATGGACTCGCCTGGAACGCCGACGGATTAGACCAACCGGCACCGGATTACCGATCTTCCGTGCCTGAAATTGATAGCAGCTTCGTTGACTCGTCACGCATTGCCGTTACCTTGTAAGGAACTATCCATCTGAAAGTAGGTATAGTTCATGTAGCCATACGGAAATGATAATGAACCGATACCTGCATTTTATCTGTGCTTGCCTGGCCGCCTGGATGGGCTCTGTTGCCCTTGCTGATGAGCCGTCCGGCTATCCAATAACCAACCCGTTTCTTGCCACCATCGTCGGCACGCCGCCAGAACTCGTCTGGCCTGTGCCCGACGAAACGGAAATACGCCAGACTGATCTTGCTGTCAGGGTATTACCCGAACGGCACCTGCCACCGGTACTCTCGCGCTATCAGGAATTGCATTACCGGCTGGCCTGGCATAACCAGCCTGCCCCGCTGGTTTTTCTGATTGCGGGCACCAGCTCAGGCTACGACAGCCCCCGTCTGGACTACCTCAAGCGGGCATTCTGGCAGGCCGGTATGCATGTCATTGTACTGTCCTCGCCCACCAACCATGACTTTATTGCTGCCGCCTCCCATAGCGGGCTCCCCGGTCTGGGTGAGCATGATGCGCGTGATCTGCATGGCGCCATGTCCCTTGCCGTGGAACATGCGCAAGCCAAAACGGATCTACAGATCACCGAATACCGTCTTGCCGGATTCAGCCTCGGAGCGCTCAACGCCGCCTTCGTCGCTCATCTGGATAGCGATCTGCAGCAATTCAACTTCAGCCGAACTCTGCTGCTCAACCCGCCGGTGGATCTGTATGCTTCCATCCAGCGGCTGGACGCGCTGGCACGTACTCAGGTGGAGGGTGTTTATGGCGCCAACAGCTTCTATGAACATATCTTTCAGAAGTTGGCGCGTTATTTCGAAAGTGGTGGCACGGATATCGAATCCGGTCTGTTCTATGATATACAGACTTCCGATAACGCCTTGACCGACGCTGAGATGGCGATGCTGGTCGGTGCGGTATTCCGCTTCGCTGCGGCTGACCTGAACTTCATGGCGGATCTGATTACCGAAGGCGGACGCTACGCACCCGCTGGTGAAGCACTGAAGGTCAGCACCTCATTGACCCCCTACCTTCGCCGCGCGCTGTTCTGTGATTTCGGGTGTTATCTGGAAACCCAGCTGTGGCCGGATTGGAGCAACCGCAACGAGGGCAAGACCATCGAGGACATGGCGCTGGAAACCAGCCTCTATGGCATCGCTGATTTCCTCCGGGAAGACCAGAGCATCGCCGCACTGACCAATGCCGATGATTTCATCCTGAACGCCGACAACTACCAATTCATCGCCGACACCTTCGGTGATCGCGCCTTCCTCTACCCCCACGGTGGCCATGGCGGCAATCTGCAATATCTGGATACGGTCAAACAGATCCTGGCGTTCATGGAGGGCGACGGCCATGAATAAATTTCTTTTCACCATGACAGTAACCGTCGGTCTGGCGCTGGCTAGTGCTGCAGCTCAGTCAGCTGAAGGCATACCGGAGTACCACGATCCATTAGTTGATCTGACCATTGATACCGTTGGCACGAATTACCAGTTCGAGCGCTCCAGCCTGGATGCTCTGAAGATTCATGACCCGATTGAAGGCTTCAATCGGCGGATGTACCGCTTCAACGGTCAGTTTGATGAATACATTTATCTGCCGGCATTGAATGCCTACAAGACCGTCACGCCACGCGTTGTACGCACCGGGGTATCCAACGTATTCGCCAACCTGGCCGACGTGCCCAACCTGGCGAACAGCCTGGTTCAGGGCAAACTGAAAAAAAGTGGCCGCACCACTGCTCGCCTGTTATTCAATACCACTCTGGGCGTACTCGGCATATTTGATGTGGCCAAGGCAATGGGCCTACCGCAGGAGCCTGAGGATTTTGGCCAGACGCTGGGCTACTACGGTGTTCCCACCGGCCCCTACCTGGTACTGCCACTGCTCGGCCCTTCCACCCTGCGCGATACCGCCGGCAGAGCCGTGGACTGGTCAATCGAGGATACGGCGGCTTATCTGGATAACCGCAGCTACATGAACGACAACCCATGGTCATATGGGTTGTATGCCATCAACCTGCGCTACATCAACGGCTTCCGCTATGGCTCATTGGACAGCCCATTCGAGTATGACCAGGTGCGCTATCTGTATATCAAGCTGAGGGAGTTGCAGATAAAGCAGTAATGCTACGTCAATACTGAATGGCCGAGACGAAAGAAGTTCGGGCCGTAATCGGCCCTTACTGGTCATACTCGGAAGATAATGTGCTCTTCCCAGTCCTCGTTTGCCACACTGTCTTCAGCCAGCATACGCCCGGACTGGGAGATGCCGGTATTGTGTACCGCCTGCGGATCGCCGCAGACCAGATGATGCCATGGCGGTAGATCTTCACCCTCGGCCACCAGCCGATAGGCGCAGGTGGGCGGTAACCAGGCAAACTCGCTGGCAGTGGCTGGGGTCAGTTGCACACAGTCAGGTACATGTTTACCTCGTTCAGGGTAATTGGTGCAGCGGCAGGTATTCAGATCCAGCAGCCTGCAGGCTACCCGGGTGTAATAGATCGACGTCGGATCATCCTCGTCTTCCAGCTTCTGCAGGCAACACAGCCCACAACCGTCGCATAACGATTCCCACTCCTGCTGATCCATCTGCTCCAGCGTCTTGCGCTTCCAGAATGCGGTAACGATTTGCGCCATGATCAGCCCTCCTCTCCCAGCACATCACCCAACCAGTCCAACAGCTCGCCCAGACCAAATGGCCAGTCCAGCTCGGCACCGGTGTCATTCCGCCGCAGCACCGGAATCCGCAGCTGATAGCGTTCGAACAGTTCGGGATCATCAACGATATCCACCTGCTGCACTTCAATGCCGTTACCCGCCAGCGGGCGGGTCAGCATCAGGCACTCCTCACAGAGATGACAAGCAGTGGTACCAAACAAAGTCAACGAAGTAGCCATGAGTCTTCCGGAATACGCAGGGTGGCCGCCATTCTACCGCGGAACCCCGCCTGCCACACCCTTGGCAGCCCGGCGGCATTACCACATACTCCTCTGTATCTGATCGGAGGACATCATGGATTGGGAAACACTGCTCTGCCGCGAACGACTCGGCAAACCCATCGCCAGCACCGAAGAGCTCGGCCGCACACCCTTTCACAAGGATCATGATCGGGTCATCTTTTCCGGCGCCTTCCGTCGGCTGGGCAAGAAAACCCAGGTGCATCCGGTTTCCAGTAATGACCATATTCATACCCGCCTCACCCACAGCCTGGAAGTCAGTTGCGTGGGCCGCTCATTGGGCATGCGGGTAGGCGAAATGCTCCGTGGTGTACTGCCTGACTGGTGTGAGCCGGCCGACCTGGGCGTGATCATTCAGGCAGCCTGTCTGGCCCACGACATCGGCAACCCGCCCTATGGCCACTCCGGCGAAGACGCCATCCGTCATTGGTTTCACAAGGCCAATGCTCAGGGCTGGCTGGAAGATATGACCGACGCCCAACGGCTCGACTTCCTGAACTTTGAAGGCAATGCGCAGGGCTTCAGGGTGCTGACGCAGCTGGAGTATCACCAGTTTGATGGAGGCATGCGTTTGACCTATGCCACCCTTGGCGCATATCTGAAGTACCCTTGGACGTCCGGTCATGCGGATTACGCTGGCTACAAGAAGCACAAGTTCGGCAGCTACCAGAGCGAATACCCGCTGCTGCTGCAGATCACCGACAAGCTCGGCCTGCCACAGCTTGGTGAAGGTGCCTGGGCGCGCAGCCCCTTGGTATATCTGGTCGAGGCGGCGGATGATATCTGCTATGCCTTGATCGACCTGGAAGATGGCCTGGAAATGGAGCTGCTGCGCTACGAGGAAGTGGAACACCTGTTACTGGATCTGGTGGGAGACGATCTACCGGAAACCTACCGGCTGCTCGGCCCGCAGGATTCCACCCGCCGCAAGCTGGCCATTCTCCGCGGCAAGGCCATAGAACATCTGGTCAATGCCGCAGCGGAAACTTTTATACAGCAACAACAGCCCCTGTTGGCCGGCACCCTGCCCGGCGACTTGGTCAGCCACATGCCCGACGCAGCACGGCGCTGCGTACAGGATGCCAAACGCATGGCACGGGAGCGCATCTTCCAGGACAAGCGCAAGACACTGCATGAAATCGGTGCGTACAGCACTCTGGAAACGCTGCTGGAAGCCTTCTGCGGCGCGGTCAATGAACAGCAGTCAGGCCATAACCTGAGCTTCAAACACCGGCGAATACTGGATCTACTGGGTAATAACGCGCCCAGAGCGGACTGGGACAGGTATTCAAGCTATATGCGGGTGATTGATTTTATCGCCGGGATGACGGATCTGTATGCCGCGGACATGGCAGCGCAGATACGCGGCATATATCCAGTGAGCTAGCCTGCGGAGAGCATGGGGCTTCCCGGGAACGCTGGCGTTCTTGCGGATCAGGGGCTTCCCGGGAACGTCGCGCGCTACGGGCCGCGATCGGACTCGATGAAACAAGCCAGCCGGCAACATTGATGTATTCAGCAAGCCCGGAGAGGGACGCGCTGATGCTCGTCCCCTCCAAGATACTCGCCGGGATCAATCCCCGCGGCTGGGCGACAACAGCTCGATCTTGTAGCCATCCGGGTCTTCAACAAAAGCCAGAATGCTGGAACCATGCATCATTGGGCCTGCTTCACGTACCACCTTGCCACCAGCGGCCTTGATCTGCTCACAGGCCTTGTAGACATCATTGACCTCGATGGCGATATGGCCGTAGCCACTGCCCAGATCATAGCTTGGCGTATCCCAGTTATGAGTCAGCTCCAGAACCGAGTTTTCCGCCTCGTTACCATAACCAACAAAAGCCAGGGTAAAACGGCCATCCGGATAGTCCTTGCGGCGCAGCAGGGTCATACCCAGCACATCGGTGTAGAAGGCGATGGACTTGTCCAGATCACCCACACGCAGCATGGTGTGTAAAAGACGCATATCTCGCTCCTCACAATCTCAGAAAACACAGCCCCGGCACGAACTGGGGCTCTCCTCTTCCAGCTCACAGCTCACAGCTGATTTCAGAGCAGCTTGCGTCCCTTGTTGGCAGCAATCCGCAGGCGCAGTGCATTCAGCTTGATAAAGCCGGCAGCGTCGGCCTGGTCATAGGCGCCAGCGTCGTCTTCGAAGGTCGCAATACTCTCATCGAACAGAGAATCATCGGACTTGCGGCCGACGACCATGACGTTGCCCTTGTACAGCTTCAGACGCACGACACCGTTCACGTTCAGCTGGGAAGCGTCGATCATCTGCTGCAGCATCACGCGCTCAGGGCTCCACCAGAAACCGTTATAGATCAGCTCGGCGTATTTTGGCATCAGGCTGTCTTTCAGGTGGGCGACCTCACGATCCAGGGTGATGGACTCGATCGCACGGTGACCCTTGAGCATGATGGTACCGCCGGGCGTCTCGTAACAGCCACGGGCCTTCATACCAACGAAGCGGTTTTCGACGATATCGATACGCCCGATACCGTTATCACCACCCACCTTGTTCAGGTACTCCAGCACGGTAGCCGGGCTCATTTCCTGACCGTCGATGGCAACGATATCGCCCTTGCGATACGTCAGCTCGATGTAGGTAGCTACATTCGGTGCCTTCTCGGGGGAAACACTCCAGCGCCACATCTCTTCTTCGTGCTCAGTCCAGGTCGACTCCAGCACGCCACCTTCATAGGAGATGTGCAGCAGATTGGCATCCATCGAATAGGGTGATTTCTTGCCGTGACGCTCGATCGGAATACCGTGCTTCTCGGCATAATCCAGCAGCTTCTCGCGGGACAGCAGATCCCACTCACGCCACGGCGCAATCACTTTTACACCCGGCTTGAGCGCATAGGCACCCAGCTCGAAACGCACCTGGTCGTTACCCTTGCCGGTGGCGCCGTGGGAGATGGCATCAGCGCCGGTCTCGTTGGCGATCTCGATCAGACGCTTGGCGATCAGCGGGCGCGCAATGGAGGTACCCAGCAGGTACTCGCCTTCGTAGATAGTGTTGGCACGGAACATCGGGAACACGAAATCACGGACGAATTCTTCGCGCAGATCCTCAATGTAGATCTGTTTGACGCCCATGGCTTCCGCCTTGGCACGCGCAGGCTCAACTTCTTCACCCTGCCCCAGATCCGCGGTAAAAGTGACAACCTCACAACCGTAGGTATCTTCCAGCCACTTGAGGATTACCGAGGTATCCAGACCGCCGGAATAGGCCAGGACGACTTTCTTTACATCAGTCATTACGCGCTCCCTAGATGAATGTTACCGGCGCAGCGAGAAGGCACCAGCCAAAGGCGACATTCTACCGCTGCGGGGCGGGGAATTACAGGGGGCAACGGCCAGCGCCGCGCATCGGCATGCAGCAGCTGGCCAGCGGTAAGCCTCTCGCCCAGCAGATCGACCACCATTGCCAATTTTTCATCGATCAGGTGCAGATAGGCGGTCCAGTCATCGACATGCTGCAGCTCCGCCTGGCCATCCGAAATGCCCCGCAAAGCGACCAGCGGCAGCTCGAAACGCATGAAGGCGCGCAGGCGTCCATGTCGCATAGGCAACCGATGCCGCCTTTATCGGGGCTCAGGGTCAATCGTGACCGCGCTCAGCCCCTGCCAATCCTCCAGATCAAGGTTCGGCTTGCGCTCTCGGAAGCCGGCGTACAGGGCAATTCCCTGCTGATCCTCAAGAATATCCACCTGCACGCCCTTTGCCCGCAGCAACGACTCAGTGCCCGAGGCATTGGTCACATCCCCCACTACCACCCGCGCAAACCCACGCATGTACAGCAAAGTCGCGCACACCTCACATGGGCTCAGAGAAGTGAGCAAGGTAGTGCGACTGAAGTCCACGCGCCCCGCATCACGAATGGCAGAGGTCTCACCGTGGTTGTAGGGATGCCCCTCCTGCACCAGAGTATTGTGCCCTTTACCGACAATGCGCCGGCTGGCGTTATCGACAATCACCGCACCGATCGGGCAACCACCCTCATCGTAGCTTTTGCGGGCCAGCAGCACTGCGACACGCATCAGCTCTGCGTCACTGAGCTGGGCGGCAAAACTGTCATCCATCAGCACCGGCAGGCTGGTGGTGGGCATATGGGCAATGGTGGCCAGCACCGTATCGGTGACCTGCGTGCTGTGATCAAACAAGGGGGCAACAGTCATGAACAAGACTCCTGAGGTGAACCGTAATGCTGCTCCATTGGAGTGAACAGCGTTTCCCTGCATGTGGGGCATTGATTGTTAATATACCTGCCCCCTTTTTCACCCGCACCAGCAAAATCGCCATGGATGATCGGCTTCGCCTGAGGAGGAAAAAGTCCTGCTGGGAGCCCCTCCAAACTCGATGCTCTACAAATGACGCAATGGCGAGGGGGCCGTGCCTGGCATCTCTGCAACTCCAGCCAGAATTAAAACCACGGACTCATCTGTCCATAGCCGTAAACGAACGCAAACTTTCGTCCCGCGTCAGGCTGAAGTAGGTCAGCGCACGCTTTTCATTTTCTTTCTTACAGTGAACTGCATGCGGCTGAAAAAGCCGATACGGTATTCGCTGTCCATGACCGTGTTGCGCACCCGGGTAGCCTGGGCATCCCAGTGGGCAGGAGTCTTGAAGGCACGGCCGCTGCGGGCCATGTGCTCGCGGTATAGCCGGGCAAAATCAATAGCTTTAATCATGTCAGCTCGTGGTCGGAATTCGATAGCGGGTAGCAAGCAGTTATAACACTCTGCACTGATTATCAGTCATTGCTCGACGGCTTTGTGCTCCATGGCCAACCTGGTGGTTTGCGGGTCCAGCGTCCGCAGCGCTTCATACTGGCTCAGGAAAACCTGCCCGCCAAAGCTGTCGAGGAACTGCGAGCGGCGCAGCTGATCCATCACCGGCCCTTTCACTTCTGACAGGTGCAACTGGATACCCGCCTCCCGCAGCCGCTCGCCAATGGTCTGCAGGCTGGCCAGCGCACTGGCATCAATCAGGTTGACGGCCGAGCACATCAGCACCAGGTGGCGCACGCCGGGGTGTTCGCTGACCTGTCTGGCTACCTGGTCTTCCAGATAGCGTGCGTTGGGAAAGTACAGGCTTTCATCCACCCGGATGGACAGCACGCTGGGGCTCTGAATCACCTGATGGCGCTGCACATTGCGAAAGTGCTCGGTGCCCGGCAGCTGGCCGACCACTGCAATGTGCGGCTCGCTGGTGCGCTTGAGAAACAGCAGCAACGACAGGCCAACGCCGAGCAGAATACCGATTTCAACCCCTGCCAGCAGCACTCCCAGCATGGTCACGGCCATGGCCAGCGCGTCAGGGCGGGAATAAGCCCAGGTGCGACGCAGTGCGCCGAGATCGACCAGGCTGAGCACCGCCATGATGATGGTCGCCGCCAGCACCGCGTGGGGCAGGTTATCCAGCAGCGGGGTGAAAAACAGCACGGTCAGGGCAATCCCGACGGCACTGAAGGCACCGGCCATCGGTGTCCGCGCGCCGGCATCATGATTGACCACTGAACGGGCAAAACCGCCGGTTACCGGAAAACCACCGCTCACCGCCGCGGCGACGTTGGCCGCGCCCAGCCCGACCAGCTCCTGATTCGGCTCGACACGCTCCCTGCGCCTGGCAGCCAGGGTCTGGCCGACCGACACCGACTCGACAAAACCGACCAGGCTGATCAGTAAGGCTGCCGGTAGCAGCTGCACGGCCAGGCCGGCATCCAGGGCAGGCAACGCCAGGCCGGGCAGACCAGCGGGGATAGTCCCCACCACGCTGACCCCGGCGTCCGCCAGGCCAAGCAGGCTGACCACCAGTATGGCCAGCAGCAGGGTGAGCACCGGGCCGGTCCGAGCCAGGTGGCCGGCCATGGCCTCGGCGCAGCCCAGACGCTGCAGTGCGGATTTGAAGTGGAAACGCGCCAGATACAGCAGGGCCAGACTGCCCGCGCCTATCAGCAGCGTCGGCAGATGCGTGTCAGGCAAGGCCTGCCACAGGTTCACCAGCATGTTCAGTGCATTGTCGCCGGACACGGAGAGCCCCAGCAGATGGCGCAGCTGGCCAAGGGCGATAAGGATCCCCGAGGCTGAGATAAAGCCCGAGATCACCGGATGACTGAGAAAATTGGCAATGAAACCCAGCTTCAGCGCGGCCATGCCCAGCAGGATGGCGCCGGACATCAGCGCCAGCAGCATGGCGGCGGCGACATAGTCGGCACTGCCCGCGGGGAACAGCGGCTGCAGCGCCGCGGCGGTCATCAGCGAGACCACCGCCACCGGCCCCACGGCCAGGGTGTTACTGGTGCCGAACAGGGTATACAGCAGCAGCGGCAGCATACTGGCATAGAGCCCGGTGATCGGCGGCAACCCGGCGAGCATGGCATAGGCCAGGCTCTGGGGTATCAGCATCAGGGTGACAATAACCGCCGCCAGTGCATCCTGGCTCGCGAGGCTGCGGTTGTAACGTCGCAGCCAGCGGGCGCAGGGTAGCCAGCGGGACAGGTGCTCAGCTGTCATCGGCCCCCTCAAGCCTTGGTCATTCCCATGAGGCCATGACTCAGGCTGGCCACCCGCTCAAA
>CAYYUQ010000007.1:0-61116 GCA_964474945.1 uncultured Halopseudomonas sp. | reverse complement strand
CTCCACCTTCTTTCAGGTGGACGGGTTTGCCGGCTTCGCCGGGCAAACAAAAAGAGAGGGCGCATTGCGCCCTCCAGGTACTGATTTACTGTGCGGCTGGTTATTTCCCCTCTCTGTCTACCATGTCCTTGCCCAATCGGGTCCAGGTCAACAGGAAGCACAGAGCGCTGACACCGTACAGGCAGGCCATGATGACCATGGAGGATTGCAGGCTTTGCGCGTAGACCTGTCCGCAGACGTCCTGCAGATTCTCGGCCAGCTGGCCGATGGCGGCGGGGTGACACTGATTGCGCGCCAGTTCGCCAGCCGTTACGCCGAGATCGGCGGCACCGGAGTTGAAGAAGATGTCGGAGACGGCACCAATGAACAGCGGGCCGAAGCCGTAGCCAAACAGGTTGACCAGAAGCAGCATCACTGCCGTGGCCATTGCGCGCACCCGCATGCTTACCACGCCCTGGCCGATGGTGTACTGAGCGGCCAGGTAGCCGTACTTCACAAAGCCGCCGATGATCAGGCCGATTGCAGCGTAGAGCAGATTGTTGGTGGTGAAGGCGAAGATATAAAAGGGGATCGACAGTGCCAGGCCTATCGCCGGTACCCAGGCGATGGCGCCGGGGTGCTTCTTGTACATCCTGGTTGCCAGCCAACCGGTGGCGAAGGTGCCAATGGCGGCGGACAGGGCGACTGGCGTGTTGATCCAGATCGCAGCCTGACCGGCGGTAATTTCGTAGGTGCGCACCAGAAAGAGCGACTGGAACGAGGAAATACCGTAACCGCAGAACGCGGCAATGGTGGCGCCGGCGGTCATCAACCAGAAAGCAGGCTTGCCCATCAGTTCGTGGACAGCCTCGCCCAAGCTGGCTCGCTCCTTTTTCACGGCCTCCTGCGGATCGGTGTAGCCTCGCGGCGGCTCTTTAACCGTGAGTTTGAAGACCAGGGCGACCAGCAGGCCCGGCAGGCCGACGACGAAGAAGGCGGTGCGCCAGTCGAACATGTCGGTAACCCAGCCGCCGACGATGTTGGCGACCATGGTGCCGAGCGTTACGCCCATGGCGTAGAAGCCCAGCGCCTGGGATCGTTCACGCGGGATGAAGTAGTCCGCGATCAGCGAGTTGGCAGGCGGTGTACAGCCGGCCTCGCCGATACCCACACCGACACGACACATCAGCAGAATCCAGAACGCGCCTATGGTGACCGAGCCGATGGTGACTTCCGTCGCCAGGCCGCAAAGCGCTGTCATCAGCGACCACAAGGCCACGCAGACGGTCATGATCCACACGCGATTGGCGACATCGGCAAAGCGCGCTAGCGGGATGCCCACGGCGGTGTAGAGCAAGGCGAAACCGAAGCCGGTGAGAAGCCCGAACTGGGTGTCCGTAATCCCGAGATCCGGTACCAGATCGGGGCCGACGACCGCCAGCAGGGCGCGGTCGACGAAATTCAGGATGTAAATAAAAGTCAGCGCGAAGAGCACATAGTTGCGGTACGCCTTGGAGCCGTAGCCGACCAAGTGGCCTTGGGCTCCTCCCTCGCTGGCAGTGATGGGTCTCATGGACAATGCACCTTCTGGGTCTGTTGTTATAAGTCAATGCGGGCTGTCATCAGCACGCTGTATTACGCACTCCTGGCGGGGTCTGCCTGGCCTTGAGAACCGTTTAAAGCCCTATCCGGCCAGACGAACCTTACCACTATATCGTGACTTTACGGTGTAGCAGCGAGCCGGCAGGGTATGGTCGAGCCAAACAGCCATTTTGAATATCAGTCCATAAGCAAACGGCATGAGTTAAGCAGCATGTGTCTGAAGCTCAGCCCAGGGCGATGAGCTTTGATTGGGCAATCTATTTTCGCGGCGTGATGTCCGCTGCCTGTTCCCCAGCCTTGTTGATCAGGTTGGGATTGGCGCCGGCAGCGAGGAGCATCTGCTGCAGCACGGCGTAGTCTTCACGCACCGCCCACATCAGTGCGCTGTTGCCGAGATCCTGTTCCTGTACGTCGAGATCGGCACCATGCTCGATCAGCACTGCCAGCACGTCCGGACGGTTGTTGATCACCGCCGCGAGCACAGCAGTATAGCCAGCCTTATCGCGCCGGTTGATGGCCGCGCCACGCTGCAGCAGGGTCTGCACGCTGGCCTCATGCCCGGATGCGGCGGCGCGCATCATCGCGCTCCAGCCGCAATCATCAAGCGCCTCGAATTGCACGCCGCGGGCCAGCAGGTGGTCGACCTGCCTGGCATCTCCCTCTTCAGCGGCGATGATCAGCGGCGTGCGGCCACGATTGTCCCGTGCTTCAAGATCCTCACCACCGAACAATGCATACCAGAAGCCGAACATCAGCAGGAGCACGAATGCGGCTCCCAGTAGCCCGGCCCATCGCTCAAAGAAGTTCATCTGCGCAGTTTCCCCTCAGACACATTGTCAGCGCTACCAATGACACGCAGCAGCAGTCCACCGTCGCAAAGCGGCGACCCTCTGAATCAATAAAGCATACTCCCACGGGTGTGATTTGCCGGGATAAGCGTGTGGGCATTTGGTCGCAGCGCGATAATGCGGGGATTGTGGGTGACAACGATGCCTGGCCAGGCACAGTTAACAAACCGAACAAGACGCCTGCCTCAGACAAAGCTCAGAAAGAACAGCATGAAGAACGGCGCGGCAATGGTCAGAATCAGGCCGCTGATAATGGCGGTGGGTACGTACTGGTAATGACAGGCCTGGCGGACAAAGGGCAGAGTGGTATCCATGGCGGTAGCACCGCAGACGCCGATACTGCTGTTGGCAAAGTTGCGGCCCAGCATGAAGACCACGCTCAGGCCGATCAGCTCACGCATCAGATCGGTGAGCAGGGCAACACTGCCATAGGCCTCGCCCAGATATTGTCCGGCCAACGCGCCGGACAGACTGAACCAGCCAAATCCGGTACTCAAGGCCAGTGCCACCGCCAGCCGCTCCCCTGTGAACCAGCTCAGTAATACACCCGCCAGCATGGACGCGAGCATCACCAGCAGCGGGATTTTCAGCACCCGCAAAGCCAGCCAGGAGCGGCTGATGGCCACCTGCGCCAGATCCAGTCCGATCAGAAACAGCAATGCATAGAGCCACCAGGAGATGTCCAGCAGTACCGCGCCAATGCTGTTGTCATGCCATTGCAGCCGCCAGGCAAAGGCGCCCATCAGTACCAGACCGAAGGCAATCACACATTCCTTTATCGGATACCAGAGGCCACGCCAGCCGCCGGGGCTGTCCGCGTCCGTAGGGCCGCGTTGGTTCATGGGCAGCAGGCAGACAAACACCACAGCGCTGATGGTGAAGGCGTAAACCGCCGCCTGCTTCAGTATCTGCATGCCCGAGGCGAAGCTGCTGAAGGCCGCGCCGGACTCCAGACCGATCACGAACAGAATGATCCAGACCACTGGAGTGATGCTGCGGATCAGCGGTCTTACGACCGGCGTGGGCAAGCGCTTGCCCACGCCATAACCGATCAGCAGGAACAGCAGGATGGGCAGGATGGCAGCGAAAATATTGGATAATTGAGCGGACACGGAGCAGGGCTTCAATCAGCAATGAAAGGGCGAAAACCGCAGTGGTTACCAGCACTCAGGCGGGGGACGCATTATAACGCACGGGGATTCGGCTTTATAGTGAGGGTCTGTAACGGTATTGGGCATCGGTTTGCCGGGAGGTGCCTCCCGGCTCTGCGCTGAGCCCAACTGCTGATCACTCAAGGCATTCATGCTGCAACAGCCTCCACCAAGGAGAATCCATGGCTCTGGACCTGACCGAAACTCTGGTAATTGGCGTCTCCTCGACCGCGTTGTTTGATATGCGTGAGTCGGACACCTTCTTTCAGGGCTTGCGCGAGCAGGATCCTGCGCGGGCCATTGAGAAATACCGGGAGTACATGCTCTCCCACGAGAACAAGCCGCTGTTACCGGGTACGGGGTATCCGCTGGTCAAGGCCTTGCTCGGGCTGAACCAGTATCGGGAGGAGGGCGACACCGCACCCCTGGTTGAGGTGGTGGTGATGTCACGCAACAGTCCGGATACCGGCTTGCGGGTATTGCACACCATTCGACGCGATGGGCTGGGCATTACCCGCTCGGCCTTTACCGGTGGGGAATCGGTCGCGGACTACATCGAGGCCTTCGATGTGGATCTGTTTCTGACGACCAACGTGGATGACGCCCAGAAGGTAATCGACGCCCGGCGTTGCGCCGCGGCCATCCTCAAGCAGCCACCGCAGAACGCCACGCCGATTCCGGAAGGGCAGGTGCGGATTGCCTTTGATGGTGACGGGGTACTGTTCTCCGATCAGAGCGAGCTGGTGTACAAGACCGAGGGGTTGGCGGCGTTTCTGCAGCAGGAAGATGATCTGCAGCACATGCCGATGGAGGAGGGCCCCTACGCGAGTCTGTTGAAGAAGCTGGCTAAATTGCAGCAGCGGTTGCCGGCGCGGGTGGAATATTCGCCAATCCGGATCGCCATTGTCACCGCCCGGAGCAGCCGTCGGAAATGCGTGTAATCAACACCCTGCGGGCCTGGGGTGTGAATGTGGATGAGGCGTTCTTTCTTGGCGGTGTAGGGAAGTATGAAGTATTGAGGGCCTACAACCCGCATATCTTCTTTGATGATCAGGATGTGCATCTTGAGCCGGCAGCCAATACAGTGCCGTCAGGGCGGGTGCCCTATGCGACGGATTCGCCGCTGGCGCTCATGCAGGCGGTAGTGCCGGCTGCCGATCAGCAAACCGCTGACTGACCCGACCTGCTAGACTCGACCGCTCTTATTCTGTTTTGTCTGGAGAGCAAGATGGGGCTGTCGTTGTTCAATCGCTACACTTTTTTTGTGCTGTGCATCCTCGTTACGCTGCTGTCCTTGCCGTTTCTCGGCAGCATCGCCTGGCTGTGGCCGCTGACCTTGGTGGCCGGCGCATTGAGCCTGCTGGGTGTGTACGATCTGTTGCAGACTCGCCATGCCGTGCGGCGTAACTATCCGATCCTGGGCAATGTGCGCTATCTGGTGGAGAGTTTTCGCCCTGAGATTCGCCAGTACCTGATCGAAAGTGACACTGAGCAGTTGCCCTTTTCCCGTACCCAGCGCTCACTGGTTTATGCCAGAGCGAAGAATCAGGTGTCGGATCGGCCCTTCGGTACCCAGAAGGATGTCAATCAGATCGGCTATGAGTTCATCAGCCATTCCCTGCTGCCTGTGGTGCCGGGCAACCCTGCGGAGTTCCGCGTTCAGGTAGGCGGGCCGCAATGTCGCCAGCCTTATTCGGCTTCCATTTTCAATATATCTGCCATGAGTTTTGGTTCCTTGAGCGCCAATGCGATTCTGGCGTTGAACAAGGGCGCACAGTTGGGCGGTTTTGCCCACGACACCGGTGAAGGCTCGATCAGTCCCTACCATGTCGAGCACGGCGGTGATCTGATCTGGGAGCTGGGTAGCGGCTATTTTGGTTGTCGCGACGAGAACGGTGCTTTTGATCCACAGCGCTTTACTGAGCAGGCCCGTCGCCCTCAGGTAAAAATGATCGAGATAAAGCTGAGCCAGGGGGCCAAGCCGGGGCATGGCGGTATTCTGCCGAAGAACAAGATCTCCGAGGAAATTGCCGCTACGCGTGGCATTCCCCGTGACCGGGATTGTATATCGCCGGCCCGGCACAGTACGTTCTCCACACCCATCGAACTGCTGCAGTTCATTCAGCAGCTCAGGGAGCTATCCGAGGGCAAACCGGTTGGTTTCAAGCTGTGTCTGGGGCACCCCTGGGAGTTCATGGCGATCGCCAAGGCAATGCTGGAGACAGGCATTGTACCGGACTTCATCGTTGTGGATGGCAAGGAAGGGGGTACCGGCGCGGCGCCGTTGGAGTTTTCCAACCATATCGGGGTGCCGCTGCGCGAAGGCGTCATGTTTGTACATAACACCCTGGTAGGTATCGGCTTGCGGGATCAGATCCGTATTGGTGCCAGTGGCAAGCTGATCAGCGCCTTTGATATTGCTTCGGTGTTGGCCATCGGTGCGGACTGGGCCAACTCGGCCCGGGGTTTCATGTTCGCGATCGGTTGTATCCAATCGCAGACCTGTCATACCAACACCTGCCCAACCGGTGTGGCGACGCAGGATCCGCTGCGGCAGAAGGCGCTGGTGGTGCCGGACAAAGGGCAGCGGGTATATAACTATCACCGCAATACGCTGCATGCGCTGTCAGAAATGTTATCGGCGGCGGGATTATCCCATCCATCGCAGCTGGAACCGACCTTTCTAGTACATCGGTTATCGGCCAATGAGATCAAGCTGTATTCGCAGATGCATGTGTTCCTGAAGCCGAATGCGTTATTGGAAGGGGAGGTAGAAGGGGAGTTCTATCAGCGCATGTGGGCCATGGCCCGGGCGGATAGTTTTGCCGCGGCGGAACCCATGGCGGTGAGTTGAAGCCGGTGGCCGGGCTCCCTCCCGGCCGTTGATCTGACAGCTGATCAGGTGTCTGGCGTGTTTTGCACCAGTTTGCGGGCTTCTTCCAGATGCTCCTTGAGCTTGGGTAGCGTTTCCCTGGCGAAGGCGGCTACTTCGGTGTCATCCGAGCGGCTTGCGCGCTCGAAGAGTTCGATGGTGCGCTCATGCGCGCTGACCTGGTTATTGGCATAAGCGGCATCAAAGGATTCGCCGTCGCGCGCTTGCAGGATCATGGTGCGGGCGCGATCCATCAATTTGGCTTCGTCAGAAATATCCACGCCCTTGTCCGCAGCGAGTTTCGCCATTTTTTCGTTAGCGGCGGCATGATCCTTGATCATCCGCTCGGCAAAGGCGCGAATCTCGGCGTTGTCGGATTGCTCAAGCGCTTTCTGTCCGGTTTCGATTTCAGCGACACCCAACGCCGAGGCTTCTTCAAAAAAGTCCTCGGCGTCGACGCTGTCTCGGTTGGCATCGGTAGCGGCCATGCCACCATCCGTCCGATCACCGTCCCGGATGGCGCCGGTGGTGTCTGCGCTGCCGCCGTCACCGGTGGTGGCAGGAGTGCCAGTGGGGCCGGAGGTCTGAGGAGCGCGGTCGTTGCTGACATCTTGGGCCAATGCTGGTTGGGCAACGTAGCCAAGCGCTACCGACATGACGGCTGCGGTAAGGAGTTTGAAGTGCGTCGGTTTCGAGCTGTGCATATCTCACCTCTGCTTCTTATGAACGTATAAAAATAGAGCGGGGCATCCAGATGAAGGTTCAAACAGAATTGACCACGCGCGGGTCGGTTCAGGACAGATGGCCAATCCGATCGCCGATAATCATCTCGCTGATCCAGTTGATCAGGATGCTGGTGTAGGCCTCCTGGCAGCGCTCTGTGGACAGACCATGGTCGGCGCCGTCAATGATGCGATGAGTCATGGAGTGGGCCTGACGAAAGGATGAGCGGTAATTCATGATGGTGGTGTGGGGGACGTGTTCATCGTGCTCCGATTCGACAATGAGCACATCACCGGTGAACTCCGCGCAGGCGGCCAGGGCGCGGTTATCGCTGGGCCCCAGGTGGGTTCGGCGGTATTCCATCAGCCGCGGACGATCCAGTTGTTGTTTGGGCACCTGCCATTGCTCATCCCAGTACAGTGCGGGTACCCGTGTTGCCAACCAGCGTACCGGGCGCAACGTGGTAAGGATGGTCGCCAGGTAGCCGCCATAGCTGGTGCCGATCACCGCGATGCGTTCCGGATCGGTAGCGGGATGGCGTACCAGTCGGTCGTAGGCCACCAGCATGTCCTCCAGGTTCTGCTCGCGGGTGATGGTCTTTTTCTGTTTCAGGGTCTTTTCATGGCCGCGCAGGTCAAAGGTCAGGCAGACACAGCCGAGCCCGGCAATATGTCGGCCGCGTAACATGTCGCGCTCCTGACTGCCGCCCCAGCCGTGCACAAAGAGGATGCCGGGCATTTGCGGTTGGGGAGCAAGCAGGGTGCCGGCGATGGCTTCGCCATCGACGAGGAGTTCTATGGATTCGCTGGTGGCTGCCATGGTTTTACCGTAACGCCCTTGGTGATGTAACCGGTATCAGGATCATCGCCCTGAAACAGAATCTGACCCTGGTCGGGAATGCGCGGGTTCTTGCCGTAGACCTCCCAACTGCTGGCCTGAATGCGCGAGAGAGCCGGATCATCAGCAAAAGCCAGCAACGCATGGATCTCCGCGCTGCTGGCGCCGCCGATACGCCATGATTGCTCAAGTACACCCATGCAGGGCTGCCCGGAAGGTGTTCGTCCCAGCGCCACATCACAATTGCGCCGGGACGCAATGAACCCGGGAAAGCTGGCCTGCGCTGCCCGCTCATAGCAATCGGCTTTATCTATCGCAGCTCTGATGAGGGGCGAGCTGAACTGCTGTTGCAGTAACCGATAATCCCCGCGTACCAGATGCAGATCAGATCCGCCGTAGACCGCTGTGCCGTCATTGGCGATGGCCAGTTGCTGCTGGCCAAAGTAACTGATCAGGTGCGCGCCTATGTGCAGTTGGCCGACGCTGTAGGTCTGCACGCCCTCCAGGTTCTGCTCCAGCACTATGCCCTCAGTATGAATTTCCTCGCAGGGGAGGCCGTCAAGCCAGCACTGTAATTCGCGCTCGCTGCGGATGACCTGCTGGCCACGACCGGCTCGCCCGCAGACCTGTTTGGCCCGCAGCGGGCCTTGCTGTAGTAGTTTCTGCCCGGCGCGCATGGCATCGGTCGGATCAAAAGCACTGTAGCCGGGTAGTACGGCCCCGCCGGCCAGACGCATGAACTCCGGCGTCCAGCCCGCGGGTGCCACTGCCTGATGATCTATCAGTGGATGGGAGATGGATTTACCGGCCATGAATGGCTGGCTGACGACCCCTCCATACAGATCAGCTTCGCTCTGCACCGAGGGTTGCGGTGCCACCAGCGTTGCATCAGGGATGAGATAGAGTCGTTGCTCTGTTGGTTCGCCGGCTTGCTGCGTGCCGATAAAAGGGATGCCCAACAGCGTGCTGATACAACCAGCCAGGTGGCGATGCACCTGGCGCTCATGCTCCGCTGCGGCTTGTCCTGTCTGTAATAACACAACCGCCGTGGCGGGCGGGAATGACTGTCTTTCCAAGGATGCACTCTCCAGTTCGCCGCCAGGGCGACCATCCGCGTCAGCGCTGTTTGAAACGGGCCGGTGGTTGCGGCTGGGGTGTCGCCATGCGGTGTTCGCGCAGCTCCTCCAGCCGTTGTTTGGCTGGGCAATAACCACGCACCCCGCGATACAGGGTTGCCGCGCCTATGGCCAGGTGCGCCCAGCCCAGCGGGCCAGGGCGGCGCAGACCCTTGCCGATCAACATCAGCCCACCACCAATGGACACCCACTTTTCAGTCGAGGTGACATTGTGGGTGGGTGGCTTTCCAAATAGATCCCGTATGGCTCGATACATGATGGTGCTCCTCAGGTGTTTTTCCGCAGGGCGTTGACCAGTTCCTGCTTACGCATGGTCGATCGCCCACGAATATTCTGTGAACGGGCTTTTTTCATCAGCTGCTCCTTGGTCTGATCCTGCAGCGAAGCCGAGCGCGAGCCGGCCTTGCGGGTCGCGCTGGCCTGTTTGGCGGAGTCACTGCGATCCGCGGCTTTACTGCCTGCGGACTTGCGTTGCCCGGATCCGCCACTGCGGTTGCCGCCGCCGGACTGTTTGTTGACCGTTGCCCACGCCCGGGCTTCGGCCTCCTTGTCAGAAACGCCCTTGCGCTCATAGCTTTTCTCGATGTGCTCGGCCTTGCGTTTCTGTTTGTCGGTGTACTTGTCTTTATCACCCTGTGGCATGACCTGTTCCTCCGGTTGTTTACGGACGCAGAATCACCTTGCGGCAGTCCTGCTCCTGACGGTCAAACATGCGATAGCCCTCCGCGGCCTGCTCCAGACTCATGCGATGACTGATGATGATGTCGGGGTGCAAATCGCCCTGCACGATATGCTCCAGCAGTCTGGGCAGCAGCGGATGAACATGGGTCTGGCCCATCTTGAAGGTCAGCCCCTTGTCAAAGGCGTCGCCAAACAGGAAGCCGTGGATGAAGCCTGCATACACGCCGGGCACGCTCACCGTGCCACCCCGACGCACCGCAGCAATACTCTGGCGCAGGGCCTTGCCGATACTGCCTTCCAGCTTGAGGTTCTTCAGGATGGCTTCGGTGGTACTGCCCTTGGCTTCAAAACCGACGGCATCAATGACCGCATCGACGCCACGACAACCGGGCGTGTGCTCGATAATGGCGGCGGCGGGGTCGTCATACTGATTGAAGTTGATGGGGACGACGCCGTAGGTGCGGCTGGCAAATTCCAGCCGGTGCTCGTTGTCATCCACCATGTAGATCTGCTCCGCACCCAGCAGCCGGGCGCAGGCAGCGGACATCAAACCCACCGGGCCGGCGCCGAAGATAGCCAGACTGCTGCCGGGCTTGACCCCGGCGTTGACTGCCGCCTGATAACCGGTGGGCAGGATATCGGTGAGGAACAACACCCTTTCGTCCTCCAGTTCTGCCGGAAAGCGGAACGGCCCGGCATTGGCCTTGGGCACCCGCACATATTCTGCCTGGCCGCCGGGTACGCCGCCGTACAGGTGGCTATAGCCAAACAGAGCGGCACCGGGCGGGATCTGCTTCTTGTTGAGGATGGCGCCGCGATCCGGATTGGTGGTTTCGCAGGCGGCATGCAGATCCATATTGCAGAAGAAGCAGCTGCCACAGGCAATCACGAAGGGCACTATTACCCGATCACCGGTATTTACAGCAGTGACTCCCTTGCCTGTCTCCACCACTTCACCAAGGAACTCGTGACCGAAAATATCACCGTGTTTGACCTGCGGAATGGAGCCCCGATACAGGTGCAAGTCCGAGCCGCAGATGGCGGTGGAGGTGACGCGGAGAATGATGTCGTCATCGTCGATGATGGTCGGATCCGGTACGGTTTCGACGCGGACGTCATGGCTGCCGTGGTAGGTGAGTGCGCGCATGCATGATCCTCTCTGGCTGGGTGAGGTTACTGGCGTCAGGGTTGGTAGTTGTGCCCCGGTTCAGAATCCGGATGCAGGATGGGGCTGATCTGGATGTCGCTGATGCGCCCCTGTGCGTTTACATCCGGATGGGCTTCGATGTGCGCCCTGGCTTGTTCGGGGGTGAGGTCATCACCGGTGCTGTTGACCTCGATGGTGACCGGTTGGTTATCAACGATAAAGCTGACAAGAAAGCGCTTGTGGTGCATGACTGTGCTCCAATGCAGATGGTCAGGTAAGCGTTGGCCCGTAAGCATCAGACAATCACCTGGTGCCCGGGGGTTCATTGTTTTTCTGTCACTCGCGGCGCAGGGCATGGCGAGAGCTGAACTTTTGCTCGGGGCTTCTGGTCATCCGTAGACAAGGGCCCATTGGCCTGTCATGTCACCGGTCGGGAGTAACTGTTATGGCACGGGCAATCTGGAAGGGCGCGATCAGCTTCGGCCTGGTACATATCCCCGTCTCATTGGTATCCGCCACCACCTCCAGCGGTATCGATTTTGATTGGCTGGATGAGCGCAGCATGGATTCGGTGGGTTACAAGCGGATCAACAAGGCCACCGGCAAGGAGGTGGCCAGCGAGCACATCGTCAAGGGCATCGCTTACGAGAAGGGCCGTTACGTCATCATCAGCGAGGATGAAATCAAGGCTGCGCTGCCCAGAGCCACGCAAACGATTGATATTTTTGCGTTTCTGGATAGCGACCAGATACCGCTGTTGAACATCTACAAACCCTACTTTCTCAGCCCGGATCGGCGCGGCGAAAAGGTCTACGCCTTGCTGCGTGACACCCTGGTCGACACCGGCAAGGTAGCGCTGGCTCATGTGGTGGTGCGTACCAAGCAAAGCCTGGCGGCGCTGATGGCGCTGGATGACGCGCTGGCGCTGATCATGCTGCGCTGGCCGTCGGAGGTGCGCGGTATCGATTATCTGGACTTGAAGGATGAGGCACGCAAACCGGATCTGAGCCGCAAGGAGCTGGACATGGCCAAGCGGTTGGTGGAGGACATGGCCGCCGAGTGGGAGCCGGATGAATACCGCAACACCTTCGAAGAACAGATCATGGCGCTGGTCGATCAGAAAGTGGATGCTGGCGAAATTGAAGCAGTAGAAGCCGAGGAAGTGGACGAAGCACGCCAGAGCGCTGAAGTGGTGGATCTGACGGAATTGCTCAAGCGCAGCCTGGGTGGCAAAGGCAAGGGCGACAAGAGCGCCGGCAAAACCACCAGAAGGGCCAAGGGCTAGCCGCAGGCTTCAGGTAACAGCTGACTGAACGGAGTTGTCCATGCCCAGACCCTTGAGCGAGTACAACCGCAAACGTGATTTCCAGAAGACCCGCGAGCCGCCGGGTGAAGCAGCGGCGCGGCGGCGCACAGCCAGTAACACCCGTGATGCGCTGAGCTTTGTGATCCAGAAGCACGCCGCCCGGAATCTGCACTATGACTTCCGCCTTGAGCTGGATGGCACGCTGGTCAGTTGGGCGGTGCCCAAGGGGCCGAGCCTGGATCCGGCAGACAAGCGTCTGGCGGTGCATGTGGAAGATCACCCGCTGAGTTATGGCAACTTCGAAGGCAGCATTCCCAAAGGGCAGTACGGCGGTGGCGATGTCATCGTCTGGGATCAGGGCATCTGGCAGCCGCAGGGCGATCCGGCCAGGGCCTACAGGGATGGGAAACTCAAATTCAGGCTGCTGGGGGAGAAGCTCTCCGGTAACTGGACGCTGGTACGCACGCGGCTGCGTGGCAGTGGTGACAAGGAGCAATGGTTGCTGATCAAGGAGAAGGATCACGCTGCGCGTAAGCGCAGTGAGTACGACGTGCTGGCCGAGCGCCCGGAGAGCGTCTTATCCGACACCATGATCGATGAGAAGAGCAAGAAGCGTGTTGCTGCCAGTGAGGCTGCGCGCAGCAAGGCCGGTTCCCCAGTGGCACAAAAGACGTCAGCGGCGCGGGCCAGCGCCACCAGGGGCGCGCGTACCTCCAGCAAGAAGGTTGCCTTTCCAGATGTTCTTGCGCCGCAATTGGCCACTCTGGCCAGCCAACCGCCCGCCGGCGATTGGTTGTATGAAATCAAGTTCGACGGCTACCGTCTGATGATTCGCTTTGACCCGCGTGGCAAGGTCAGCCTGATAACGCGCAACGGCCATGACTGGAGCCACAGGTTATCGGCGCAATGCAAAGCATTACGTACCCTGAAGTTGAAAAACAGTTGGCTGGATGGCGAATTGGTGGTGCTCAACGAGGATGGTATGCCGGACTTTCAGGCGTTGCAGAATGCGTTTGATACGCAACGCGAACAGGCCATGCTGCTGTATCTGTTCGATGCGCCTTTTCTCGGCGGTGAGGATTTGCGTCAACAACCGCTTGAGGCCCGGCGTCAGGCGCTGGAGCAGCTGCTGGCGCAGCATGAGCATCCGATGTTGCGCTATTCAGAGACCTTCGAGGCGGACTATCACTCCATCTTCAAGAGCGCCTGCGCCATGTCGCTGGAAGGGTTGATCGGCAAGCGTGCTGGCAGTCCCTACCTATCCCGGCGCAGCGCTGACTGGATCAAACTCAAATGCAAACAGCGTCAGGAGTTTGTGATCATCGGCTTTACCGAGCCCAAGGGTAGCCGCACCGGGTTTGGCTCACTGCTGTTGGGTATCCACGAGGGAGAGCAGGGCGAATTACGCTACGCCGGCCGCGCCGGTACTGGCTTCAATCAGGCGCGGATCAATCAGCTCCATAAGCAACTCAAGACCCGTGTGCAGAAACAACCGCCGGTTGCGGGCAAGGTACCCGATGCCCGCACCGCCACCTGGGTCAAGCCGGAGCTG
The DNA here is from genome assembly GCA_964474945.1 of uncultured Halopseudomonas sp. GTDB lineage: Bacteria > Pseudomonadota > Gammaproteobacteria > Pseudomonadales > Pseudomonadaceae > Halopseudomonas. The sequence continues at coordinate 47,282 of CAYYUQ010000007.1, read as the reverse complement.
GTCTGTGAGGTGGAGTTTGCCGAGTGGACGAGCAGCGGTGTGATCCGTCAGCCGGTGTTCATTGCGCTGCGCAGCGACAAACCAGCACAGCAGATCACCCGGGAAGAGCCGATGCCGCCAGCGCAGGTCGAGCAGATCATGGGGCGCAGGCTGATCTCGGGGAAGGTGGCGGGAGTACGCATCAGTAATGCCCAGCGGGTGATTGATGAGCAGAGTGGCTTTACCAAGGGGGAGCTGGCCAGTTTCTATGCCAGCCTGTGCGAATGGGGCATGCCGCACCTGAGCGGGCGCCCCGTCTCACTGCTGCGCGCACCGGAAGGGGTAGGGGGGCAGCAGTTCTTCCAGAAGCATGCAGAGCGTCTGGCCATTCCCCATATCCGTCATCTCGATCCGGCGCTGGATCCTGCCCACGATCCCTATATGGAAGTGAATAATATCAAGGCCCTGGTCGGCGCAGTGCAGATGGGCACGGTCGAATTTCATACATGGGGTGCGCGCAGTAACAATATCGAGCAGCCTGACCGTATCACTCTGGATCTGGATCCCGACCCCAGACTGCCGTGGAAAAGCATGCTTGAGGCAACCGAGCTGGTGCTTGCTGTGCTGGATGAGCTGGGCTTGCAGAGTTGGCTGAAAACCAGCGGTGGCAAGGGGATGCATATTGTCGTGCCGATAGCGCGGCATACCGAATGGGAGACGGTTAAAACCTTCAGTCGCGCGATCTCACGCTTCATGGCCAGGCAATTGCCGGATCGTTTCACCGACAAGATGGGGCCGCGCAATCGGGTAGGCAAGATATTTGTCGACTACCTGCGCAATCAACAGGGCGCCAGCACGGTGGCTGCCTACTCGGTACGTGCCCGGCCGGGACTCCCCGTCTCGGTACCTGTCGCTCGGGAAGAGCTGGCCGATTTACGCAGTGCGGCGCAATGGCATGTGGGCAATCTGCAACAGCGTTTGGCACAACTGAAGGAGGATCCCTGGGCCGATTATCATCATCGCCAGCGGATCAAGGCAGCCTACTGGGAGCAGCTGAAAGCAAAAGCCCCCTGACATGTCAGAGGGCTTGTTGTTGGTACCAGGGTTGTCTCAGCTCAGGGCGGATTTGCCTGCCACGCGACGTCTTTCCCAGAGGCTGGCCGCCCGGGTCTTGTACAAACGACCGTTGGTATAGGTGGGCAGACTGGAGACGTCAATAGTGCCGATTACTTCTCGGGTAGGTGCCTGTCCTTTGGCCAACATCAAATCCAGTCGAACTCGTCGGATCAACTGATCCGCGTTCTTCTGATCAGAGGGAAGCACGCGCCGAAGCTCCTTGCCGTCGGCAGACTTCACAACCAGAACGAAACTGCCATCAGGTCGTGGGTCAGCAGAGATGTTGCAATCGGGAAGAGCCGCATGCCATTTGGCCAAATTGGTAAGCATTGTTTCCTTTCCTCCTATCTATGCGATGGAGAGTTCAATCTAGTACAAGAAAAGCGCATTACCAGCTCGCGGTTCGACTAACCGATGAAAGGAAAGAAAGCACTCTATTATGATGTCGCAGTGATGCTGTATTGGTGTTGGATTTATTGATTCGATATCACTTGTGTTGTATTGCAAGTTGCCCTGATTGGATTGTATGAACTTGTCCAGTTGCCTGGTTTCTATCTTTTTACAATTCATCACAGGAGGGCTATTAAATGAGCAGCACTCAAGAGCCGAAAGAAAACCTCATGGAATGGTTGCGCGATGCCCACGCGATGGAGCAGCAGGCGGAGACCATGCTGTCTTCGCAGTCATCCCGACTGGAGCATTATCCGACGCTGAAAGCGCGTATCGACCAACACATTACCGAGACCCAGGGCCAGCAACAGCGGCTTGAAGCCTGTATCAAACGGTTGAATGGCAGCCCGTCGAAGATCAAGGACATGGGCGGCAAGCTGATGGCATTTGCTCAGGGCACCAGTGGCATGGTGATGAGCGATGAGGTGTCAAGGGAGCGATGAGCGGTTACGTTTTTGAGCATATGGAAATTGCCTCGTACACCATTCTTGTTGCCGCCGCCAAGGCAGCCGGTGATCTTGAAACTCAACAGGTATGTGAACAGAACTTGCGCGAAGAGCAGGCCATGGCAGAGTGGCTGTTGGAGCATCTTCCGGAAGTTACTCAGGCCTTTATAGCGCGTTCGGCTAATCCCGACACTGAAGCGAAACGCTAGTTGCGAAGCCCTGTTATATGCATGCATTAACCAATAATAATTGGATCTATAAAGGGCTTGAACAAAGCTGTTTAAACCATGCCTATTCATATGAGCTCACTCATGAGCTTACTTGATAAACGAAACGGGAGACTTGAAATGACAGACCAACAACGTGGCGGTAAAGGTAATTTCGCAAACGATCCCAAGCGCGCCTCAGAGGCAGGCAAAAAAGGCGGCCAACAGAGCGGTGGCAACTTCAAGAATGATCCGCAACGGGCTTCCGAAGCCGGACAGAAAGGCGGACAGAATAGCCGCCGGAGCTAATCCTTGATTCGGCGGGGGGCGCCCCCGCCGAACCTTCCCGCACGCCTCAGCCTGATTTAATCGATTTCCGATCAACCATTTCCTCTTACCCATCCCAGGAGGCGATATGCACGGTCTTTCCGGAATACTGGACAACAAGGGTACTGCACTGGAAAAACAGCAGTTTACCTGGAAGGAGATGGCCAGCCGCCCGATCAGCAAACTGGATGATGACGCCTTCACCCGTGTGCGTGTGATCCTGATGAATGGCGTCGAAACAGATGCGCTCCGATTGAAACACCATCTGGCCCGCTTTGATAAACGTTTGCAGCTGCCGCTGGCTCAGGTGCGACGGGTCGAACAACACCAGGCCACCGCCGTGAACTGGCTCTTATCAGCGGATCACTCCCCGCTGGAAACCACCATCGCCTATGAGCAGGTCGCCATCGAGGTGACGGCTGCTGTGGCACAGAATGAACCGGATCCTTATCAGGCACAGACCTACCGCTTTGGCCTGCTGGAGGATTTTGACCATCTATACCGCTACGCCGCCATGCTGGATCGGCTGGAAGGTAAGGATGCCAACAACATCCTGCAGGGCTATACCGACCTGGTGCCGGGCCGGCCCACCTCCGAGCATCATCGTGCCCCGGAGAGCGATCTGCGGGACAACTACGACAAGCACCAGGCGGCCCTGATAACCAAGATTCATGCGGCACTGATTACCGGTGCTGAGTATCAGACCCACGATTACTACATGAACATCGGCCCGACCTTCACCGACCCGGTAGCGCGCATGCTGTATGCGGAAATCGCCTCGGTAGAAGAGCAGCACGTGACTCAGTACGGCTCGCTGATGGATCCATCCGAGAGCCTGATGGAGAAGTGGTTGGTGCATGAGGCGATGGAAGTCTACATGTACCACAGCTGCGCCCAGCAGGAAGAGAACCCGCGGGTCAAGGCGCTGTGGGAGCGCTTCCTGGACTATGAGTTGGGCCACCTGAATCTGGCCTGTGATCTGTTCAAGAATATTGAGCACCGCGACCCTGCGGAGATTCTCGCTGGCCCGCTGCCCGACATGGTGCAGTTCAAGAGTCAGCGCGATTTTGTGCGTAAGGTGCTGGCTGAAGAGACCGACCTACGCACTTCCGGCAGCCATTTTGTACCCAGGGAACAGGAAAGTCCCCTGTCGTTGGCTTACCGCAAGCAACTCCATTCTGAAGGGATTGCCTCGGAAATCGTTTCCGCGGGCTATGACTGGATGCCCGGCACGGAACTGATCCGTAAATCTTCCTGAGGAGCTCATGACAATGACCAAAGCAGCCAAGCTCGGACACAACATGACTGGCGCCCAGATGTCGCCGGACGACACCCAGAGCATGCTCGACTACACCCAGCGCCGCCCCGCCGATGTGCCGGGGAGCGCAGCAGAATACAAACGTGCCCGTGAACACATGAACCGGGAGGAGGGGCGTATCGGTTCGGTACCGATTCCCGGCTCGGCCAAGGGTATGCTCAAGTCCACCTTCGACAAGATGCTCGGCAACCAGCCCGAAGTGTTACTCGACAAGCTCGGGGAGCGCCTGGCCTATGAACGTACCGGCGTGCGCATATATGAGGCGCTGATTGCCAAGGCGTTGGCCTGCGAAGAGCATGCTGCGGAGCTGGTACCGACCTTGCAGCAGATCCGTAATGACGAGCAGGCGCATATGGTGCTGTTGATCAATGCCATCGAAACGCTTGGCTCCGATCCCACCGCCATGACCCCTTGTGCCGATGTGGTGGGCGTCATCGGTTCCGGCGCGCTGAAGGTGATCACCGACCCGCGTACCAATATGGCCCAGGCGTTGAACGCCATTCTCACCATCGAACTGGCGGACAACGCTGGCTGGGAGTTGCTGATAAAACTTTCCGAGCAGAGCGGTCATCCGAAAATCGCCCGCACATTCGACAGCGCGTTGGTCGAGGAACAGCGGCATGTGAACACCATCCGCGCGCTGATGACCCGCGAGTTGGGAATTGCAGCCGACTGAACATCGTTCTTTCCTGAATCTGACAAGCGAGGCGAACCATGACCGATAAACAGACTCCCCCGGCGCAGCATCAGGAGCAGCAGCCCGGTTCTGAGCAGCGTATGAATCCCCAGCCGGTATTCATCACCGAGGATTACCGGGCCGCTGGCAAACTCGAAGGTAAGATTGCAATCATCACCGGTGCGGATAGCGGGATCGGCCGCGCGGTCGCGGTGCATTTCGCCAGGGAGGGGGCGAAGGTGGCCATGCTCTACCTCAGCGAGGACAAGGAAGGCCGGGACGCCAGCGAAACCGAACAGGAAATCAAACAGGCCGGCGGTGAAGTACTCAGCTTTACCGGGGATCTGGGCGATCCCGACTTCAGTAAACAGGTGGTTGAGGCGGTGACCAGCCAATGGGGGCGCATTGATGTGCTGGTGAATAACGCCGGTGAGCAGCATCCCCAGGAGAAGCTGGAAGACATCACCGATGAGCAATGGCTGCGTACGTTTCGTACCAATATCTTCGGTCTCTTCCTGCTCACCCGGGCGGCGCTGCCGCATATCCCGGAGGGTGGCTCGATCATCAATACCACCTCCATCACCGCTTACAAGGGCAACCCACAGCTGATCGATTACTCGGCTACCAAAGGAGCCATTGTGGCCTTCACCCGATCCCTGGCGATGAACCTGAGTGATCGCAGGATCAGAGTCAATGGCGTGGCGCCAGGCCCGATCTGGACGCCGCTGATCCCTTCCACCTTTACTGCAGAACAGGTCTCCGAATTCGGTGGCAGTACGCCCATGGGTCGACCGGGACAACCAGCGGAACTGGCCCCAGCCTACGTCTATCTGGCCTGCAGGGACTCGTCCTACGTCAGCGGTCAGGTACTGCATGTCAACGGTGGAACGGTGCTCAATGGTTGACCGAGTCTCCGTGGAGCAGGCCATGGCGTCACCGCGGATCGCGGTGGAATCCGTCTCACCTGCAGTTGAGCACGGCAATTGCGCGGCCAAGGCGCTGGCGGGTCGCGCTGTTCCGCTGTCCGCTGTGCTGATCTGCGACGGCCATGGCAAGCTCAATGCGCAGGTGCGCTGGCGTATGGAAACAGAGGGCGAATGGCGTGCCTTGCCGATGCTGCCGCTGGGTAATGACCACTGGCAGGCGGAGCTGACCCCACCGCAGGTGGGCATGTTGCACTTCATGATCGAAGCCTGGATGGATACCTGGGCTACCTATTGTGATGAACTGAACAAGAAGTTTCTGGCCGGCGTGCCGATTGAGCTGGAGCTGCGCGAAGGCGAGCGGTTGATACAGGACGCCCTCGAGCAGGCCGCGCCTGAGCACATTGATATGTTGCAGGAAATCCTCGTGCAGTTCGCCCAGACAGAGGATCAGACCGTGCGGGTGAACCTGCTGTTGCGAGCTGCAACTGCCCACGCCATGACACTGGCCGGTGATCGGCCGCACCTGTGCCGCAGTGGGTGCTACCGGCTTGATGTGGAGCGTCCGCTCACGGAGTTTGCCAATTGGTATGAGTTGTTTCCGCGTTCTCAGCGCCAGGAGGGGCACGGCACCTTTGATGATGTGATACAGCGGCTGCCCGATATCAGCCGTATGGGTTTTGATGTGCTGTACTTTTCGCCGATCCACCCCATTGGCCTGACCCACCGCAAGGGGCCGAACAACCGTTTGCAGGCCGGGCCGGATGACCCCGGCAGTCCCTACGCTATTGGCAGCGAGGATGGCGGGCATGATGCGGTGCACCCGCTGCTCGGCGATCTGGATGACTTTCGCCGGCTGGTCGAGCAGGCGCGCGTCCATCATCTGGAAATCGCTCTAGATTTTGCCATCCAGTGCTCCCCGGATCATCCCTGGTTGCGTGAACATCCGGGCTGGTTCAACTGGCGACCGGACGGCAGCATCCGCTACGCCGAGAACCCGCCGAAGAAGTATGAGGACATCGTCAATGTCGAGTTCTACAACGAGCAGGCCATGCCCGATTTATGGTTGGCGCTGCGTGATGTAGTGCTGTTCTGGGTAGAACAGGGCGTAACCCTGTTTCGGGTGGACAATCCGCACACCAAGCCGCTGCCATTCTGGGAGTGGTTGATTGCTGATGTGCGTCGCCGTCACCCGGAGGTGATCTTTCTGGCAGAAGCCTTTACCCGCCCGGCGATGATGGCGCGCCTGGGCAAGATCGGCTTCAGTCAGAGTTACACCTATTTCACCTGGCGCAATACCAAGGCCGAGTTGCAGGACTACTTCACCGAGCTGAATCACTCGCCGTGGCGCGAATGCTATCGACCCAACTTCTTTGTCAATACGCCGGATATCAACCCACAGTTTCTGCATGACAGCGGTCGCGCCGGATTTCTCATTCGTGCGGCATTGGCCACCATGGGCTCGGGATTGTGGGGCATGTATTCGGGGTTCGAACTGTGCGAAAACCAGCCCGTGCCGGGTAAGGAAGAATATCTGGACTCGGAGAAGTACCAGTTGCGCCCGCGCAACTGGCACGCGCCGGGCAATATCGTTGCCGAGATCGCCCGGCTCAATCGTATTCGCCGGAACAATCCGGCATTGCAGACCCATCTGGGCTTCCAGGCCTATCCGGCGTGGAATGACAACATCCTGTACTTCGGTAAGCGTACTGCCGACCGCTCGAATTTCATTCTGGTTGCGGTAAGTCTCGATCCTTTCAATGCGCAGGAATCACACTTTGAACTGCCGCTATGGGAGTTCGGTCTGAATGATGAGGCCAGCACTCAGGGCGAAGATCTCATGACCGGGCATAGCTGGCTGTGGCATGGCAAGACCCAATGGATGCGCATCGAACCCTGGCATCTCCCCTTCGGAATCTGGCGTATCCGTCCTGTGGCGTGACCATCAGCGCTATGGCTTGGAGCGGCATCTGATGATGCGCAAGGTGTGGGCTTTCATGATGAGGTATGTATGGCGCGACAGAACCGGGCTCCGGTATTTCTCAATGATCCTTGCTGGTACAAGGATGCGGTCATCTATCAGTTGCACGTCAAGTCCTTCTTTGATGCCAATAACGACGGAGTTGGTGATTTTGCTGGCTTGATCCAGAAACTGGATTATCTGGTGGATCTCGGCGTCAACACCCTCTGGCTGCTGCCGTTCTATCCCTCGCCACGAAAGGATGATGGCTATGACATTGCTGATTACCGGGGCGTACACCCCGATTACGGCACCATGGCGGATGTGCGGCGCTTTATCCGCGAAGCCCACCGCCGGGGTTTGCGGGTCATCACCGAGCTGGTGATCAATCACACCTCCGATCAGCACCCCTGGTTCCAGCGAGCAAGGCATGCCGCGAAAGGCTCCTGGGAGCGGGATTTTTATGTGTGGTCGGACACCGACCAGACGTATCAGGGCACGCGGATCATTTTCCTTGATACCGAACAGTCCAACTGGACCTGGGATCCGGTCGCCGGCCAGTTCTTCTGGCATCGCTTCTATTCACACCAGCCTGATCTGAATTTTGATAATCCCCGGGTGCTGCGTGCAGTGTTGTCGGTGATGCGTTTCTGGTTGGATATGGGCGTGGACGGCATGCGTCTGGATGCGATTCCCTATCTGATTGAACGGGATGGCACCAATAACGAGAACCTGCCCGAAACCCATGTGGTGCTGAAGAAGATCCGTGCCGAGCTGGATTCGCTCTATCCGGATCGCATGCTGCTGGCCGAAGCCAACCAGTGGCCGGAGGATACCCAGCCGTATTTCGGCGGTGAGGATGGCGGGCCGGGGGATGAGTGCCATATGGCGTTTCATTTCCCGTTGATGCCACGCATGTACATGGCCATCGCCCAGGAAGATCGCTTCCCGATCACCGATATCCTGCGTCAGACTCCCGAGATACCGGAAAACTGCCAGTGGGCGATTTTTCTGCGGAACCATGATGAGCTGACGCTGGAAATGGTTACCGAGCAGGAACGCGATTATCTGTGGAATTACTATGCCGCTGATCGACGCGCACGCATCAATCTGGGCATTCGCCGCCGGCTGGCGCCATTGGTGGAGCGCGATCGGCGGCGTATCGAACTGCTGAACAGCCTGCTGCTGTCCATGCCAGGCACGCCGACGCTGTATTACGGCGACGAAATCGGCATGGGCGACAATATCTTTCTGGGTGACCGGGATGGGGTGCGTACGCCGATGCAATGGTCGGTTGATCGCAACGGTGGCTTCTCCCGCGCTGACCCGGCGAGCATGGTATTGCCGCCCATCATGGATCCGCTCTACGGCTACCAGACGGTGAACGTCGAAGCGCAGACCCGCGATCCGCATTCGTTGTTGAACTGGACACGGCGCATGCTGATCGTGCGCAAGCAACAGCAGGCATTTGGTCGCGGTACGTTGAAGATGCTGGCACCGGCCAATCGCCGGATCATTGCTTACCTGCGCGAATTCACCAATGAGCAGGGCGAGCATGAAATCATTCTGTGTGTGGCCAACCTGTCGCGCTCGGCTCAGGCTACCGAACTGGATCTGTCTGCCTGGGCCGGCAAGGTGCCGGTGGAGATGCTGGGTGGCAGTAGCTTCCCGCCGATTGGGCAACTGCACTATCTGCTGACCTTGCCACCTTATGGTTTTTATTGGTTCGTGTTGGCGGATGAATCGCAGATGCCAGCCTGGCATGTCGAGCCCGTGCAACAGATGCCTGAACTGGCCACGCTGGTGATCAAGCAGGATCTGTCCGATCTGCTCAGGCCGGCCTGTCGTCAGGTGCTGGAGCAGGAATCCCTGCCACAATGGTTGGGCAAGCGGCGCTGGTTTTCCGGGCCAGCGCAGAGTGATGAACCTATCCGGTTGCTGTATGCCGTGCCGTTCTGCAGCGAGCCGTCGCCCTGCGTGTTATGCGAGCTGGTGGTGGGCGATGAGCATTACCAACTGCCGCTGGGGTATCTGTCGATGTCTGAAGCCGGTGAGGCGCAGAACCAGCCGTCGGCGGCACTGGCGCTGGCGCGGCTGCGGCGCGGCGCCCGGTTGGGGCTGCTGACAGATGCCTCGACCCTGCCGGACTTTGCCCGTCATGTTCTGGCCAGCTTGCGCGGCGCACAGGTGCTGGACTCACCCGGACAGCAGATCCGGTTTCTCCCGGGTCAGGTTCTATCCGAGCTGCCGGATGTGGATCCGCAGGACGTACAGCCGGTGACCAGCGAGCAATCCAATACCTCGATCCTGATCGGCCAACGCGTGATGCTGAAAATCATCCGTCAGGTCAGGCCCGGAGTGCATCCGGAAATCGAAATGGGTGCCTTTCTTACCGAGCGACGATTCACCGCCATTGCTCCCTTGCTGGGAGAGGTATGCCGAGTGGCCGAGCATGGAGAGCAGGCCACGCTGATGATCCTGCAGGGCTACATCGCCAGTCAGGGCGATGCCTGGCAATGGACGCGAGACACCCTGGAGCGGGCGGTACGCGATGAGTTGGTCGGTGGATTGTCTGAGCAGGAAAATCAGTACATGGCGCTCGCCGAGCTGGAATCCTTTGCCGCCACGCTGGGTGAGCGCCTTGGCCAGATGCATGCGCTGTTGGCCGACCCGCAGGGCGGCGAAAGCTTTGGCTTCCAGCTCAGTGATCAGGCGGATTGTGCGCACTGGCAGCAACAGACCAAGCAACAGGTGCAAACGGCGCTGGCAGCAATCGAACAGCATCGGCAGCAATTGCGCAGTGCGGCAAGGGAGCAGGCTGATTGGTTGCTCGACCACCGCGCGCAACTGGGTTCGATCGTCGAAGGGTTGGCGCAGCGCAGCGAGGGCGGTATTCGTATCCGCGTACACGGCGACCTGCATCTGGGCCAGGTATTGGTACTGCCCGGCGATGCCTGCTTTATCGACTTCGAAGGGGAGCCGACCCGCTCGCTGACGGAACGCCGGCAACGGCAGAGCCCATTCAAGGATGTGACCGGGTTGCTGCGCTCCTTTGACTATGCCGCCGCCACCGCCGAGCGCAGCCTGTATGGCACGGACCAATCCGAGGAGGCGCAAGCGGCGCGCAGGTTGATCTGTCAACGCTATCGCGAACAGAGCAATCAGGCGTTCCTGCGGGCCTATCAACAGGCCAGCGCGCCCTTGCCGCATGACTGGCGTCAGGCCGATGGGGAACAGGCTGCGCTGGTGCTGTTCAGTATCGAGAAGGCCGCTTACGAGATCAATTACGAAGCCAATTATCGGCCGGAATGGCTGGATGTGCCGCTGGCCGGTCTGGCGGAACTGTATAAACCTCTGATGGAGAACGGCAATGGTTGAGAGGATAGCTACCGCAGGGCGGCCGGAGGGCGATGACGTCGACGTGCAGGCGCTGATTCGCGCCGAACATGGCGATCCCTTTGCCTTTCTGGGTGCGCATGACCAGGACGGCCGTATTCTGGTGCGTACCTGGCAGCCGGGTGCGCTGGAAGTACAGCTGCTGGATGCTGTGGGCGAATCCCTCTGTTACATGCACGAGCACGTACCCGGGTTGTTTGTTGCAGAGATGCAGCAGCGTCAACCCTACCGGTTACGCATCAACTGGAGCGGTGGGGTTCAGGAAACTGAAGATCCCTACGCTTTTGAGTCCCAACTGGGTGAGCTGGATATTCACCTGTTTGCCGAGGGCAATCATCGTCAACTGGGACGCTGCTTTGGCGCCCAGCCCTGGCAGGTAGAAGGGGTATCCGGTGTGCGTTTTGTGGTCTGGGCACCGAATGCCCGGCGGGTCTCGGTGGTTGGCAATTTCAATAGATGGGATGGGCGCCGACACCCGATGCGTCTGCATCCGGGGGCTGGTGTGTGGGAGCTGTTCATTCCCCGGTTGGCTGCCGGTGAGGTCTATAAATACGAGATTCTCGGGCAACACGGGCTGTTGCCATTGAAGGCTGACCCGGTCGCTCTGATGACCGAACAGCCGCCGGCCACGGGCTCGGTGGTGGCAAAGGCGTTGGACTTCAACTGGGATGACCAGGACTGGATCGCCCAACGCAGCCAGCGGCAGGCCCGCCCAGCGCCCATGTCAATCTACGAAGTGCATGCCGGCTCCTGGCGTCACGCGGATGACAGCGGTGAACCGCTGAACTGGGCACAGCTCGCCGAGCAATTGATTCCCTATGTGGTGGATATGGGCTTTACTCATATCGAGCTGCTGCCGATCATGGAGCATCCCTTTGGCGGCTCGTGGGGGTACCAACCGTTGTCCCAGTTTGCCCCCACCGCTCGTTATGGCACGCCGGACGATTTCGCCGGCTTCGTCAACGCCTGCCATCAGGCTGGCGTTGGCGTGATTCTGGACTGGGTGCCGGCACATTTTCCGGGTGATGCCCATGGTCTCGGCTCATTCGACGGCACCGCCCTGTATGAATACGCCCACCCCTTCGAGGGCTGGCATCCGGATTGGGACACCCATATCTACAACCTGGGGCGCACTGAGGTGCATGGTTTCATGCTTGCTTCGGCGCTGCACTGGCTGCGCGAATACCACGTCGACGGGCTGCGCGTGGATGCGGTGGCCTCGATGCTCTACCGGGACTATTCGCGCAATACCGATGAGTGGATTCCCAACCGCCACGGCGGCCGCGAGAATCTTGAAGCCATTGATTTTCTGCGCCATCTGAACGATGTGGTAGCCAGCGAAGTGCCAGGTGCGCTGGTGATTGCCGAGGAGTCCACCGCCTGGCCGGGCGTCAGTCAGCCTACCCTTGAGGGCGGGTTGGGGTTCTCCGGTAAATGGAACATGGGCTGGATGCACGACACTCTCAAGTACATCAGTGAAGATCCGCTGCACCGCCGGCACCATCATCAGCAGATTACCTTTGGTCTGCTGTATGCCTTTACCGAGCACTTTATCCTGCCGATCTCCCATGACGAAGTGGTGCATGGCAAGGGTTCGTTGCTGGGCAAGATGCCGGGTGACCGTTGGCAACAGTTTGCCAATCTCCGGCTGTATCTGTCTTTCATGTGGAGTCATCCCGGAAAGAAGCTGTTGTTCATGGGGTGTGAAATTGGCCAGTGGCGCGAGTGGAGCCACGACCGACAATTGGACTGGTATCTACTGCAATACGATGAGCATCGGGGTGTGCGGGATCTGCTGCGGGACTTGAATCAGTTGTATCGTCAGCAGCCGGCCCTGCATCAACGGGATGATCGGGCCGATGGCTTCCAGTGGTTGATTGGTGATGACAGCAGCAACAGCGTTTACGCCTGGCTGCGCCGTGGCGAGGATGGCGCGCTGCTGTTGGTGGTGCATAACTTCACGCCGGTGGTACGCAGCGGCTACCGGATCGGTGTGCCGTCGGCCGGTAGCTGGCAGGTATTGATCAACAGCGACGCTCTTCAGTATTCCGGCTCCGGCGCGGGCAGCTACGGCCAGTTGCAGACCGATGGGCAACAGAGCCATGGTCAACCCCAGTCGCTGGTGCTGGAGCTGCCGCCGTTGGCTACCCTGATTATCAGTCCCTGAGAGAGGGCCGGGGCTCCCCGGCCACTCTGGTTACTTGAGGAGTTGGCGAGCTTATAGCTCTGCCTGAGCCTGCGCCTGAGTGTTGCTCCGGCGCATGGCTTTGGCGCGTTTTTCCATGATCAGATAAGCGACGATGGCGATACTCAGGGGCAACAGATAGTAGAGGGCTCGGTAGGCAATCAATCCGGCAATGACCCCGCCCCGGGGGACATCCTGCAGTAGCGCAAGGAAGATGGTTTCCAATACCCCCAATCCGGCCGGGATATGGGCGATGGCGCCGGCGATGCTGCTGATCAACAGAATGCCCAGCACCGTAGGATAGTTGACGTTTTCCGGCAACAGCATCCACATGAGCGTAGCCATCAATAACCAGTTGAATGCACCCAGCAGCGCCTGGAACAGTGCCAGCCGCCAGCCGGGAAGTTCTATTGTTTGTTTGCGGATGCGCCAACTGCGCTTGGGCGAGAAGGCGCAGGCGGCAAGATAACCCAGCGCCGTCATCACCATTACCACGCCAATCAACCGTAGCCCGGTACTGCCGATTTCCCAACTATCCGGCAGCGGCACCACGCCTAGGGCAAAGATCAGCCCGCCCAGCCACAGATAGCCCAGCCAGTTGGTAATGACGCTCAGGCTGAATACCCTGGTGATGGTGGGAACATCCAGCCCAAGCCGGGAGTACAACCGGAAGCGCAGGGCGATACCGCCTACCAGCGCATTGAGGTTGAGATTGAAGGCATAGCAGACAAATACCAGCGGCAATACCTGGCGTACCGGTAAGGTATGGCCGGTGTAACAGCGCCCCAGCAGGTCGTAGCAGCTGTAATTGAGGTAGCTGGCTAATGCCACAAGGGCGCCGAGGGCCAGTATCCAGACCGGATAATCCTTCAGTGCATCGCCAACGTCCTGCCAGTCGGTATTGCGTAGCTGCATGTACAGCAGGATCGGGATGACGATCAGCAGAATCAGCGTCAGCGCGGGCTTGATCCACTTTTGCAGCCGCTGGTACAGGGACTGTTCTGAGAAGGAGTTCACAATAGTTTCTCCTGCTGATCCAATGGCGTGAGGTTCTCCTCAGCGGGCTCTTCCTCGGTTGGCAGTAATGGCTCCAGCCGCGGGGTGTGGGCTGGAAGGCTGCCGGCAATAGCAGGGAAGCGGCGCAGGAAATGGAAGCTGAGAAAGGTCAGCGGCGCGCGCCACCACATACCGCGAGCGGCCTTGTCCGGGGTGATTTTGCTGCAATGTTGCTCGGACAGGGATATCAGGTGCTCATGCAGTTGATGATTGAGTTTCTGGTCACGGATGAACAGGTTGCCTTCCAGGTTCAGCGACAGACTCAGCGGATCCAGATTACTGGAGCCGACCGTCACCCATTCGCTGTCCATCAGCGCGACCTTGCCATGCAAGGGGCGCTGGCAGTATTCGTGAATTACTACGCCGCTGCGTAGCAGATAGCTGTACAGAAAGGTCGAACAGTGCCGCACCCAGGGCATATCCGGCTCGCCCTGCAAGACCAGCGTGACCTGCACGCCGCGCCGCGCTGCATGGCGCAGTTCGCGCAGCATGCGATAACCGGGAAAGAAATAGGCGTTGGCTATGACCAGTCGCTGATTGGCCGAACGGATCGCGCGCAGGTAGTGATCTTCGATATCCGAGGTATGGCGTTTATTGTCCCGAATCGCCAGCATGACCCGAGAACTACCCGCGTAGCGCTGAAGCCGTTGCTCGGAGTTCAGGGGTAACGGCAATTCCCGGCGCGCGTGGCGGAATAGATTGAGACTGGCATGGCGGATATCCATCACGATTGGCCCGCGCACCTCAACGGCGTAATCCTGCTTGGCGCCGGGGCCGTAATCGGCCAGATGCACGGCGGTAAAATTGATGCCGCCAACATAGGCCACCTCGTTATCCACCACCACGATCTTGCGGTGCAGGCGGCGGAACAGGTTGGTGCGCATGCCGAAGCGTCGTGGCTGGGGGTCAAATACATGCACGCGTATGCCCGCGTCGCTCATTTCGCTGAGGTATTCGTTGCTCAGGTCGACGGTGCCGTAGCCATCGACAATGACTTCCACATGGGCGCCATTGCGGGCGGCGCAGATCAGTGCCTGCTGCAGCTCCTTGCCGACCTTGTCTTCCAGCACGATGAAGGTTTCCAGCAGGACTTCCTTGCGCGCTTGGCGAATCTGTTCGAACACACGGGGAAAGAATTCCTCCCCGTTTATCAGCAGCTCCACCGCATTGCCTTCACGCCAAACGGGTTTCATCAGAAGCGTACCTCGACAGCCAGTGGCGCATGATCCGAGAGGTGGGACCAGGGGCGCCTGTAGAGAGTTCTGGGGTCATGTGTAGTCAGATTGCGTGCATAGATGCGATCCAGCCGCAGTAGCGGCCAGCGGGCCGGAAAGCTCTTGGCCGGTGCGCCATAGGCTTGTTCAAAGGCTTCATGCAGGCCGCAGCGCAGCAGTTGCGCTCCGGCCTGTTGGCGCCAGTCATTGAAGTCGCCGGCGACAATGACCGGGTCATCGGCCGGTAACATGTCGAGCAGCCGACAGAGCAGCCGTAGTTGCTCTTGCCTATGGCCTTCGCGCAGACCCAGGTGCACACAGATGGCATGCAGATCCTGTTGTCCGGGCACGTCCAGAATCGCATGTAACAGGCCGCGTTCTTCCGTGCCGCTTATGGATACGTCCAGATTGTCATAATGCAGTATCGGGAATTTGGACAGCAGCGCGTTGCCGTGGTGCCCGTCGGGATAGACCGCATTTCGCCCATAGGCAAATTCCGGCCACATGGTGTCAGCCAGAAACTCGTAATGCGGTGCATCGGGCCAGTTATCGAAGCGTTGACCGTGGCCCTGATGGGTGCCGAGTACTTCCTGCAGGAACACCACATCGGCCGACAGGGTGCGCACCGCCTCGCGCAGTTCGGGGAGAATGAAGCGCCGGTTGAGCCAACTGAAGCCCTTGTGGGTATTGACCGTGAGCACACCCAGTGACTGAACATGCGGTGCCTGGTTGGTCAGGTGACGGCCGGTTGAGCTTTGCGGTGTCACAGGAACTCCCCGGATAGTTTTCCTGGCTGCACCTGCAATTCACCTGCCAGTCCGAGCTTTTCCAACAGGCGCCGGGCGTCGTAGGGTGCACGAACCTTGACGTCATTATCGAAGTAGCAATACAGATCCCGTTTTGCCCGGGAGCTGTCGGCCTTGTCTGAAATGCGTTTGGCGTCGTCTGGCTGACGACCCCGGTGCCACAGGCGGATGCGCTTCTCCCAGCGGGTCAGCGCGTCCTCGTCGTAACCGCTGGTGTACAACTCCTTGTCACCGTGCAGGCGCAGGTACATGAAGTCGGCAGTCAGTTCCTCCACCAACGGCCATTTGCCGGCGGTGTCGGCGACTACCAGGGCGATGCGATATTGGCGAAGCAGGTCGATAAAATCCTCCTGAAGAAAGCTCGTATGGCGAATTTCCACCGCATGACGCAGGGCCGTTTTTCTGGCCATCCGAGGTGCCGCCGGGCCATCGAAGCGTTGGCTGTGTTGGGCACATTGCATGGCCTCGCCGACAGTGCTCGGCAGCAGCGCAAGGAAATCGGCAAAGAGACCTGCATCGAAACTGAAGCTCGGCGGAAATTGCCAGAGAAAAGCGCCCAGCTTGTGTTCCAGCTGCAATGGCCCGGAGGCATAGAAGTTGGCCATGGCGTCGCCAATCTTCCGTAACCGTTTGATATGGGTGATATAGCGGGGTGCCTTGACGCTGAAGACGAAGTTGTCCGGGGTTTCGTCCCGCCAACTGGCATAGCGATCCGGGGTCTGCAGCGAGTAGAAGGAGCCATTGATTTCAATGCTGCTGACCGCCCGGGAGGCAAAGGCCAGCTCCCGGCGCTGCACCAATCCTCTGGGGTAGAAATCCCCCCGCCAGGGTACGTAGCGCCAACCGGAAATGCCGACATGGATGCCGTTCATGATGTGCCCATTCAGCGTTTGGGGGACGCCATCGAGGGGGGATCGCTGGCCGGAAACGATTCATCCAGAGCTTCGTCCAGCTGATTCTCGGTCTCATCTTCGGGTGGCAGCAGTGCCACCTTGGCCCAGCCGCAGGCGCGTCGATCAAACTCCTTGAAGGCCTCAATGCTGTCCTGCAGGGGGCGTATTCTGGTGAGAACATGGGTCGGATCAATTCGCCCGCTGAGTACCAGTTCAATCAGCGTGGGGATGTACTGCCGGTGATGACAGTTGCCCATGTTGATGGTCAGGTTGCGGCTGGTTGCCAGACCAATCGGGAAGCTGCGTGATTGCGGCGAGTACAGACCAATGATCGACAGGGTACCGGCCTTGGCCAACCCTTCAACCGCCCATTGCAGTGCCTGACTTGGTGCATTGCCTGGATGCCAGTTGTCGCCGTCGGGGTTGGTCTGTGTGGTGTTGCGCGCCATTTCGGAACGAAACTGTCCCAGCAGTTGCGGATCATTCAGCGTGGCCGAGGGCTCAGCATCAACCCCCACAGCATCAATCGCTCGATCCACACCGATATCTGCGGTGAGTCGCTGCAGGGTAGCCACCGGATCTTCCTCATCGAAGTTGATCGTTTCCGCTCCCTGTTGACTGGCCATGGCCAGCCTGTCCGGTACGTTATCAATGGCAAAAACCCGGGAAGCGCCGAGCAGTTTTGCACTGGCAATGGCAAACTGGCCAACCGGCCCGCAGCCGAATACAGCTACGGTGTCGCCGGGGGTGACTTCCGCCATTTCGGCGCCAAAATAGCCGGTTGGAAATACATCCGAGAGCAGGATGGCTTGCTCGTCGGTAATCTCATCCGGCAGTTTGACCAAGCCGATATGGGCGTAGGGGATGCGGGCTTTTTCCGCCTGAAGGCCGTGAAAAGCGCCGCTGGATTCCGGGCCGCCAAAGAACGCGGTGCCGGCTCTGGAGCCGTTCGGGTTGGCCGTATCGCATTGGGCGTAATAGCCGGCACGGCAGTAGGTGCAGTTGCCGCAGGCGATGGTTGGCGAGATCAGTACGCGGTCGCCTACCTGCAGGTTACGCACGTCGGTACCCAGTGTCTCGACAATACCAACGCCTTCGTGTCCAAGGATGGTACCGGGGCGCATGCCGCTGATGCTGCCGCGTACGAAATGCAGGTCGGTACCGCAGATGGCCGAGGCGGTGAGCCGCACAATGGCATCCGTTGATGATTGCAATACCGGCTCGTCAACCTGTTCCAGACGTATATCGCCCACCGCGTGGAAAACGACTGCTTTCATGCCCGTAACCTCCATGAATGGTCATGCGCCGATAGAGCATCTTCAGCGCTTACTACCATTTCCGACTGGGGGTTTACGGCTTGGTTCAGGTTTTTCGCTGGCCAGCTGTAGCAACAGAACGGAGCGGCCGGTCAGCAGAAACTCACTGTTGAAGTCATGTCGCTCGCCATTGCGCAGCTCCGGACGATGGGTGTCCAGCAGGCAGACCCAATGGCTGCCCTGGGCCACTTCCGGCAGGTAAAAACTGACCACATCATGGTGCGCGTTGAGCAGCAGGAGCAGGGTGTCGTCATCGCCGGGGCGGTGAATGCCGGTTGGCTGGGCGCGACCATCGAGCAGTACCCCCAGGCAGCGGGCATGGGGGTCATCCCATTGCTCTTCGGTCATCGGCTCGCCGGAAGGAGCCAGCCAGGTCACGTCCTTGACGCCGAGTTCCTCGTTATATTCACCAACCAGAAAACGTCCCCGACGCAGGATCGGATAGCGCTGGCGCAGGGCGATCAGATAGCGGGTGAAATCCAGCTGTTGCTGGCCTTCCTGGTCAATATTCCAGTCGATCCAGCCCAGCTCATTATCCTGACAGTAGACATTATTATTGCCCTGCTGGGTGCGCGAGAACTCATCGCCGGCCAGCAGCATGGGCGTGCCCTGGGACAGAAACAGCGTAGCCAGCAGGTTGCGCATCTGGCGGGTACGCAGGGTGGTGATGTCAGGATCATCAGTCGGCCCTTCACAGCCGTGGTTCCATGACAGGTTGTGGTCGCTGCCGTCCTGATTATCCTCGCCGTTGGCTTCGTTATGTTTGTGGTCATAGCTGACCACGTCACGCAGGGTGAAGCCGTCGTGGGCGGTAATGAAGTTGACCGAGGCATAAGGGCGTCGGCCCCGCTGGTTGAAGTGGTCACCGGATGCGGTCAGGCGGCTGGCCAGTTCAGCTACCTTGCCTTCCTCGCCCATCCAGAAGGCCCGCGTGGTGTCACGGAAGCGGTCGTTCCATTCCACCCAGCCGGGTGGGAAACCACCGACCTGGTAGCCACCGGGTCCGCAGTCCCAGGGTTCGGCAATCAGCTTGCAACTGCTCAGGGTCGGATCCTGTCGGCAGGCGACGAGAAAGCCATGGCGTTCATCGAAACCTTCGGCGTGGCGGGCAAGAATGGTCGCCAGGTCAAAACGGAAACCATCTACCTGCATTTCCGTGGCCCAGTAGCGTAACGAGTCGGTCACCATCTGCAATACGCAGGGGTGGCTCAGATCCAGCGTATTGCCGGTGCCGGAATCATTCACATAGTAACGGCGCTGATCAGGCGTCAGCCGGTAGTAGGTGGCGTTGTCGATGCCGCGCATGGACAGGGTAGGGCCCAGTTCGTTGCCTTCGGCGGTATGGTTGTACACCACGTCGAGAATGACCTCCAGCCCGGCATCATGCAGGTGGGCGACTACCTCCTTGAATTCATTGATGTTATCAGTTGCCAGATACGCTGGATGGGGAGCGAAGAAGGCAATGCTGTTGTAGCCCCAGTAATTGCTCAGCTGCTTTTCCAGCAGATGCTGATCATTGACGAAGGCATGGATGGGAAGTAATTCAACGCTGGTGACACCCAGCGATTTGATGTGCTGGATAACCTCAGGCTGCATGAGGCCGGCAAAGGTGCCGCGCACGGAATCACCGACCGCCGGATGCCGCATGCTGAAGCCGCGCACATGCGTTTCGTAGATGATGGTCTGATCCCAGGGCACAGGCTTGCGGTGGTGACGGCCCCAGGTAAATGCCGGATCAATGACGCGCGCCTTGGGCACACAGGCAGCGCTGTCACGGTCATCAAAACTCAGATCCGCATCCGGCGAACCGAGGGTGTAACCAAACAATCGATCCGACCAGCGCAGCGCCCCGACCAGTTGTTTGGCGTACGGATCGATCAACAGCTTGTTGGGGTTGAAGCGGTGCCCGGCATCAGGCTCATAGGGGCCGTATACCCGATAGCCATAGACCATCCCCGGGTGAGCATCCGGCAGATAGCCGTGCCAGATTTCGTTGGTGTACTCGGGCAACTCGATCCGTTCCAGCTCCTGCATGCCCTGACTGTCAAACAGGCAAAGCTCTACTCGGGTGGCATGCGCAGAAAACAGCGCGAAGTTGACGCCAAGCCCATCCCAGGTAGCGCCCAGGGGGAAGGGCTGGCCTTCGGCGATACGTGAGCGGTGGGTGGCACGGTGTGCCTCAGTCGCACGCTTCTTTGCATTCATGGAGGGTTACTCTTGAGCGCCGCTGTCGGGTGTGCCCGGATTGGTGACTTTGGTGGTTCTGGCCGCCGGCTGGCGTTTGGCTCGGGTTGGCGTGCCGGCCCCGGCGGGCTTGCCCAACAGGGCGGGCTTTTCCAGCTGAGTCTCGTCATTGGCCGGAGCGGTTGAAGCTTTGGTGCGTGGTTTGCGGGTGGCGGTCTTTTTCTTTGGCAACGGCTGTAAATCGCCCTGTTGCTCGCTCTGCACCAGTCGGCTCGCCATCGCCCAGTGTCGGGCATCTTCGCCGACCGGGCGGCCTTCGCTTTCCCAGATCTGGTAAGCCAATTCGCGGGTACGTTGCTCAACATTGTTCATTGCGTATTTTCCTGATGGTGGAGGGTAACAAGGAGGTTTACCGGGACATCGGTCAGCAGCTCGCTTACCGGCACAGCTGGCCCGCTGTTCACTGCCGCGCCAGTCAGAGCGCTGAACAGCGGGGTGGCCGGTAGGTCGATCAGGGTGTCATCCCAGTTCGGTGGGGGAATCAGGGGTTGGTTGCTGTCACGTAGCAGGGGAGCGGTGAGCCGGGGTACCAGGCTGATTGCCACATGCTCGCCGTGCCGGCGGCTGAAGGCGATCAGTCGTTCGGCATGCTGACCCCGAACCCGCAGCGGTTGGTAGTCACCATGGGTAAACAGCTCGGGTTGCTGGCGGCGTGCCTTGAGCCCCTGGGCGATCAGCCATTGCTTGATGCGGCCGTCACGCCACTGTTCAAGCAGTTCTACTGGGTCGCCTGATTGCTTCAGGCTGCGCCGGCGCTGTGCATGGTCGACTGGACGACGGTTGTCAGGGTCGACCATGCTGAAGTCCCAGTACTCGCAGCCCTGATAAAGGTCGGGCACGCCGGGGCAGGTCATGCGCAGCAGGCACTGGCCCAGACTGTTCAATGCGCCGCCGCAGGCTGCCAGGTCAACCGCATGGGCCAGCGCTCGACGCAGTTCAGCGCCGTCCCGCTCGGTCAGCAGGCGCTGCAGATAGCTCACGCAGGCCTGTTCATAGGCCGCATCGGGGGCGATCCAGCTGCTGCGCAGTTTGGCTTCACGCAGGGCCTTGAGTTGCCATTGCTGCACCCGCTCGGCGAAGGCGCTGCAGCCGGGCTGGTCGTCCGGATCCAGACCCAGCGGCCAATGGGCAAACAGGGTCTGATACAACATCAATTCGTCAGCCGGGCCGGGGGCTGGCTGGCCATTGACCAACGAACGCAAGGGGTCGGCCAGGCTGCGCCAGAAGCGTGCCTGGATCGCGAACCAGGGAGCATGTTCACTGAGTACAGCCAGGCGCGCCCGGGCATCTTCGCCGCGTTTGTGATCGTGACTGGCGGTAGCCAAAAGGCCCAGTGGAAAGCGGGTAGCCTGGGTCTGGCATTGCTGGTGGAACCATCGGATGTCGGCGCTGAAACGCTGCGGATCAGAGCCCACCTCATTCCGTGAAAGCAATATTGCTGAGCGGTAGAAGGCGGTGTCCTCCACAGCCTTGGCGGCCGCCGGGGCGGTCAGTTGATGAAAACGGGCCAGTAGACCCCGCTGAAAGCGCCGCTTGCGTCCCGGCGGTCTGGCCTGTAATGGATCACCACCGAGCCAGTGTTGCAGCTGATCCAGTACCGGCCAATCATGACTGCTGAGCTGGTTACGCGCGCCGGTCATGGCTGAGTCAAACAACTGCTGATCCTGGGCAGAATGGCCGCATACCCAGCTGTAGGTCCGGTATGCCGGATAATGGATGATCAGCGCCTTCAAGCAGCGGCGCAGCGCAGCCAATGTGATGTCCCGGGTGCTTAGACTGCAGCGCGCCAGTCGTAACAGTCCCTGGGCTACCACCTCGAAGTCCGCCGCCAATGAGCCTTCCAGCACCTGCCCGCGGGCGGTACGCTCTTCGGCATCGAAGTCAGCGCTGCGGCCGGTCAGTGAATGCCACAGCTCGGTGAGTTCGCTGTGCCCGGCGGGATCGTGTTGTACCAGCGCGACCTGGTTCATGAAGTCGTAGCCGGTGGTACCGTCCACCTGCCAGTTGCCTGGCAATTGCTCGTCTGCGGCGAGGATCTTCTCCACATGCAGGGTGAACTGCCGTTGATCCGGCAAGAGCCGTTGAACGCGCCGCCGTAGACGACGGCAATAGCCGTGCGGATCGGCCAATCCATCGATATGGTCAATGCGCAGGCCATCGATCAACCCGGCGGCGATCAGTTCAAAGACCTTGCTGTGGGTGGCCTCGAATACCTGGGGCAGTTCGGTGCGCAGGGCTATCAGTTCGTTGATGTCAAAGAAGCGCCGCCAGTTGATGTCGTCATTGGCGGTTCGCCAACTGGCCAGTCGGTAGTGTTGCTGCTCCAGCAATTCATGCAATGCCAGGCCGCTGCGTGGTGATTCCGTAGAAAAGCCTTGCATCGACAGGGCTATCGAGCGGGCGCTGCTACCGCTCGCCAGCGAAGCCAGCTCAGCGTAAATGCTCCGGCTGATGGCATGGGGGGCGAACTCTTCCTCCAGCGCTGCGCAGCGGTCAGCGATTCGGGTGAGATTATCGTCATCGCTGTGCTGCAGTATCTGCGCATAACTGGATAAGGCGACGGGTAGCTGGTGCTGGTGATAACGGAGATAAAAACGTCCGCTGTCGGGCTCGAAGGTCAGGCGGATATCGCCGCTCGTGAGTATGCTCAGGTAGTCATCGGCCAGAATCGGCAATAACACCCGTTCGCGCATGAAGCGATCATGACAATGCCAGTTGATGTCAAGAAAATGGGCGTAGGCGCTGCGGCTGCCCCATAACAACACGTCCTGCCACCAGGGGTTCAGGCTGTCCACCGCCATGTGATTGGGCACCAGATCCATGATCAGGCCCATGCCGTGCTGGTGCAGGGCATCGGTCAGGCGGCGCAGTGCGGGCTCGCCGCCCAGATCCGGATTGATGCAGGTCGGGTCAATTACATCGTAGCCGTGGATGGAGTCCGGCCGCGCCTTGAGCAGCGGCGAGGCGTAAATATGGCTGATACCCAATCGGTCGAAATAATCCACCAGTGCTGCTGCGTCATCGAGTGTGAATCCAGCATGAAATTGCAGGCGTAGGGTGGCACGCAGATTATTCATCGCCGACATTCCCGTGAGGATTCCTGCGCTCTTCATCCAGCGCCTTTAACCGTTGTTGCACCTGCGGTTCATCGAGCATCTCGGCGGCGGGCTGCGGCCAACGCCGTCGCCAATTGGGATGGAGATCATTAGCCGAGCCGGGCAGGTTGGGTTGCTCGGTGCTGGCCATGACATCCTCCAGCGGCAGCAGAACCAGCGGGGCCGGGGTGCGGCCGAGAAAGCGGATGCTCGCGGTCAGGCGCTGTTGGTTGTCTGCTTCGGTCAGCAGACCCTCCTTACGCAGGGCGGCGTCCAGAGTGCTAATGGCCTGCTGGCGTTGCTCGCGGTCATCGCGGGTTTGCGCGGCGTCGCACTGGCCAACCTGTTCGCGCCAGTCGATATCACGACCGCTGAGCCAGCCCAGAGTGGTGGGCAGATCATGGGTGCTGGTGGTTGCCAGTGCCTGGTCAGACCAGCCAGGCGGCGGCGCAAGCAGGTCGTCCTGTTGCTCGAACTGCAAGACCCGCATGCCGAGGATGTGGCGTTCCGCAAGAATCGTCTGTAATCCGCAGGGCACCGTGCCCAGATCCTCGCCGATGATCAGCGCCCGGTGCCGCCAGGACTCCAGGGCCAGCAAGCGCAGCAGGTCGTCCAGGGGATAATTGAGATAAGCGCCATGCTCGGGCGACAGCCCCTCCGGAATGATCCAGAGCCGCTGCAGCCCCATGATGTGGTCAATACGCAGTCCGCCGCTGTGCTCCAGATTGGCCCGCAACATACGGATAAAGGCGCTGTAACCCTGTTGTTGTAGACCGAGGGGCGAGAAGGCTGCTACGCCCCAGTTCTGGCCCTGACGGTTCAGCAGATCAGGCGGTGCACCTATGCTCACCTTGCCCAGTAATTGCGCCTGACATGCCCAGCCAAAACTACCGCTGGGATCGGCACCGATGGCCATGTCGGCAATCAGGCCGATACTCATGCCGGCTTTGCGGGCGCCGTGATGAACCTGCTCCAGGCCCCGTTCCGTCAGCCATTGGGCGAAGGCATGAAATTCCAGTTCGGCGGTCTGCTGCTCGGCAAACGCGCGCACGGCCGGGGAGTCCGGCTGGCGCCAGGCAGCGGGCCATTGACGCCAATCATCGCTGTACCCCTGGGCGAGCATGCTGTGTTGCAGCGCCTCATGGCAGCAGTGTTGCCTGAGTTGCTCGCCACCCTCGCGGCGGAAGCGCTGAAAATCCTCATGCAGCGCACCAGGTGCATCGACCCATTGCCGGTGCAGCTGGCGCAGCAGCCTCAGGCGCAGGGCAGCAGCGGCCGGCCAATCGATCAGCGACTGTTGTTCCAACTGGCGCGCCTGCTCGGTCAAGTGGCATTCGCGCATGGCCTGTTCGACCATGTCCGGGCCCAGCACCTGTGATGGCGCGGCATGCAGAATATTGAAGTGGTTACGACTCGACGGGGAATAGGGGCTGTATTGCGTTGGGCGACTATTGAACATCGCGTGCAACGGGCTGATTGCCAACGCATCGGCGCCCTGGCTGGCGGCGCTTTCAGCCAGTTGTAACAGGGCGGTGATATCACCCAGTCCGGCATCGCCTGGCCGGCGCAGGGAGTACACCTGGGCGGCAATGCCCCAGAGCCGGTGGCGGCCGGTCAGCTCGGCCACTGACTGACAGGCAGGTGGTGTACAGGCTAACAGCCACTGTTGTTCGCCGCAGCTCAAACGGTGATAGCCGCAGGGCTGCGCGGGCAGCGCACCATGATGATCGAGCTGTAGCTCGACCTGACTGCCATCTTCCCGTTGCAGTTGGCAGTAGCTGCCTGGTGCTGAACGGTTGAGCAGGCTGATCGGCTGTCCGGCATCGGCGATGATCAACGGCCCCTGCTGTGCAGCATGCTTGCGTTGGCGTATCTCGCTGAGGCTGGCCTTGATCTGCTCGGCTGTGTCAGCGGGCAGATCAAGCGCCCGCAAGACCTCGCGCAACACCGGTTCATCGAGGCTGAGAGGTTGTCCATGGGCGTCATGCCATTGATAAACCAGACCGACCTCCTCGGCCAGGCCTTTCAGTGACCGGGCAATCATGTCGCTGGATCCAGCACGGCCCGGGAACTGAAGCCGGGCAGCAGTCCGGCATCCTGCGAGAGGCTGGCGCGGTAGTCATGAATAAGCGTGCTGGCCGCATCCGGAGACGCTACTGCTACGGGGTGCTCTGACAGATTCAAGTCGATACGCAGACGGCTGCCGTCCCCCATTCGCCAGCAGGCCGAAATGGCTTTCTCACCGAGGATATGGGTGCCATCGGATTCGGTGCCCGGTAAGCGGGGAATGATATGGGTGTGGCGAGTCTGTAACAGGGTGCGGTAATAGGCGAACCAGTCTGCCTGCAAAGTCGGGTTGCCGGCGTCCCGATTCGGTACTGAACTGTGGTAGGTCGCGGCGGTATTGGGGTCGGGTATGCGCTGGCGCAGTTGCTCGTCGGCAAACGCCTTGAAATCCGCGAATTCATTACGACGCCCTTCGCGTACTGCCTTGGCCAGTTCGTCCGGGTGGTCGGTAAAGTACAGGAAGGGTTGCTCACAGCCCCATTCCTCGCCCATGAACAGCAGCGGGATCATCGGGCATAGCAGCACCAATCCCAGGGCAGCCTTGATGGCGCGGTGGTCGGCGAGGTTGATCAAGCGCTCACCCAGCGCGCGATTGCCAATCTGGTCATGATTCTGCAGAAACAGAATAAAGGCGGTGGGTGGCAGATGACCGCTGGGCTCGCCCCGGCTGCTGCCACTGCGGCTGGTTTCGCCCTGATAGATGAAGCCTTCCTGCATGCAGCGGGCAAGTTTGATGGTGGTGTCCTGGGCAAAGTCGCTGTAATAGCTCTCCCACTCACCGGTCAATAGAACGTGCAGGGCGTGATGTCCATCGTCGTTCCATTGGGCGTCATAGCCGGCTTCCAACAGACTGGCCTGGTTATGCTCATTCTCCAGCATCAGGTGCACATACCTGTCGCTGGGCAGCGCACCGCGTACACGCTGGATCAGATCACGCAGAAATTGCTGGTCAGTAATGGCATGCACCGCGTCCAGACGCAGCCCGTCGAGGCGGTAATCACTCAACCACATCAGGGCGTTTTCGCAGAAGAAATCCGCTACTTCGGGTCGGCTGAAATCAATCGCAGCGCCCCATGGCGTATGTTGATCAGCATCGAAGAAGGCACTGGCATACTCTGCAAGGTAATTGCCATGGGGGCCAAAGTGGTTGTAGACCACATCGAGGAAGACCATCAGACCCAGACCATGGGCAGCGTCGATCAACTGCTTCAGCTCGTCCGGGGTACCCAGGCTGGATTTCGGCGCGAACGGGAATACGCCGTCGTAGCCCCAGTTATATTGGCCGGGATACTCGCTGATTGGCATCAGCTCGATGGCGGTAACACCCAGCTCGCGCAGCTCGGGCAAACGCTGGCTGATGCCGGCAAACCCGCCATAGGCGGCAGGGTGCAACTCATGGATCACCGTTTCATGCCAGGGCCGCCCGCGCCAGTCATGCTGTCGCCAGGGATAGGCGTTCGGGTCGACTACGCAGCTGGGGCCATCCACCCCCTTGGGTTGATAGCGTGAAGCAGGATCGGGTACCGATAGGCGGTCGTTGATCAGGAAGCGGTAATGGGTGCCAGCGCCACAACTGATGCGCGCGCTGTACCACCCGTCATCCTGATGATGCAGGCGATGTACGCTGCCGTCGCCCAGCCGCAGGGCAACGCTGCGTGCATCCGGCGCCCACAGGGAAAAACTGGTGGCGCCATCCGGTTGCAGCGTGGCGCCATGCAAACGGGTCAGTTGGCGCATGCCAGCGCTCTCCTGCCACGGGTGGCAACGGCGTGGGTGCCTTCAATCAATCGGCGATACAGGCGATCGTAGGGCTTGATGGATTGATGCCAATACAGCGGTGCGGCCATCGCCCTGCAGCGCATGGCGTTGAACAGCAGCGGACGACGATACACGTTGAATGCGCGCTGAATGGCCTGCAGATAGCTGTCGACGGTCGATTCGCGGAACAGGAAGCCACTGACACCATCCTCGATGGTATCGGCCAGACCGCCCGTGCGACGTGCAATTGGCAGCGAGCCGTAGCATTGGGCGTAAATCTGGCTCAAGCCGCAGGGCTCGTAGCGCGAAGGCATCAGCAGGAAATCGCTTCCCGCCAGGATGCGCCGGGCCTCGGTCTCGCAGAATTGCAGGTTCACGCCGATCCGCCCGGGATGACGACTGGCCAGCTTGGCAACCTGCTGTTCCAGCGCCGGTTCCCCCTGGCCGATGATAGCAATGCGGCCGCCCTGGGCGACGATATGCTCGGCGGCGGCAATGGTCAGGTCGATGCCCTTCTGGTGTACCAGACGGGATACCACGGCAAACAGCGGAGCAGGTTCTGAGCTGAAGCCAAAGGCGCGTTCGACGTAGCGGGTGTTGGCTCGCTTGCCCTGCCATTCGTTAGGCGCAAAGCGCTGGATCAGCCGAGGATCCCCGTGCGGTTGCCAGCTGTTATCGATGCCGTTGACGTATCCACTGAGCAAGCCCTCTCGCGCCTTGCGCCGCAACAGCCCCTCCAGCCCGCAACCAAAGGAGGATGAGGTGATCTCATGGGCGTACGTCTGGCTGACGGTGGTGATCTCGGTAGCGTAGTTGATGCCCGCCTTGAGAAAGGACAGGTCGCCGTAGTACTCCATGCCTTCGGCGCTCAGTGCCTCTTCCGGCAGGCCCAGTTCCACCTGACTCTCGGGCGAGCACAGCCCTTGATATGCCAGATTATGTATGGTGAAAACGCAGGGCGTTCGCTGGCCGCTCCACCGCATGTAAGCCGGAGTAAGGCCGGTTGGCCAGTCGTTGGCATGCACCAGGTCAGGTTGCCAGTTACGCACACCCTGGCCGGCGGCGATACGTTCCGCGGCCAATGCCAGGCGGGCGAAGCGGATATGGTTATCCGGCCAGTCATTGCCTGCGCCATCGCCATAGGGGTTACCGTCGCGGTCGTAGAGCTGCTGGCAGAGCACCACATGCACAATGAGTTGATCGGGCAGGGTGATCTCTCCGATCAGGCAGGGTGGTATGGCGCCGAGACCGGGGAGTTTGCCGACAACATGGATAGGCAGACCGCTGCGGATGACCTGGCGATAACCGGGGATCAGTACCCGGACATGATGGTGACGCGCCAGCGCGCGGGGCAATGCAGCTGAAACGTCCCCCAATCCGCCAACCTTGACCAGGTCGGTGAGCTCAGAGGTGACGAAAAGAATATGGTGCGCGCCGGGCGGTGACGGCTGTGCCAGCGCGTGCTCTTGTAATTTTGACCTGATGCGTTTGAACGATTCTCCCGGCAGGATCGCCGCAGCATTTCCCATACCATCCTCCAAACCCGTATTGAATTGTCATGGTCGATTGATTGACTGACTGCGCTGGCGGTTGCCGGTAAGGGCTTTGCGGTGGGCCAGTCATTTATTTCATCACTCAATTCAGTGACCGGCTGGTTGTACGGAAGTTTCGACTTTTTTTGCCTCGTCATGCTGTCTGGTAAAGGAACTTTATCGCGCCGCCCGCTGCTCTAAATCGGCAGTGAAAGCACGCAACGCAAGGGGCAAGACATGCACGAATTGCAGCCGGTGGTGGATTTTCTCAAACGTAATGAGTTGGTGCTGGCGACCGCTGAGTCCTGTACTGCGGGACTGATTGCCGCCCGTCTGGCTGAGGTCTCGGGTAGCGGGGCGGTGATGCAATGCGGCTACGTGGTATATGCCGTGGAAGCCAAGCGCGAGATGCTGGACGTGAGCCTGGAAACCATTAACGAATATGGGCTTACCAGCGAAGAGGTCGCCCGGGAGATGGCGTTGGGTGCTGTGAAACGCTGCGCTGCGGATATTACCCTGGCCAATACCGGGCTGGCCGAAGCCGAGGGTGAGCTGGATGGCACCATCTGTTTTGCCTGTGCGCTGATGGTGCAAGGGCAGCCAAGGGTGTTCAGCGAGACTATAAAATTCCCCGGTGAACGTAACGAGGTGCGCGAACAGGCTGCGCTGCATGCGTTGCTTTCCCTTGAGCGCTACGTGGTCAGCTTGCGTCAACCGCCAGGCTGACTACCAGAAGCCCTTGGGGTGACGTTGTTCCAGAGGCGGTAAGCTGAGACTGAAGCCCTCGCGAAACAGCTCACTCAACTGCGTATCCAGCACCATGTTATTAATCGAGTCGATACCCCCCGGCAGCGTGCGCTGGGTGCCTTCATTCGCAAAATACAGTTGGTGATGCACCTTGGCGCTACTGCCATCGAATTGAATCAGATAATGGCTGGCAAAGCCCTGAGGATGATGGCTGACCTGTAGGCATAAGGTCGGTGGATTACCCTGGGTATGCACCAGCGCATGTAACCCCAACGCCTGTGCGGCCCGCGCAGCCTGCTCGAATATCGGCGCGGCGCGGGCCAATAGCACCTCGCTGTAATGTTGGATGGGGGCGTCTGTATCGGGTTGTTCGCTATTCATGGCGCACCTGATGGTTTGAACAAGGATACCCATTGGACAGATAAAACCGCCGCTGGTTGTCTGAAATCATGGCTGTACAGCAGCGGCGAAAATAACGCGAACCTCTGCTGGTGGTTGCTCTCAAACTGGATAGGTGCCCTGCACCTGCATGTATAAACTGATTGGAGGCCAAGCACATGACTCAACGTAGAGGTGGTAAAGGCAATTTCGCCGAGAATCCGCAGCGTGCATCGGAAGCCGGCAGAAAAGGCGGGCAGGCCAGCGGTGGTAACTTCAAGAACAACCCGCAACGGGCTGCCGAAGCCGGACGCAAGGGCGGACAACAGAGCAGACGGAGCTGATGGAAGAATAGAGGGGGGCCGCCAGGCCCCCCTTTTCATTAGCTATCACGTCATGTGCAACGCAGCCCAGGCGTGCGCCCCTTCCAACCAATCGGAATCCGAACTGTCGACTGAGTCATTTTCCAGGCGCGGTCGGGCTGTAGCCTGGCTGGATCTGCGCTGTTATGCTTCCTGCTACATTTTCGCCCTGGTCGGGCTAGTCTCATAGAGGTAAGCATGAAGCGGAATCTGCTCGCAGCGACTGTAGCAATCGGTATCTTGACTCTCACAGGCTGCAACAAGGAAAAGGAACCAGAACTCACCACCTCGGTTCAGCAAGCCTCCTACGGCATTGGTTTGAACATGGGTCAGAGTCTGGCGCAGGATGGATTGAGTGAGCTGGATATCGACGCGTTGACGCTGGGTATGCAGGATGCTCTGCGCGGTGCTGAAGCGCGTGTTAACGAGAAAGACCTCATCGCCGCCTTTGGTGAGCTGCAGTCCAGCCTCGAGGAGCGTGCCAATCAGGCAGGTGAGGCGAACCAGCAAGCCGGCGTGGATTTTCTGGCCGAGAACGCTCAGCGTGAGGGCGTGATCACCACTGAATCCGGTCTCCAATACGAAGTCATCGAATCCGGTGATGCCGAAGGCGCTCAGCCTGATGCAGCCGATGTGGTGACCGTACACTACGAAGGCAAGCTGATTGACGGCACTGTATTCGATAGCTCGATCAATCGCGGTGAGCCGATTGATCTGCCGGTAGGCCAGGTTATTCCCGGCTGGGTAGAAGCGCTGCAACTGATGCGTGTAGGCGACAAGTGGAAGGTCACCATTCCCAGTGAACTGGCCTACGGCCCCGCCAGTCCCAGCCCACTGATTCCGCCGAATTCGGTACTGGTGTTCGATATGGAACTGCTGGGCATTCAGGGTCAGGAGTGAGTGAAAAGGTAACAGCGCATAAGGAGCGATTCAGACGCTCTCTATGCGCAGGTGTTACCGTTATGCACATTTGCGGGGTGGCAGGCAAGTGTTAAATCGCCGCTTCGCAATAGTCTTTTGTGTAAGTCCAACTACCTGTTTTTCAACACTTTTTGCCGCTGATTAAAAAGTACACAGAAAGCAGATAGGCGCGTCCAGACGGACTTTGCCCGAGTTTCTCAAGGTTTGTTCACAGAGTTATCCACAGGATTTGTGGGTAACTCGATGTTCTTCCTCGTGGGTGGCCAGAGGGTAGTATCGCGGCCGGCCCAGCAGGAACCCCTGCACCATGGGCGCGCCCAATTGCTTGAGCACCTGCAGCTCTTCCGGCAGTTCTACACCCTCCGCAACCAGGGTGGCTCCGGAGGCTCTGGCCATGCTGAGCATGGAGCCGAGAAATTCCTGTTTCAGCTTATCCAGATGTATGCCATCGATGAAGTGGCGGTCTACCTTAACGAACTCTGGCATCGTCTCTGTCCACAGGCGCAAGCCCGAATATCCGGCCCCGAGGTCATCCAGCGCAATCGAAAAGCCCATGCTGCGATAGTAGCGCAGCGCTCTGTGCAGCAGGTTGTAGTCATCAATCGGCGATTGCTCGGTCAGTTCGATAACTACCCGCTGGGCGGGAAGTTTGGCATTGTTGAGCATCTGCAAGGTACGTCCGGGTGCATGCCGCTGATCCAGCAGGGTTTCCGGCAGTACATTGAGAAACAGCTTGCCGGTGAGATTGCTGTCGGCAAAGCGCTGGATGGCCAACCGTCGGCAGAGCATGTCCAGTTCCATCAGTTTGCCGCTCTGGCGGGCGATCGCGAACAGCACTGTCGGTGAATGCAGGGGGCTATTGGAGGGGCCGCGCGACAGCGCTTCATAGCCGACAATGCGGCATTCGTCGGTCGCGTAGATCGGTTGGAACAGGGTCGAGATGGCGCCGCGCTGCAGAATGGTACACAGCGCGCCGTGTTGTTCGAGTAACGTCATGGGGAGCCCAGGGTTGGGTGAAAACTTCCTTGCCCGGGCGGGTAACCGGGCAAGTTTCCTGTGCCGATTTTGTGCTTTTTTGATGACAATGCGATGACCGGGCCGCTGGCCCGGTCTATTCAGCTGGCGGTGGCAACCTGACGCTGCAGTTCCAGCAGGTCGATAAGGATCTGGCCGGTTTCAGCGAGGAACGGATCGCTGCCGTCGTCATCCTCGTCTTCTTCCGCAGGCATGACGCCGCCTTCCATCAGCGGATCTTCCTTGTCCAGCTTATCCAGTGGCTCTTCTCCCTGGGCCAGACGACGGGCATTCTCCATGGCCAGTAATCTGGCTTCAAAATCCTGCTGTTCGGCGCGGCGCTTGGCCTCGTTCAGCGGCAGATATTCCCGTTCCTGCATGGTGCGATTCAGGTCAATGCGCGCCAAGGTATAGATGAACTCCGGATCATTCGCAGCTCGTGCCTTATGCCGATCGGTCAGGTGAGGAATCAGCGGCTTGAGCATGCTGTCGGCCTTGTACGGAACAGCCGGAATGGTATCCCAGGGCAGGGCGCGGGGCAGGCTGCTTTCGCCGAAATCTGCGGTATCCAACAGCGACGGATAGGTAATATCCGGCACCACGCCACGGTTCTGTGTGCTCTGACCGGAAACACGGTAGAACTTGGCCAGCGTGAACTTCAGTTCGCCATGGTTCAGTGGCTGAATGGATTGCACGGTGCCCTTACCAAAGGTGGATTCGCCGATCACCAGGCCGCGGCCATAATCCTGTACTGCTCCCGCAAAGATTTCCGAGGCAGACGCGGACAGCTTGTTGACGATGACGGCCAGCGGGCCGTTGTAGACAACACCCGCTGCGGGATCGTCCAGCACCTGTACGTCGCCACGGGCGTCGCGTACCAGGACGCTGGGGCCCTGGCCGATAAACAGCCCGGTCAGTTCTGTTGCTTCCTGTAGCGAGCCGCCGCCGTTGTTGCGCAGATCCAGCACGATACCGTCGATCTCTTTGTCCTGCAGCTCCTTGAGCAGGCGGCGCACGTCGCGGGTGGTGCTGCGGTAATTCGGGTCGCCACGGCGATAGGCTTTGAAATCGATGTAGAAGCCGGGCACTTCGATAACGCCAATGCGATAGTCCTTCCCGTCTTCGTTGAATTCCAGCATCGAGGACTTGGCCGCCTGATCTTCCAGCTTCACTGCCTCACGAACCAGCGCTACTTCACGGCTGGTCATGTCGCTTGGTGGGTTGCTGGCTGGAATGACTTCAAGGCGTACCGAGGAGCCTTTCGGGCCACGAATCAATTTGACCACTTCATCCAGTCGCCAGCCGACCACATCGACCATTTCACCCTTGTCCTGGGCGACGCCAATGATGCGATCAGCCGGAGCCAGTTGTTTGCTCTTTTCCGCGGGGCCAGCA
Source organism: uncultured Halopseudomonas sp. (assembly GCA_964474945.1). Lineage (GTDB taxonomy): Bacteria > Pseudomonadota > Gammaproteobacteria > Pseudomonadales > Pseudomonadaceae > Halopseudomonas. The sequence goes on along the minus strand of CAYYUQ010000007.1, from coordinate 13,502 downwards.
GGTACCAGGCGGATAATCTTGGTGAAGTCGTTATCGCTTTGCAGTACCGCACCGATGCCTTCCAGCGACAGACTCATGTTGATGTCGAAGTTTTCTGCATTCTCGGGGGACATGTATTGCGTATGCGGATCGTAGACCTGCGCCAGGGCATTGATGTAGTTCTGGAAAATATCCTCGCTGCGGGTCTGGTACAGACGTTTCTGCTGGTTGCTGTAGCGTTTCTCCAGCAATTCCTGAATCGCATCCGTCTCACGGCCGGCCAGCTTCAGACGCAGAATCTCGTCCTTGATCTGCTGGCGCCACAAGTCATGCAGCGCGCTCTCATCGGCCATCCACTCGGCGTTTTCACGGTCGATCATGATGTTCTGATCGCCGGTGAAATCCAGCTTGTCGATCCCTTCGCTTAACAGGCGTTTGGCGTAGACGATACGTTGGTCAGCGCGTTGAATCTGATGCGTATGCATGGCGAAGCCGATGCTCAGGTCGCCGGCCAGCAGCAGGTCATCGAACTTGTGTCGATACTCCTCAAAATCCTTGATATCCGCGGCTGTAAACAGGCTGCGCTGGGGGTCGAGATTGCGCAGGTAGGTATCGAACACTTCGCTGGAGAGCGCATCATCCAGGCGAATGCGGTTGTAATGGTGGCGGCGCAGCAGCTCGACGGTATTCAGACTGGCGACCATCTGTTCCCGGGTGGGTTGCAGACTCTCCAGATCGAGCACAGGCATTACGCTGTCGGCGGCTGCCGCAGTGCCCATGCCAAGGCAGAGCAACGCGACGAGGCCGGACTTGCGCAAGGTAGTTGAAAGTGTCATCTGAGGTATCGTGTCCCGGAAGGTGAGGGTATGCTTTAGTGCTCAAACGGAGCCCTTGGGTTCCCGTTTAAAGCCAATTTGACTGTTTAATATTGGGGGCACCGTGAGAGGATTGCAAGCTGAAGGCGGCGTACTGAGCTGGCGTACAGAGCAGGCGGTAGCACTGCAACCCGGTCAGGTTCGAGTGCAGATCAAGGCCGCTGGAATCAACCGGGCGGATCTGTTGCAGCAAGCCGGGCATTATCCGCCACCGCCGGGTACCACTGACATTATCGGGTTGGAATGCGCTGGCGAAGTCATTGAAGTCAGCGGTCAGACCCGCTGGCATATAGGTGATCGGGTGTGTGCGCTACTGGCCGGCGGCGGGATGGCCGACGAAGTGGTGGTCGACGCTCGTCATCTGTTACCCGTGCCTCAGGATATGAGCTGGGAAGATGCCGCGGCAATTCCCGAGGTGTTCAGTACCGCCTGGTTGAACGTATTTGAATTGGGCGGGGCGCAACCTGGTGAGAAGGTGCTGATCCATGCCGGTGCCAGTGGCGTGGGCACTGCGGCCATTCAACTGTGTAAAGCCTTCGGCAATCCGTGCTGGGTCAGTCTGGGTACTCAGGAGAAGCTGGATACCTGCCAGGCGCTGGGCGCGCAGGGCGGAGCATTGCGTCATGGCGGTATCGGTGCACTCAAGGATTTCGGGCCCTTCAATGTAGTGCTTGATCCGGTAGGCGGCAGTTACGCTGCGGATCATCTTGACCTGTTGGCGCAGGATGGCCGTTGGGTAATGATCGGGTTGATGGGCGGGCGCGAAGCCAGGCTGGATCTGGCCAAGGTGTTGGTCAAGCGCTTGCAGCTGACCGGTTCCACACTGCGTACCCGCAGTGCTGACGTCAAGGCCGGACTGCTGGCGCGAATGGAAGAGAAACTATGGCCGCTGTTCGAATCCGGCAAGCTGAAGCCACTGGTGGCCAGAACCTACTCTTTTGAACAGGCCGAAGCAGCCTTTGCTGAGCTGGCGAAGGATAAAATTGTCGGCAAGATTGTGCTGGTGAACGAAGGGGCCTGATCTCACCGGATCATGCTCTGACAGCAAGGCCGGGATGGAACCCGGCTCTTGATCTGTTTCCTGTCGGTCAGACCTGGTCGCAGTTGTAGAACGCGGTCAGCACGGTCTGCAGGTATTCGACATCCTTCACGCCGGCCAGCTCCCGAATGGAATGCATGGCAAAGGTCGGGGCGCCTATGTCCACGGTGCGTACGCCCAGTCGGCTGGAGGTGATCGGCCCTATGGTGCTGCCACAGACCATATCGCTGCGTACCACGAAGCTCTGCACTGGCACATTGGTCTGCTGACAGAGGTGCCGGAACAGGGCGGCAGTTTCGCTGGTGGTGGCGTAGCGCTGGTTGCTGTTGATCTTGATCACCGGGCCGGCATTCAGTTGCGGGCCATGGTTACCGTCATGCCGGTCGGCATAGTTGGGGTGGATGGCATGGGCGTTATCTGCCGATACCAGCATCGATCGTTGCAGGGTGCGGATACGCTGCTCATCATCGGCAATCAGGCGGCGCAGAACATCTTCGAGGAAGGGGCCATCGGCACCGCAACAGGAGCTGGAGCCCACTTCCTCATGGTCGGTGCAGACCAGCAGGCAGGCCTGCTCGCCATCGCTATTCAGCAGCGCTTCCAGACCGGCATGGCAGGACAGCAGGTTATCCAGCCGTGCCGCTGCCAGAAAATCCCCATCCAGCCCTATGGTTGCTGGAGCCTGGGTGTCGTAGAAACTCAGTTCGTAATCCAGCACCTGCAGCGGGCCGTGTTCCGGGTGGCGGCTCTGCAGTTCGCTGGCGAGCATCGCACGCAGGTCGCGATTGGGCTCGATACTGTGTGCCAGTACCGGTGGCAGATCAGTCTGCGGGTTGACCGCAAAACCGCTGTTGACGTCGCGGTTCAGGTGGATGGCCAGGCTGGGAATGATCGCAATCGGGCGTTCGAAATCAATCAGCAGATTGCGTAACCGGCCCTTATCGTCACGACAGGTAACCCGGCCAGCCAGCGATAGGTCGCGGTCAAACCAAGGGGCCAGCAGGGCGCCGCCATACACTTCCACACCCAGCTGCCACAAACCGTGACGGCTCAATTCCGGCTGCGGTTTGACCCGCAGGCAAGGGCTGTCGGTATGCGCGCCAATCAGGCGGATGCCGTTATCCAGTGCGCCGGCTTGTCCCAGGCTGAAAGCGATCAGCGAAGACTGGTTACGCAGCACGTAGTAACGTCCGCCTTCTTCGATCGACCATTCCTCCCGTTCCTCCAGCTGTTGATAACCCGCGGCCTGCAAGCGAGCGGCGAGGCTCTGGGCTGCGTGAAACGGGGTCGGGGACTGTTGAATGAAATCAGCGAGGGACTGGCTGGCAGTGCTGTGCGACATGGGAACTCCTGTACTCAAAACGGGGCAGGGCTATCGAAGACCAGGCGCTCACCGGTTTGCGGATGATTGATTTCCAGCCGGGCAGCGTGCAAAGCCAACCGCGGGCAGGCGTTGAGTGCCTGTTCGTGGGCGTACAGACGATCGCCCAGCAACGGATGGCCAATACTGAGCATATGTACGCGCAACTGGTGCGAACGTCCGGTAATGGGTGTCAACTCCACCCGGCAATGATCAGCATGGCGTTCGAGCACTTGCCAGAAGGTCTGCGCTGATTTACCCAGTTCATGATCGACGATATGCCTCGGCTTATTGGGGGGATCATACCGCAAAGGCAGGTCGATATGCCCGGCGTCGGCCTCCGGCTGACCCCAGCACAGGGCAATGTAGCGTTTGCCGGTTTCCCGATCATGGAACTGGCGCGATAGTTCGCGGTGGCTGTCCGGGTCGCGTGCGATCACCAGGATGCCGGAGGTCTCCCAGTCCAGTCGATGCACGATACGTGCTTCCGGATAACCGTTTTCCTGCAGGCGGGTGATCAGGCAGTCCTTGTTATCGTCGGCGCGACCGGGCACGGACAATAGCAGGGTGGGTTTGTCGACAATCAGAAAAGCCGGATCCTCGTGGAGGATGCCGATATGAGTCAGGGGCATTGGGATTCCAGGGGGCTGTCAGGAGAAGTCCGGCGAGCCCCGGATAAAGGTTGCAACATCGGTCAGTTAGTACGGCGTCCAGCAGGAAAGCGCATGTTACCGGAGTAAATGCGCTTTCCTGAGGCCGCAGTATATTCGAGCATGGCCGTTTCGGAGATGCCTTAGCGGTCGGGCAGGGTAATATTCAATTCCAGAATCGAGCAGTCGTCCTGGTTGTCCAGAGCGACATGCACCTGCTCACGATCAATAGGTACGTATTTGCTGATCACGTCGATGATCTCCTGCTGCAACTGTGGCAGGTAGTCAGGCTGGCTACGCTGGCCGCGCTCATGGGCGACGATGATCTGCAGGCGCTCCTTGGCCATGGAGGCCGGCGATTCCTGCTTCTTCTTGCGGCTGAAGTAGTCGAAAAGGCTCATCATTATCCTCCGAACAGGCGCTTGAGCAGCCCTTTCTTCTGAGCTTCGAGGAAGCGGTGAGGCACTTCCTTGCCAAGCAGGCGTTCGACGGCATCGCTGTAGGCCTGACCCGCATCGCTCTTGTCATCCATGATGACAGGGATACCCTGGTTGGAGGCCTTGAGTACCGCTTGGGATTCAGGAATGACACCCAGCAGCGGAATCGAGAGGATATCCTCAACGTCACTGACCGACAGCATTTCGCCGTTCTCGACGCGCTCGGGGCTGTAGCGGGTCAGCAACAGGTGTTCCTTGATCGATTCGCCCTGTTCGGCGCGGCGGGATTTGCTCGACAGTACGCCGAGCATGCGGTCGGAGTCGCGTACCGAGGACACTTCCGGGTTGGTCACGACGATCGCTTCATCGGCAAAGTACATTGCCAGGTGTGCGCCTTTTTCGATACCGGCGGGGGAGTCGCAGACGATGTAATCGAAGGTTTCCTTGAGCTGGTCGAGCACCGCGCCCACGCCTTCCTGAGTCAGTGCGTCCTTGTCCCGGGTCTGTGACGCAGGGAGGATGAACAGGTTGTCCGAGCGCTTGTCCTTGATCAGGGTCTGATTCAGATTGGAATCACCGTTGATCAGGTTGACGAAGTCATAAACCACGCGACGCTCACAACCCATGATCAGGTCGAGGTTACGTAGTCCCACATCGAAATCGATGATGACTGTCTTGTATCCACGCAGAGCGAGCCCGGTACCGATGGCAGCGCTGGTAGTGGTTTTACCAACCCCCCCTTTACCTGAGGTAACGACTAGGATCTTTGCCAAAATGACCTTCCTGACTGATCTTTAATGTAATTATGGGACGCACAAAATGCTGGTGTTGGGCGCCGTTTCTGCTGACTGGTCTGGCGCTGTATAAGCTCGCCGGACCACGGCATACGGGTGTCTCCGAATGGGAAAACAGTATCTGTCAAAGGGCTGTTATCTTCAAGCTGTCACCTTCGAGTGCTATTTGTACTGCTTCCTTCCATTGTTGCCGCCGCAGGTCTTCCGCGACCTTGTATTGGCCCGCTATAGAGACCAGTTCGGCCTCCAGCGATTGGCAGAAAATCCGCGCATTGGTGTCACCCCGTACGCCCGCCAAAGCTCTACCGCGCAGCGGGCCGTAAACGTGGATATGCCCATCAGCCAGCAATTCTGAGCCAGCGCTGACCGGAGCCAGCACAATCAGATCGCCGCCCGGCGCGTATACCTGCTGTCCCGAGCGTACCGGCTGGGTAATCACCTTGGTCGGTGTGAACGCAGGGGCCTGAGCTGCAGCGGCAGGTGCTGGAGCCGGAGCGGCTGGTTGTTGGGCAACAGTCTGGGCTACGGGTTCCGGCGCTTCGAGTATTTTGTCCCGACCACCACGGCCCGGTGGCAGCAACACCAGGCTGGCCTGCTGGGCCAGAGGGCGGAAGTCTTCGCCGCCGCGCAGGGCCACCGGCAGCAGTCCGTGGTCGCGACAGATGCGCAGCAGCGCGATCAGCCCGGAAATATCCAGCGTATCGTCCAGCTTTTCCAGGCTGATGACTACCGGCGTGTCCTGGAAGAAATTGGGTGCCTGTTCAACCTTCTCCGCCAATTGGATAGCAAAGCGTTCTGGTGACTGACGCACCAGCTCCACGACCGTCATGGTCAGCATACCGCCCTTCAGATGGAAGACAGGGTCGTTATCGAGAAGGTCGAGATTTGAGTTGGCAGTCATTACAGATCCATGGAACGTTGGGTGGGTGCAGATTTCAGAGGCTCGTTATATAGTCTGCAAGAAATGACAGCAAGCTGAAACCGGAAATGCATCGCAATAGCGTAGTTTTCCTTCCTTGACGCGGGGCGGGTAGAATAGAGCCCTTACTGTTTCCATGTGGTTGCACCGATGACTCGTCCCGGCTTCAGCGCTGAATTGCTTCACCCTCGCTACTGGTTAATGTGGATCGGCCTTGGTCTGTTGTGGCTGGTCATTCAGTTGCCATACCCCGTTCTGTTGAAGCTGGGGCGGATAGTCGGTTGGAGCATGTACCTGTTCATGGCCGAGCGCAGGGAAATCGCGCGGGTCAACCTGGCGTTGTGTTTCCCGCAATGGAGCGAGGCCGAGCGTAAGGCCGTATTGAAGGAGAACTTTGCCTCCAACGGTATCGCCCTGTTTGAGATGGCCATGGCCTGGTGGTGGCCGAAGCAGCGACTGGCTGGGCTGGCGCATATTGATGGGCTGGAGCACCTGCAGCGTGCGGCGGCGGCGGGGCAAGGGGTGGTGCTGATGTCGGCGCACTTCACCACGCTGGAGATCGGCGCGGCGCTGCTCGGTCAGCAGGCGACCATCGATGGTATGTACCGTGAGCACAGAAATGCCGCCTTCGATTATGTGCAGCGCCGCGGTCGTGAACGGCATAATGCCGATGCCGTAGCCGTGGAGCGTGAAGATGTGCGCAGCATGCTCAAGTCGCTGCGCAGGGGACGTGCTATCTGGTATGCGCCGGATCAGGACTATGGCCGCAAGGCCAGTGTATTCGTGCCGCTATTCGGCGTGACCGCGGCCACAGTCACGGCAACGGCGACCTTCGCCCGGTTGGGCAAGGCGCTGGTGGTGCCCTTTACCCAGACCCGATTACCGAATGGCCGTGGCTACCTGTTGACAGTGCATCCGCCGCTGGACGATTTCCCCCAGGGGGATGAGAAGGCTGATGCGCTGCGGATCAACCAATGGGTCGAGCAGGCCATTATGCAACAGCCTGAGCAATACATGTGGGTGCACCGGCGCTTCAAGACCCGTCCGGAAGGCGAAGCCCGGCCCTATGCGGAGCGCAACCGCAAGCGCCGCCAGCGCCGTAAACGGCGGAGCGCGGGCTGATGGCGCCGGTAGGCAGGGAGGCTAACGATAATCTGGCGCTGATCCTTTCTGGTGGCGGCTCTCGAGCGGCCTATCAAGTGGGCGTGCTGGCGGGATTGCGTGAACTGACCCCAGCCAGTACGCCTAACCTCTTTCCGATCATCAGTGGTACCTCCGCCGGCGCGATCAACGCGCTGGCGTTGGCTACCCACGCGGGTAATCTGCATGCCGCAGTGGATAGCATGCTGGACGTCTGGGCTGGTTTTCGCAGTCACCATGTCATGCGTACCGACTGGCCTGGATTGCTGGCGCAGGCCTGGAGATGGTCGCGTACCAACCTGCTGGGGCGCTCCGGAGGAATGACCACCGCGTTGCTGGACAATCGACCGCTGCGTGAACTGCTCGATCGGCATATGCGCTTTGGTTGTATCGAAGAGGCGCTGCAGGCCGGACTGCTCAGAGCCGTGTCGGTGAGTGCGTTTGATTACAAGAGCTCCCAATCGGTGTGCTTCTACCAGAGTCACAGCCGGATCAGCCCCTGGCGCCGGCACCGGCGTATCGGCGTGCAGACCCGTCTGGGGTTGGAGCATCTGATGGCCTCGGCGGCGATTCCGTTGCTGTTTCCACCGGTATTGCTGAACCGGAGCTGGTATGGCGATGGCGCCGTGCGTCAACAGTCGCCACTGAGTCCGGCCTTGCATATGGGCGCTGATCGGGTGCTGGTGGTGGGAGTGACGCACCGAGCGGGCTCCGGGCCGGTGGCCGGACAACCTGGGCCGGTACTGAAAACACCGTCGCCGCCAAGTCTGGCGCAGCTGGGTGGCCATCTGCTGCACAGCACCTTTATCGATAATCTGGAGACAGACCTGGAGCTGCTGGAGCGGATGAATTATCTGGCGTCCTATCAGCCGCTGGGAATGCGCAATACGGCTGCAGGCATCCGACATGTGGATGTGCTGGTGGTCTCGCCCAGTGAACCACTGGATGCAATTGCCGCCCGCCACCGGGATGCGCTACCGGCGGGGCTACGGTTATTTCTGCGCGGCAGCGGCGCGACCCGCAGCTCCGGCAGTGATCTGTTGAGCTATCTGCTGTTCGAAGCGGAATACTGTAACGAGCTGATCGAACTGGGGCGGCGGGATGCGCTGGCGCGGGCGGATGATCTGCTGCGTTTCTTGAGGCTGGACGCGTCGGCAGACATGGATCGCGGTGCGCCCCAGGCCTGAATACCCCGGGGAGATTGAGCGCCACGTCGATGAATTCGCTTGTCAGCGGGTTGGCAGGTTCGAGCGGGTGCCCGACCCTGCCGTAAGGTGTTATCCGACTACCAGAATCCGCAGCGCATCCAGCCGGATCTTGGCCTGCCCCAATACGTCGATACCCTGGCTGCGCTGTTTCTCCAGTGCGTCAATTTCGCTCTGGCGTACCAGCGGGTTGACCTGTTGCAGCGCCTTGAGGCGCTCGATTTCCTCGTCCAGTTCGCTGGTGAAACGCTGGCTGGCCTGTTGCACCAGTTCGGCATGCTGCACATCGGCCAGTGCTTCGGCACGGTCAAGCAGGTTTTCCACGGTGTCGCGCTGGCTCTTGGCAATCTTGCTGGCCAGATGCTTTGGCAACCCGTCAATCTGCGCTTCCAGTGTCTCGAAAGCCACCTTGGAGGCCAGATCGTTACCATTGATATCCAGCAGGCAACGCACCGGCGTAGGCGGCAGGTAGCGTTGCAACTGCAGCTGACGCGGAGCGATGGCTTCGCTGACAAACAGACACTCCAGCAGCAGGGTGCCGGGTTTCAGTGCCTTGTTCTTCAGCAGCGCCACCGAACTGTTACCCATGCTGCTGGACAGCACCAGATCCATGCCGCCCTGCAGCATCGGGTGTTCCCAAGTGATGAATTGCATATCCTCGCGGGACAGGGCCGTCTCGCGATCATAGGTAATGGTCACGCCTTCCTCATCGCCCAGCGGGAATCCACCATCCAGCATGCGCTCGCTCGGACGCAGCACCAGTGCGTAATCCGAATGATCCTCGCTGTCGATACCAAACACGTCGAACAGCCGCTCCATATAGATAGGCAGCTGAACATCATTGTCCTGTTTGTCGATAGCTTCGATCATGCGCTGGGCGTCACCGGCATGGCCGCGAGAATGCAGTTCCAGCAGGCGGTCGCGGCCGAGGTGCAGTTCGGCTTCCAGCTCCGCGCGGGCCTGACCGGCCTCCTCAAGCAGAGGTTGCCAATCGGTTTGCGTCGGCTGCTCAAGCTGTCCCTGCAGTCGGGAACCGAAGCGAAGTTGCAGGGCGTTGCCGGTCGGTGCGGTAGCGCGGAAGGCGTTCAGGGCCTGGTCGTACCACTCGAACAGATATTGTTGGGCAGTATCTTCCAGGTAGGGCACATGCAGTTGAATAGTGTGCTGTTGGCCGATGCGATCCAGGCGACCGATCCGCTGTTCCAGCAGATCCGGGTGAGCAGGCAGGTCGAACATCACCAAGTGATGGGCGAACTGGAAGTTGCGTCCTTCGCTGCCAATCTCGGAACAGATCATTACCTGCGCGCCAAATTCCTCATCGGCAAAGAAGGCCGCTGCACGGTCGCGCTCGATAATGCTCATGCCCTCATGGAACACGGTCGCGGGGATGCCGCTGCGTACGCGCAGGGCATCATCCAGATCCAGCGCCGTGCCAGCATGGGCGCAGATCACCAGTACCTTGCTGTGTTTGAGGGCTTTCAGTGTATCGATCAGCCAGTCGACCCGCGGGTCTTCCTGCCACCAGACGGCTTGTTCGGACTCGGGCTCGTTCTGCAGGGCGACTTCCGGGTACAAAGCAGCGCGGCCAGTCATGCCCAGGTATAAGGGCGGGCAGGCTAGCGGATAGGCGTGCAGTTGACGCTCGGGGAAGCCGCTGATGACAGCACGGGTGTTGCGGTACAGTACCCGGCCAGTGCCGTGGCGATCCAGCAACTGACGGATCAGACTGCGGCGGGCCTCGTCCGCCACGGCGTCGTCGTCACTGTGCAGGCTTTCAATCAGTGCGGTGGCACTCTCACCCAACCAATCGATCAATGCGCCGCGGTCACTGTCGGCCAGTTGGCGCGTATCCAGCATGCGTTGAACGGCTTCGGCGATAGGCTGGTAGCGGTTGGCTTCCTCACGGAAGGCTTGCAGGCTGTGGAAGCGATCCGGATCGAGCAGGCGCAGGCGGGCAAAGTGGCTGGCCTGGCCCAACTGCTCGGGGGTAGCGGTGAGCAGCAGCACGGCGGGTGTTTGCGCCGCCAATAACTCGACCAGCGCGTACTCGGGGCTGGCGCCTTCCTCGTGCCAGACCAGATGGTGCGCTTCATCGACCACCAGCATGTCCCAGTCGGTCGCTTGCAGCCAATCAGCCGCCTTGGCGTCTTCCAGCAGAAACTCCAGCGAAACCAGTGTCAGTTGCTCTTCCTCGAAGGGGTTTTCCTCGGCGCCCAGACAGCGTTCACTGTTGAACAGGGCAAAACGCAGGTTGAAGCGGCGCAGCATTTCCACCAGCCACTGATGCTGGAGATTTTCCGGCACCACAATCAGGATGCGTCGCACCCGGCCGGTTTGCAGCTGGCGGTGGATCACCAGGCCGGCTTCAATGGTCTTGCCCAGCCCCACTTCGTCAGCCAGCAATACGCGGGGGGCGACACGGTCGGCGACATCCCGGGCGATATGCAGCTGGTGGGCGATCGGCTGGGTACGCACGCCGGCCAGCCCCAACAGTGGCGAGCGCTGGATACGGCAATAATGACGCAGGCTTTCGTAGCGCAGGCCGAACCAGGGCAGGGGGTCGATCTGACTGGCGAACAGACGGTCGCTGGCAAGGCGGAATTGAATGAAGTTATCCAGCATGGTTTCGCTGAAACCGTCCTCAGTACCGTCTTCACGCAACCCCTGATACTGCAGCAGCCCATCCAGTTCGCTGACATCGCTGACGGTCAGCGCCCAGCCTTCATGGTGGGTGATGCTGTCACCGGGGCTGAAGCGCACGCGGGTCAGGGGCGCGGTGCGGATGGAATAGTGACGGGTTTCGCCACTGGCAGGAAAGAGTATGACGACCATGCGACCGTCCTGTGATAACACCGTACCCAAGCCCAGTTCCGATTCGCTGTCGCTGACCCAGCGTTGTCCCGGGGTAAATACCGTCATGCTTCACTCCTGCCATGCGCTTAAAAAGGCGCTATGGTAACTGATAGGCGAGTGCTCACAAACCGCTGGATGGACGAAATAACCGGATATCGGCAGGCTGGTTCTGTGAACGGGTTGGCATACCGCGGCTCATAAGGAACTAATTGCAGCCGATAACCTTCATATCAGTAGCATTTCATGGATATATGTCGCGGATTGAGGTGATGTCATGCTGATCCCCGGCCTGCCCCCGGCAGGCGCACAACAGGAGGCGTTCAAGCCGGATCGCAAGGTCAGAACCACGGCTGTCGATGGTTTGGCCCACGAGCCGCTGGCGGAACTCCCGGTTGAGGGGCAGCCGGCCTTTCAATACACCGGAGGACACGCCGGCAGAGACGAGTCTGGCGAGCAGCAAGCCGAGGCTCCGGTTGAGCAATCCGAGACCACTGTATCCGGGGCTCCCGAGCTGCCGCGCAAGGGTCTGCTGGTTGACATTCGCGCCTGAGATTCCCTAGGCTAGCCTGGTGCTTGTCCCCTCAAGGAGTATTCATGTCCGATGCTACCGAATCTGCTGCGGTTATTGATCTGACCGAAGCACGTCGTGATCGGCTGCATGACATTCACGAGGCGCGCCTGAAAGAAGTACGCACTGCCTTCGAGAAAGCCTTTCCTCTGCCGTCCAGTTCCCCCACCAAAAAGCACCGCGCAAAGAAAAAGGGAAAGAAGCGCTAAAACCCCTCTTTTAGTTGATCCCGGTCAATTACCCTGACATGTCATATGGGTATTCTGCAGTCATACACGGATGCGGAGATGCCCAAATGTTTATTGATGACGCTGTTATTGCCGGTTTACTGACAGTTGGCCTGATGGTGGTTTTTCTGGGTGGGGTAGGCGTATTCATTTACAAGGACGCGCAGAAGACCCGCAACCGGAATCCCTGATTTGAAACACCCCTGTTTCTAACGTGCATGGCTCGCAAGGCCTTAGGCGGTTGCCCTCTGGGTAACCGCTTTTTTTATGTCTGCCTATCGCTGAATTCGACCCCGGTTTTCCAGTGAAGCTTCGCTGAAGTCGCTCCTTCACGCCTGTGGAGTGCGCAACTTCTTGCTCAGCTGCCTCCCATCTGTGCGCCCGACATTCTGCTCGAACCCATCAGCCACAATCCGGTCACAACTCAGACTACCCATGTATGGCAGTGCTGAATCGGAGCCAGTATCCGACCGTATCGCTGCCCTTTATCTATGAGGTTCCATCATGGCCATGACGGTGAGCGAGTATGTTGTCGAGCGGCTTTATCAGTGGGGAATACGTCGAATTTATGGTTATCCCGGCGATGGTATCAATGGTGTGTTTGGTGCGCTGAATAAGGCCAACGGCAAGATTCGCTTCATTCAGGCCAGGCATGAAGAAATGGCTGCGTTCATGGCTTCGGCCGAAGCCAAATTCACTGGCGGGCTGGGTGTCTGTATTGCTACCTCTGGCCCGGGAGCGTCCCACCTGTTGACCGGGTTGTATGATGCCCGGCTGGATCATATGCCCTTGCTGGCCATTACCGGGCAGCAGGCGCGCACCGCCATGGGCGGGCACTATCAGCAGGAGCTGGATCTGGCCTCGATGTTCAAGGATGTTGCCGGCTCCTTTGTGCAACAGGCGGCGGCGCCCGCGCAGGTGCGGCATCTGATCGACCGGGCTATCCGTACTGCCTACGGTGAACGCCGGGTGGCGGTGATCATTCTGCCCAATGATCTGCAGGAAGAAGACTACCAGGAGCCATCCCGTTCCCACGGCACCGTGCATTCCGGCATGGGTTACAGCCGGCCCAGCGTGGTGCCGTATCAGCAGGATCTGGGAATGGCCGCAGACGTGCTGAATGCCGGCAAGAAGGTCGCGATTCTGGTCGGCGCCGGCGCGCTGGAGGCGACCGATGAGGTTATCCAGCTGGCCGACAAGCTCGGTGCCGGGGTTGCCAAGGCATTGCTGGGCAAGGCGGCGCTACCCGATGAACTGCCCTGGGTGACCGGCACCATCGGCCTGCTGGGTACCGAACCCAGCTACAAACTGATGACCGAATGCGACACCCTGCTGATGATCGGATCGGGCTTTCCTTATTCGGAGTTCCTGCCGGAAGAAGGGCAGGCCCGCGGCGTGCAAATCGATATCAAGGCGGACATGCTCAGCCTGCGCTACCCGATGGAAGTGAACCTGC
>CAYYUQ010000006.1:0-62444 GCA_964474945.1 uncultured Halopseudomonas sp. | reverse complement strand
GCCTGCTGACCCTGATGAAAAGCCAGCCGCTGGCCTACAACAAGGACAACCAGGAAGACAAGGAGCCGCTGTTCGACGCCGCTGACACCCTGCGCGACAGCCTGCGCGCCTTCGCCGACATGATCCCGGCCATCAAGCCGCGCGAAGCAATCATGCGTGAAGCAGCCCTGCGCGGCTTCTCGACCGCTACCGACCTGGCTGACTATCTGGTGCGCAAGGGTCTGCCCTTCCGTGACTGCCATGAAATCGTCGGCCACGCGGTCAAGTACGGCGTCGACAACAGCAAGGACCTGGCGGAAATGAGCCTGGAAGAGTTGCGCAGGTTCAGCGACCAGATTGACCAGGACGTGTTTGAAGTCCTGACTCTGGAAGGCTCGGTGAATGCCCGCGACCACATCGGCGGTACTGCTCCGGCACAGGTAAGAGCCGCGGTGCAACGTGGCCGCGCGCTGCTGGATCAGTAATGAGCAGCGAATCCACTGACCGCCCGCGCTACCGCATCAGCGCCGACCGCCAGTCGGCCATACGCCGGGTGCGCTATGTGGAAAGCAGCCATCCGGATGATGGTCAATGCACCCTGTGCCAGCTGGATGAGCTGGCACAGGGTGATCAGGCAACAGACGCATCAACCACGGAAGATGCTGCTACTGAGCGCCAGGACGGCGCCCGGTAACAGCACAGGCTGCTCAGCCGATCAGTCCTTCGGCCTTCATCGTCGCCTGCACCGCAGGACGTCCTGCGATACGGGCGCTGTAGCTGGCCAGTACCGGCCATGGCGACAGATCCATCTTGACCGGACCGCTCCAGCCGAGAATGGTGAACAGGTAGGCATCGGCGATGCTGAACTCATCACCCATCAGATACTGCCTGCCTTCCAGCTGCCTGGCAATGACATCCAGACGCTTGCCTAACCCTGCTTTCACCTGTTGCCGCCAGTCGTCCGGCATCGCCGGCTTGAACAGCGAGCCAAAGCCCTTGTGCAGCTCGGTGCTGAGGAAGTTGAGGGTTTCCTGCAGACGGTAATGCGCCATGCTGCCCGCCGCCGGGGCCAGATTACGCTCGGGTACCTGATCGGCCAGGTAGCCGAGGATGACAATCGCCTCGGTCAGGGTTTCGCCGGTATCCAGCTCCAGCGCAGGAACATAACCATTCGGGTTGACCGCCGTGAAGTCGCCGCCACTGGCAGTTTTCTTCGTCGCCAGATCAACCTGCTCCAGGTCAAAGGTAAACTCACCCTCGTTGAGTACGATATGGACGGCCATTGAACAGGCGCCAGGGCTGTAGTACAGCTTCATACAAATTCTCCTCATGGGTAATGGGCTCGGCCTGCAAGGTGAAAAGCCCTTCACTATTGTTCAGCTGCCTGGCAGGTTCATGGAACCATATACGAAAATACGCAACCCGCCTGCCTGCCCTGCGCTTCGTTTACACCGACGGTTGCTGCTGGGTAATGCAGTGAATATTGCCGCCGCCCAGCAGGATCTCCCGCCCGGGCACCATCACCACCCGCCGCTCGGGAAACAGCGTTTCGAGTACTGCCAGAGCCTGTGCATCCTGCGGATCGTCAAAGGACGGTGCGATGATGCCGCCGTTAACAATCAGGAAATTCACATAGGATCCTGCCAACCGAATGGCAGGTGTGCGCGGATGGCTGCCCGGTGATTGGTCAACACCCGCACACTCCTCCGCGCTGGCATGAATTGGCGCAGGCAACGGCATCCGATGCACGGTGAGCGAGCGGCCCTGCGCATCCGTCACCAGCTCGAGCACATCCAGTGCGGCTCGACAACGGGCGTAATTGGGATCGTTTTCATCATCCGTCCAGGCCAGCAGCACCTCCCCCGGGCGGACAAAACAGCAGAAGTTGTCCACATGGCCGTCGGTCTCATCGTTAAAAAGGCCTTCAGGCAACCAGATGATGCACTCCACCCCGAGGTAATCACGCAGCATATGCTCGACTTCATGACGCTGCAGGTGCGGGTTGCGGTTGGCGTTGAGCAGGCACTCCTCGGTGGTGATCAGCGTACCTTCGCCATCCACATGGATGGCGCCCCCTTCCAGCACAAAACCCTCGGTGCGGTAACGCGGGCAGCGCTCCAGCCCGAGAATCTTGTCCGCCACCTGATCGTCCCGGTTCCACGGCCAGTACAGTCCAC
The DNA here is from genome assembly GCA_964474945.1 of uncultured Halopseudomonas sp. Lineage (GTDB taxonomy): Bacteria > Pseudomonadota > Gammaproteobacteria > Pseudomonadales > Pseudomonadaceae > Halopseudomonas. The sequence continues at coordinate 60,288 of CAYYUQ010000006.1, read as the reverse complement.
CGTTGAATCCGCCCCAGGCATTGAACGTCCAGTCCACCCCACGCAAACCGCCCTGACCGTTGGTGATAAAGGTAGGACCGGTATCGCGTACCCAGGCGTCATCGCTGCTGATTTCCACCACCCGGATGGCCGGGTGATCCAGTTGCAGGCTGGCATTGGCATATTGGGCCGCCGAGACGCCGACGGTCACCGGCTCGAATCCGGCAATCGCCCGCGCCACCTCGGCAAACGCCGCTTGGGCCGGCTTGGCACCGAGACGCCAGTTATCCGGACGCTCCGGCCAGAGCATCCAGGTCTGGCTGTGCGCGGCCCATTCGGCGGGCATGGCGTAGCCGTCGGCGCGGGGTGTGCTGTGCAAGGTATACATGACTCAGGACTCCAGCGAACCATCCAGGGTTTTCAGCGGGCCGTACAGATTTGGCCGGCGGTCACGGAATACGCCCCAGGCAGCGCGGATATGCTCCAGCTGGTCCAGATCGAACTGCTGCACCAGCACCGTCTCGTCGGAAGCGTTGGCCTCCTGCACCTTCTCGCCGAACTGGTCTGCAATAAAGGACGCGCCGTAGAAAGTGATGTCATAGCCATCCTGCTCCTCCCGGCCCACCCGGTTGCTGGCTACCAGCGGCATCAGGTTGGCACCGGCATGGCCCTGCTGCACGCGCTGCCAATGATCCTTCGAGGTGATCGACGCATCATGCGGCTCGGTGCCGATGGCGGTGGGGTAGAACAGGATTTCTGCACCCTGCAGCGCCATGGCCCGGGCACACTCAGGGAACCACTGATCCCAGCAGATACCCACGCCAATGGTGGCAAAACGGGTCTTCCATACCTTGAAACCGGTATCACCGGGGTTGAAGTAATACTTCTCGTGATAACCGGGGCCGTCCGGAATATGACTCTTGCGGTAGACGCCGAGATTGCGCCCATCGGCGTCGATAATCGCAATGCTGTTGAAGCGCGCCCGACCACTCCGCTCAAAGAAGCTGATCGGCAATACCACCTCCAGCTCCTTCGCCAATCTGCTGAAGTGCGCGATAGCCGGATTATCCTCGACCGAGGTCGCCAGTTGCAGATATTCAGGATTGGGCTTCTGGCAGAAGTACGGCGTCTCGAACAGTTCCTGAATCAGGATGATCTGCGCCCCCTGGGCAGCAGCCTGGCGTACCAGTTGCTCAGCTTTGGCAATATTGGCCTGGCGATCCCAGCTGCAGCTCATCTGGGTAGCGGCGACGGTAACAAGGCGGGGCATGGCGTTCTCCGACAGGTGGATGATGGGTTAGAGCATAACCCATCAGACCCTGTGAATACTGCAACGGCTCCCCGCGACAGGTCGTTACCCATCCAGGTCAGTGGTCAGGGAAACGCCTCATCCAGCCCCGTTTCCACGTTCAGTTCCTGACCGATGCGCAGGTAGGTGTCGTTCTCGGAGGTGTAGGCTGGCCACTCCTGGCCTTCAATGGACGGATTGCCGGTGCGGGCGAAGTTGGCCCACATGGCGCGCATGTTATCGGTGACGGTCACGTCGCTGGGGTTCCAGCCTGGATGGTTCATGGCAAAGCCCTGGGGCGTTGGAGTACTGCCGCCCACCGGATCTTCCAGGCCGGTCAGGCCGAGCAGGTAGTGGGACATGAAACTGCCGGGGTAGTCGAACACGTACACCAGCTCTGCGCCGTGATACGCCAGCGAGCCCTGGCTCGACCAGTTGTCCGGCAAATGATCGAAGACATAGGCAAACACATCCGCTTGGTTATCATCTGCCATCCAGGGCATATACCACTTCAGGCCATCGATCAGACCGGGAGTATCACCCTGGTTGGCGCCAGCCATGACCGGTACATCGTTATGTGTGCCGGCAGAAAAGCTGTCACGGATGCCATCGAGCATATAAACGCCGTCCACGTTCGGCGAAAACACCCGCCCGGACGCATCTGCTGCGGCCACCAGCTGCGGCCAGGGGATGGCACGCAAGGCTGCGGCGACATCTTCCTCGTTCTGTACACCCAGCGCTTCAGCTACGGCCACGCCATCCTGCTCTTCGGCAGCCAGCAGGTTCTCGACCGGCATAAGCACATCATCCGGCCCGGCCATACCGCTCTGCACTATGGCCTTGTGGAACAGGCCGCTGGCCATGGGTGAGTTGATCAACGACAACACCTTACCGCCGCCACCGGACTCACCGAAGATAGTGACGTTGCCCGGATCGCCGCCGAAGGCTTCGATGTTGTCCCGCACCCATTCCAGCGCGGCGACCAGATCCAGCTGGCCGTAATTGCCCGACGTCTTGTCCGGCGATTCGGCGGTCAACGCCGGGTGGGCCATATAACCCAGCGGCCCCAGACGATGGTTGACGGTAACCACGACCACGCCTTCCTTCGGCAAGGATGTGTTGTTAAAGGCCTTGGTGTTGCCGGTGAGGATGGCAAAACCGCCGCCATGGAACCACACCATGACCGGCAGTTTTTCGCCCTCAAAGCCATCGGGCACGGTGATATTGAGATACACGCTGTCTTCGCTCATACCGCCCTCGCCGAAGGCCACATAGCTCGGGTTCTGGGCGGACTGATCAGCCCAACTGGTAGCCCAGCGAACGCCTTCCCAGCTATCCGGTTTGACCGGCGGCTTGAAGCGCAGCTCACCTACCGGTGGTTTGGCATAGGGCACGCCATACCAGGCCCAGCTGCCGTCATCATGCTGGAACCCGGAGAGCTTGCCGTAGTCGGTATCCACTATCCTTTGCGGAGCAAGTGTCCGAGCGAGGTGCTCCTGCGCCTTGGCAATAGTCACCGCCGTGCGCGGGCCGGGGAAGGTATCGGTAAAGACCGGCGGCTCGGCGCTATTCAGATCGGCCAGCAAATCCACCAGCGAATCGCGGAACAGGGCGCTTTCCAGACTGAAGTCGAGCCGGTCGGCATACACCGAAACCATTTCAGCAATGTCGGAGGTGATGGTGATGCCGTTGCTGACGTTGCCATCCTCATCCAGGGTTTGCAGCAGCAGGGCGATATTGGTCACGGCATTGTCAGTGACATCTTCAGCCCCCTCGACCAGATCCAGTGGGGTAATGATGTCTGCGCCCTGCGCTTCGCCCAACTTGAGGCCGCCGATATAAAAGGAAACTGCCTCGTCTCGACGGTATTGGAAAGCGCCCTGACTGTCGGTGGTGCCATCCTGACTTGCGGTCGAATAACGCAGCCCTGCGACGGGGCTATCGACAAATACGCCGGTCTGAGTGGTGTGCCGCTTGCTGCTGCTACCACCGTCAAAACAGCCGGCCTGACTGAAAGCTAATACCAGGATGGAAAAGGACATCAGCGAACGGCGCGCTGCCCTTCGTAAATCAGAATTCGTTGTCATGTTCAGCCTCTTGTTCTTGTTATCTACGGACCGGGGTATTAACCGGCACTTACAAGAGATAGACAAGATACGTAATCGAATCAAATAAGGACGCTTTACGCTTATGCCTCAACATAAGTAATCCGTATCGATATTCGTTAGAGAGCGCGCAGCTTTATTTCTGGTTTATCTGGGAACGGGCTTTCACAATCAACAAATCCTGCCGGTAGAATTGCACAAGGTGTTGGTACACCTCAGGCCATGCGGCCCTCAGCTTTTCAGGCTGTTCAAAGAAGGTTTCCGAGAGCACGGCGAAGAATTCCGCCGGGTCTTCCAACGCATAGTCATCCACCGGCAGCGGCTTGCCCTGCTCCGCCCGCCGGGCCAGATCATCCCAGGCGGCCTGCATGTCACGCTGCCAGGCGGCGGCGTCCATACCCTCATGCAGGGGTGGTGCGCCATTGGCAGAGGCATCGCGCATATCCAGTGTATGCGCCAGTTCGTGGATCACCACGTTATAGCCATGGCCCCCGCCTGACTTGCTGACATCCTCCAGCGACAGCACCACCGGGCCACGCTCCCAGGCCTCACCGCTGCGCTCACTGATTTCCTGGTGGACAATGCCGTATTCATCCTGCCAGCTGTGCTCGGCAACAAAGGGGCCGTCATACAGAATCAGCGTCTGCCAACGGTTATACCAGTCCAGACCCAGCTCCAGGACCGGTACCACCGCCATACCGGCAATGCGCAGCCGCAGACGGTCATCCAGCGCTGCCCCCTTGACCGCCACAAGATGCTTGCGCAACAGCAGTCTCAGCGCCAGTTGCTGTATGCGCTGCTGCTGTTCTGATGAATATCGCTGGTACACCGGCCAGTCGCCCAACGCAGCCTGCCATTGCTGCGGGGTGATGGCCAGTTTGCGCAGCTGACGACCTTCCCGCCAAAGGCACAGGCGCCGCCACCAGCTCAATGACCTGGATGAGGTGAATGTATCAGCGATGACCTGTTCCTCTTGTTTCAGATCGGATAAGGATGCCCAACCCAGGATAGGCGAACGCGGATCAGCCGTTTCGGCACCATACACTCCGAGCAGTATCAGTACCGCAACCCAGACTAGCCAGCTCTATCCCGCAGTTCGTACCAGCACAGCGCCAGAGCACGGATAGCCGTCTGCACTCGTGCACCGGGCGGAATCGGCAAATGCCGCAGCCGGGCAAACAGCTCAAAACCCTCGCTACGCTGAATAACCGACTCGGCCATCAGTTGACCGGCAAGCCCAGCCAACGCCACGCCCTGCCCCGAATACCCCTGCGCATAGAGCACTCGACTACCAAGACGCCCAAACTGGGGCGCCCGGCTGGCGGTCATGGCCACCTCCCCGCCCCATAGATACTCGAAACCCTCTTTGGACAATTGCGGAAAAACCCTTTCCATACGTTGCCGCAAGGTACTGCGCAAACGATCCATCTGCGCCGCTCCAGCACTGGCGCGCCCGCCGAACAGCAGGCGGTTGTCCGGTGTCAGGCGGTAATAGTCAATCAGGTTATTCATATCGCAGACCGCCGCACGCGAGGGGATCAACTGCTCGGCCAGTTCACCCAGCTGGCGGGTGGCACCGATATAACTGCCGACGGGAATAAAACGTCGATGCTGCCAGGGCAGCAATCCGCCGCTGTAGGCGTTACCGCCGATGATCAATTGATCGGCCTGCACCTGCCCTGCCGCCGTCGTGACCGTCACGCCGGTGACGTCCTGATTGATATCAGAGACACGCGACTGGCCATGGATGATGACACCGGCCTGCTCCGCTGCTCGTGCCAGCCCGAGGACGTATTTCAGGGGATGCAGACTGCCGCCACCCTCATCCAGCACACCGGCCTGATAATCCGCTCGCAGCAGTTGGCCAAGCGCCGACGGGTCATGAAAACTCAGCCGGTCATAACCCAACCCCTGCAGTTGTGCCTGCCAGACACGCAACTCAGGCACCTGCCGCGGCCGATTGGCGACCAGCAGGATACCGGACGCCAGATCGCAATCAATATTGTGGCGGGTAGCTCGCTCGTGAATACGCTGTACGCCAGCGAGGGATAGCTGCCATACCTTCAGTGCATCAGCGGTACCCAGAGCGCGCTCCAGTACCGCATGATCACAGGCCAACCCGGGGTTGATCTGCCCACCATTACGCCCGGAACAACCCCAACCGGGCTGCTCGGCTTCCAGCAGGATCACTCTGCGTCCGGCTTCGGCCAGCTCCAGCGCAGCGGATAATCCGGTGTAACCACCACCGATCACGCAGATATCAGCATGCTGGTTTCCGGCCAACGCGGGATAGGCTGTAGCAGCGGTTGCGCTGGCCTGATACCAGGAATGGGTCAGAGGCATGATGGCAAACGACCCTCAACAATCGTATTCAGATGAGGGACGAATCTACCACTAAGGCCGCGAAAAGCGGACTGTCTATCCTGCAGCAGTCCGGTTCAATCTCAGAACGCGAGGGTGGTGCCGTCTTCAGGGATCTCGACGCGATCGGCGATGCCGTTTTCCTGCACGTACTCGCGCAGCTCTTCGCGGGTCAGCGCCATGTGATTGATGGCATCCATGTGCGTGGCCACGATGGTCGCAGCCGGAGCCGCCCGGGCTGCGCGCAACACATCGTCCTTGCCCATGATGATGGAACCATCAAAGCCTTCCAGCAGCGCATAGCCAGCGTTGATCAGCACGATCTGCGGAGCATAGTCGGCCAGCGCCATGTCGACTTCGTCGCGCCAGATGGTGTCGCCGACCAGGTAGAGGGTGTCATGGCCGGGCGACTGGAATACCACACCCATGGCCTCCCCAAGAAAGGCTGCAAGCTCGGCAACCGCATACATTTCGTTGGTGCCATGCTGACCGCCGATCTGGGTCAGGGTAACGCCATTGAACTCGGCTTTGGACAGGATGCGCACATTGGTAAAGCCCTGGCCACGGATCATCAGCGCGTCAGCCAGGTTCTGTACAAACAGGGGAATGTCCTTGGGCAGCAATTCCTGTGCAGCCTCATCCCAGTGATCCAGGTGGGTGTGAGTGACAATTACCGCGTCAACACCGGCCAGCACGTCCTGCTCAGACATCGGCAGGTCGACCAGCGGGTTGCGCAGGTTGCTGCGATAGGTGCCTTCAAATCCGGGATAGGTGCCTTTTTTTGACAGCATCGGATCGACCAGGAAAGTGGTATCGCCGTAGGTGATTTTCACCGTCGCGTTGCGGATCTGCTGCAACTGTACGGTTTCGGTAGCAGCGGCGGGTGCGGTGGCCGGCTGCGCCTGGGCAAATGCAGCCACAACACTCAGACTCACGGCCAGCGCCAATGAGCTGGCAAGGGTTTTGATTGTCATACAGGACTCCGGAGTAACCAGTAGAAAGTGAGCCCATTATCGGTCAGAGCTGTCACGATCAAAAGTGGCCTGTATGACAATATACGCTTCAAACGGGCCACCCTGACATCAACACATCTCCTGTTTTTGACCCGAATACATACATCCGATACATTCAGGCAGCATTCCATCAGGCCTGAGGCATTTCCATGTCTGTCACCCGTGTGATCATTCTGACGTTTGAAGGTGTGAGCCTGTTCCACCTTTCCGTTCCCGGCCTGGTTTTTGGTGCGGATGACGGGCAGAGCCTGCCGCGGTATGAGGTGCAGTATTGCGCGCAGACGCCCGGTCAGATCCGCAGCGATCAAGGCGTGACCATCGAAGTGTCCCATGGCCTCGAGGCCATGACCGGGGCCGATATCATCATCATTCCGGCCTGGCATGACGCTGAGGAACCGACAACCCCTGAGCTGACCGCCGCTCTGCGGCAAGCCAATGAGCAAGGCAAGCTGATTGTCGGCCTGTGTCTGGGCGCCTTCGCGCTGGGGCATGCGGGCCTGCTCGACGGGCGCGAGGCCACCACGCACTGGGTCGCGCGCGAACTGTTTGCGCGGAGCTTTCCCCGCACCCTGTTCCGCCCCGATGTGCTTTATGTCGCCGATGGCAACATCATCACCTCCGCCGGTACGGTGGCCGCCATTGATTGTTGTCTGCACCTGTTGCGCGAGCGTCACGGCTCCGAAGCGGCCAACCATGTTGCCCGGCTGCTGGTCACGCCGCCACATCGCTCCGGTGGCCAGGCGCAATACATCGAGCGGCCGGTGCCGCGCTGTGCCAATGATGATCGCCTGCCGGACGTACTGGCATGGGCCCGGGAGCATCTGTCCCAGGCGCTGTCAGTCGATGCGCTCGCCGAGGTGGCGAAAATGAGCCGGCGCACCTTCACCCGCCGCTTCCGCGAGGCCACCGGCACCACGGTTACCAAATGGCTGAATGCCGAGCGGGTCGCCAGAGCCCAGCAGTTACTGGAAACCACTGAGCTGTCGATCGAACTCATCACCGCGGAAGCTGGCTTCGGTACGCCACTGGCGCTGCGCCAACAGTTTGCCGCGCAACTGGGCACCTCACCATCGAGCTACCGGCGTACCTTCACTAACCAGAAGACCCGATAGCCACTGCGTTTACACGGTATGCAAATACCACATGTACTCCAGATCCGAGATGGTGCGCTCGAACTCTTCCATCTCGCTTTCCTTGCACAGCACAAACACGTCCAGATATTCCTCGCCGATGTACTCCTTCATCACCTCCGAGGCCTCCAGCTCACGCAGGGCGTCACGCAGGTTGGTCGGCAGCGACGCTTCGTGCTGATCATAAGCGTTGCCTTCGGTCATTTCCGGCGGCTCGATGCGGTTGCTGATGCCGTAGTGAATGGCCGATAGCAGTGCCGCCATCAACAGGTAGGGGTTGGCATCGGCGCCGCCGAGACGGTGTTCGATGCGCATGGCTTCGGGGTCGCCGCCGGGTACACGCACCGCGACCGTGCGGTTATCAATACCCCAGGTCGGCGCACAGGGCACATAGAAGTTCGGGCTGAAGCGCCGGTAGGAGTTGATGTTCGGGCACAGGAAGGCCATGTACTGCGGCAGCGTCTCCAGCAAACCACCGATAGCCCAGCGCAGGTTGTCTGGCAGGTTGCCGTCCGCGTCGGCGGCAAAGGTATTCAACCCGTCACGTTCCAGGCTGATATGCACATGCATACCGTTGCCGGCCTGGTCATGGTAGGGCTTGGCCATGAAGGTGGTATCCATCTCATGGTCGTAAGCAACGCTCTTGATCACCCGCTTGAGCAACACGGCATAATCGCAGGCCTTGACCGGGTCATCGATGTGATGAAGATTGACTTCGAACTGGCCGGGGGCCGATTCGGCGACGATGGCGTCAGCGGGGATGCCCTGCTCGTGGGCAGCTTCGATGACGTCCTCAAGAAACTCAGCGTATTCGTCCAGGTCGTCCATGGAATAGACCTGCACCGAATTGGGGCGCTTACCCGAGATCGGCGAGCGCGGCGGCTGCGGCCGACCGGTTATATTTTCCTGATCAATCAGGAAAAACTCCAATTCGAAAGCCGATACCGGTTTGAGACCCAGCTCGGTAAAGCGCTCCATCACCCGCTGCAATATATAGCGCGGATCGGCAAAGAACGGTGTCTGGCGGTCCACTTCATACATGGTCATCAGCAGTTGCCCGGTCGGGCGCTTCTGCCAGGGTTCAATGCACAGCGTACCGGGGATGGGCAGGCAGATGCGATCGGCATCACCGATTTCCATACCCAGCCCGGTTTCCTCTACCGTTGTGCCCTGGATATTCAAGGCAAACAGCGAGGCCGGCAGCGCAATACCGCGCTCGTAGGCCCGCAGCAGTGCCGAGCGGTCAATGCGCTTGCCGCGCACAATGCCGTTCATGTCGGCAATCAACAGGTCGATAAAATGGACTTCAGGATAAGCCGCCAGAAAGGCCTCAGCCTCTTGTACGGGGTCGGCTACAGTAACGGCAGCGTCAAGGGGTAACACCTTGGCGGGCTCGGTACCGACGCTTGGGACATCGGCTGGGGAGTGCATGCTCTTCACCTGTTATTTGTAAAATATATCAACCATCACTCTCACGATCGAGAGTAAATCCCGAAAGACCCCGGCGAGTCAATAGAGCCTCTGCCGCACCAAAATGGAGCCAGCCAGGGCCTTGCATGTACTGCCGACCGAAGCCTCAAGGATTCAACGCAGCGGCAGTTGGTGGTCTGGAATTTTTACTGCTATTGTATGAAAAAATGAACAACGACACTTGAGCTGTGACCGCGCAGAGCACACCATGCCCGAGACTCGCCAGCCGTTAATCGGCATCTCCTGTTGTACCTCCACCGTCGGCCCGCACCCGTTTCATATGGCCGGTGAGAAATACATACTCGGCGTTTTACAAGGAGCCGGCGGGATACCGCTGTTGATTCCTGCGCTGGGCGAGCAGTTGCCGCTGGAGGCGCTGCTGGACTCGCTTGACGGGCTGTTGTTCACCGGCTCGCCTTCCAATATACAACCTCACCATTATGCCGGCCCAGCCAGTGCGCCGGGCACAGAACATGATCCACAACGCGATGCTACCACCTTGCCGATGATCCGCGCCGCCATCGAGCACGGCATTCCGGTGCTGGGTCTGTGCCGTGGTTTTCAGGAAATGAACGTGGCTTTTGGCGGCAGCCTGCATCAGCGATTGCATGAAGTGGGTGGTTTTATTGAACACCGTGAGGATACCAGCCAACCGCTGACAACGCAGTACGGCCCCGCTCACGAGGTGCGCATCGAGCCGGGGGGAATACTTGATCACGCCACCGGCTGCAGCTCGGCACAGGTCAACTCCCTGCATACCCAGGGCGTGGATCGTCTGGCCCCCGGACTGCAGCCGGAAGCCGTGGCGCCCGACGGACTGATTGAGGCATTTTCCGTCAGCTCAGCAAGCACCTTCGCCCTCGGTGTGCAATGGCACCCGGAGTGGATGGTCATGGAAAACCCTTTTTACCTGCGTATATTCAAGGCGTTTGGTGACGCCTGCCGAGCCCGTGCGGCTCGGCCCATGAGGACTGTATGAACAAGATTGAAGCCTTTTTGAAGGAACACAGAATTACTGAAGTCGAGTGCATGGTCAGCGACCTCACCGGTATCGCCCGGGGCAAGATTGCTCCAACGGCAAAATTCATGTCAGAGAAAGGCATGCGCCTGCCCGAAAGCATTCTGCTGCAGTCGGTGACCGGCGACTATGTCGAGGACGACGTGTACTACGACCTGCTCGACCCCGCCGATATCGACATGATCTGCAAACCGGATGACGACGGCATCTATCTGGTGCCCTGGGCGATCGAGCCGACCGCACAGATCATCCACGATTGCTACGACAAGCAGGGCCAACCGATCGAAATGTCGCCGCGCAATCTGTTGAAGAAGGTGCTGCGATTGTACGAAGAGAAAGGCTGGAAGCCACTGGTAGCACCGGAGATGGAATTCTATCTGACCAAGCGCAACGATGACCCGGATCTGCCGCTGCAGCCACCCATCGGCCGCTCCGGCCGCCAGGAAACCGGCCGCCAGTCCTTCTCCATTGACGCCGCCAACGAATTCGACCCGCTGTTCGAGGACATGTACGACTGGAGCGAGGCCCAGGGACTGGATCTGGACACCCTGATCCACGAGGAAGGCACCGCACAGATGGAGATCAACTTCCGTCACGGCGACCCGCTGCACCTGGCCGACCAGGTACTGGTGTTCAAGCGCACCATGCGCGAAGCGGCGCTCAAACATGATGTGGCGGCCACCTTCATGGCCAAGCCGATCACCAATGAGCCGGGCAGCGCCATGCACCTGCACCAGAGCATCATTGACATCAAAACCGGCAAGAACATCTTTTCCAACCCCGACGGCACCATGAGCGAGCTGTTCCTGCACCATATCGGCGGGCTGCAACGCTATATCCCCGAGGTGCTGCCGCTGTTTGCGCCCAACGTGAACTCGTTCCGGCGTTTCCTGCCCGATACCTCGGCGCCGGTCAACGTGGAGTGGGGCAGAGAGAACCGCACCGCGGGCCTGCGGGTACCGGACTCGACACCGGAGAACATGCGCCTGGAAAACCGCCTGCCCGGCGCTGACGCCAACCCCTATATCGCCATCGCCGGCAGCCTGCTGTGTGGCTATCTGGGCATGGTCAACCGCATCGCCCCCAGCGCACCGGTCGAGGGCCGTGCCTACGAACGCCGCAACCTGCGCCTGCCCTTCTCGCTGGAGTCAGCACTGGAACGTATGGAGCAATGCAGCGACGTGCAGGATGTGCTCGGCAAGGATTTCTGCCGCGGCTATATCGCCGTCAAACGGGTTGAGAACGAGAATTACAAACGCGTCATCAGTTCCTGGGAGCGCGAGTTCCTGCTGCTGAGCGTCTGAACCAAGGGCAGCTTCCAGGGCTACGGATAACAGGAGTACCGACATTGACCACCGCAGGCAAACTCACCACAGCCCAATTACAGGCTCTGGATGCGGCGCATCACCTGCATCCCTTTACCGACCACAAGGATCTGGGTGGGCGCGGCACGCGCATCATCGAGCGCGCCTCCGGCGTGTACCTGTGGGATAGTGAAGGCAACCGCTTACTCGACGGCATGGCCGGGCTCTGGTGCGTGAATATTGGCTACGGGCGCCGGGAATTGGCCGATGCCGCTCACCGCCAGATGCTCGAGCTGCCCTATTACAACAGTTTCTTCCAATGCACCCATCCGCCGGCAGTCGAGCTGGCCAGTGCCATTGTCGAGCAGGCTCCGGCCCATATGAACCGGGTGTTCTTTACCGGTTCCGGCTCCGAGGCCAACGACACTGTGCTGCGTATGGTGCGCCGTTACTGGGATCTGCAAGGCCAGCCCGAGCGCAAGACGGTAATCAGCCGTATCAATGGCTATCACGGCTCAACCGTTGCCGGGGCCAGTCTGGGGGGCATGAGTGCCATGCATGAACAGGGGGATCTGCCGATCCCCGGCATCGTGCATATCGCGCAGCCTTACTGGTATGACGAAGGTGGCGACATGGCCGAGGATGAGTTCGGTCTGTGGGCAGCGCGGCAGCTGGAAGAAAGAATTCTGCAGCTGGGTGCCGACAAGGTAGCGGCTTTTATTGCCGAACCAATCCAGGGCGCGGGCGGCGTCATCGTACCGCCAGCCACCTATTGGCCTGAAATTCAGCGCATCGTCGATCAGTACGGCATCCTGCTGGTGGTTGACGAGGTGATCTGTGGCTTTGGCCGTACCGGTGAATGGTTCGGCAGCCAGTACTACAACATCAAGCCCGATCTGATGCCCATCGCCAAGGGCATGACCTCCGGTTATATGCCGATGGGCGGGGTAATCGTCGGCGACCGGATTGCCAACGCATTGATCGACAATGGCGGCGAGTTCTTCCACGGCTACACCTACTCCGGGCATCCGGTAGCCGCCGCAGTAGGGCTGGAAAACCTGCGCATCCTCCGCGAAGAAGGCATCGTCGACTATGCTCGAACCGAAGCCGGGCCCTACCTGCAGCAGAAGATCGCGGCGCTGACTGAACACCCGCTGGTGGGTCAGGTGCGCGGAGTTGGCATGCTTGGTGCAATCGAGTTGGTCAAGGACAAGGCCAGTCGCGAGCGTTTCCCTGGTAAAGGAGCCGCCGGCACGCTGTGTCGCGACCTGAGCATCAGCAATGGATTGGTCATGCGCGCCGTAGGCGATAGCCTGATCATGTCCCCACCGCTGGTGATTCAACCGGAGGAAATAGACGAGTTATTTGACAAGGTCTGGGGCACATTGAACATGGCTGCACAACAGTTGTGCTAATTGGGGAGAATCCCCTATCCCAGCGAACAGAGCTTGAATACACTAGGCTCTGCTGACCCCGGCGCCATGCATGTCATGGTGTGTCAGCAGGCCCATGGCCCGGCCCAACTGCCACATGGAGCGTTCGTAGCGAAGTAGACCCGGAAACTCTCCGGATGTTGTTTGATCAACCGATAACGGCTGGCCCGTTCCGGCCCGATTGAGAACAGCCCGGTCCGATCCTGGACGGCGTTCGTAAGGAGAAAGCATGAAATCGACAATGCACAAGACTTTGCTGGCTTTGGCAGTTACCGGTTTGTCCGCTGGCGTAGCGCAGGCTGCCGGCGAGCTGAAAATCTACAACTGGTCCGACTATATCGCTGAAGATACCATTACCAATTTCGAAAAGGAAACCGGCATCAAGGTGACTTACGACGTCTACGACTCCAATGAGGTGCTGGACGCCAAGCTGCTGACCGGCCGCTCCGGCTTCGATATCGTCATACCCTCCAACCACTATCTGACCAAACAGATTGAGGCGGGGGTATACCAGAAGCTGGACCACGCCAAACTGCCGAACATGAAGAACCTCAACCCCGAGTTGATGGACGACATGGAAAGCATTGATCCCGGCAGCCAGTATTCCATTCCCTACATGTGGGGCACCAACGGCATCGGTTACAACATCGACAAGGTGCAGGCCATCCTCGGTGAAGATGCACCGACCGATTCATGGGATCTGATGTTCAACCCGGAAATTGCTGCCAAGCTGGCCAGCTGCGGTATTTCCATGCTCGACTCCGGCGATGAGATGCTGACCTCCGCGCTGCAGTATCTGGGCCTGGATCCCAACAGTAATAATGCTGACGATCTGAAAAAGGCCGAAGAGCTGCTCATGAGCGTGCGTGGGCATATCGCCTACTTCCACTCCTCACGCTATATCTCTGACCTGGCCAACGGCGAGATCTGTGTCGCGGCCGGCTATTCCGGTGACATCTTTCAGGCGGCAGCCCGCGCCGAGGAAGCCGAAAACGGCATCAATATCGGTTACACCATTCCCAAGGAAGGCACCGCCCTCTGGTTCGACATGATGGCCATTCCCAAGGATGCGCCCAATGCCGACAGCGCTCATACCTTCATCAACTACATCCTGCGTCCGGAAGTAGTCGCACCCATTACCGATTACGTGGCTTACGCCAACCCCAACCTGGCGGCCAACGAGTTTGTTGACCCCGAGGTGCTGAGCGACCCTGCGATCTATCCCACCGACGAGGTAATGGCCAAGTTGTATGTGGCTGAACCTCGCCCGCTGGCGTCGCAACGGATCATCACCCGCGCCTGGAACAGGATCAAGTCGGGACGCTGAAACTATCGGGCCGCCATGCGGCCCCTCGGCAGTCCATGAAAGCGATTGTGCTCGTTACGTTTTCACGGACTACCTAACTTGTTGGGGGAGTAGTTTATGGTGGGTGCAGCGGGGGCCATGAAACAGGCCATGGCCAAGAACGAGCCGGTACCGTTCGTCAAGATCGAGCGAATCAGCAAGCAATTTGATGATTCGCTGGCAGTGGATGACGTAACGCTGACGATCAACCGGGGCGAAATCTTTGCCCTGCTTGGCGGTTCAGGTTCGGGTAAATCCACCCTGCTGCGCATTCTGGCCGGCTTCGAGAAACCCAGCGAAGGCCGGGTGCTGCTCGACGGCCAGAACATCACCGACCTGCCGCCGCACAAGCGGCCTATCAACATGATGTTCCAGTCCTACGCCCTGTTTCCGCACATGACCGTGGAACAGAATATTGCTTTTGGACTGAAACAGGACAAGCTGAGCAAGCAGGACATCACCGAGCGCGTCGAGGAGATGCTCAAGCTGGTGCACATGAGCAAGTTTGCCAAGCGCAAACCACACCAGCTATCCGGGGGTCAGCGCCAGCGTGTAGCGCTGGCTCGCTCGCTGGCCAAGCGTCCCAAACTACTGCTGCTGGATGAGCCCATGGGCGCGCTGGACAAGAAACTGCGCTCACAGATGCAGCTGGAACTGGTAGAGATCATCGAGCGGGTCGGCGTGACCTGCATCCTGGTGACCCACGACCAGGAAGAGGCCATGACCATGGCCCAACGCATTGCCATCATGGATCAGGGCTGGATTGTTCAGGTTGGTACGCCCATGGACATTTATGAAAGCCCGGTCAGCCGCCACGTCGCTGAATTTGTCGGCAGCGTGAACATCTTCGAGGGCGAGATCGTCGCTGACATGGAAGACCATGTGATCATCGACTGTCCGCAGCTGGATCGACAGATCTATCTGGGCCACGGGGTTACCACCCGTGCCCAGGACAAGAGCGCTATTTATGCGCTACGCCCGGAAAAGGTGTTTGTCACCACCGAGCAGCCCGAGCAGGAATACAACTGGGCCCACGGCCAGGTGCACGACATCGCCTATCTCGGCGGCCATTCGGTATATTTCATCAAGCTGGACAGCGGCAAGATGGTGCAGGCCTTCTTTGCCAACTCCGAGCGCCGGTTGCCGCGGCCGACCTGGGAGGATAAGGTCTATATCAGCTGGGACGATGACGGCGGCGTGGTACTCCCGACATGAGAAGACACCTGCCTCTGCCCAATGGCAAGACTCTGGTCATCAGCATCCCCTACCTGTGGATGTTCCTGTTCTTTCTGCTGCCCTTCGTTATTGTTCTGAAGATCAGCTTTTCTCAGGCGGCGATTGCCATCCCGCCCTATGAGCGGCTGTTCGAGTACGCCAACCAGACGCTGACCATTGTCCTGAACATGGGCAATTACATCTTTCTGAGTCAGGACAGTCTGTATTACGCAGCCTATCTCGGCTCCTTGAAGATCGCGCTGATCACCACCCTGGTGTGTCTGGGGCTGGGCTACCCGATGGCCTATGCCATTGCGCGGGCGCCCCAGGATCGCCAACTGGTCTACCTGCTGTTGATCATGATGCCAACCTGGACCGCACTGCTGATCAGGGTATATGCCTGGATGGGCATTCTGAGCAGCAACGGCCTGCTTAACTCCACACTGCAATCGCTGGGCCTCATCGATGCACCGCTGCAGATCCTCAATACCAATACCGCAGTGTATATAGGCCTGGTATATGCCTACCTGCCGTTCATGGTGCTGCCGCTCTATGCCAACCTGGTCAAACATGATCAGACCCTGCTGGAAGCCGCACTGGATCTGGGTGCGGGCCGTATCAAGGCATTCTGGAAAGTAACCGTGCCGCTGTCCCGGGCGGGCATTATTGCCGGCTCCATGCTGGTGTTCATTCCGGTGGTGGGCGAATTTGTTGTGCCGGAGCTGCTCGGCGGTCCGGAAACCCTGATGATCGGTAAAGTGTTGTGGCAGGAATTCTTCAACAACCGCGACTGGCCGGTAGCATCGGCGCTGGCTATCGTCATGCTGGCGCTGCTGTTGATCCCGATCACCCTGTTCCATTACAACCAGGCACGGGAAATGGAGAAGAAGGCATGAAGCGTCCGGACTTTTCCACCGTCATGCTGTGGCTGGGGCTGGTGTTTCTCTACCTGCCAATGGTCATCCTGGTGATCTACTCCTTCAATGCGTCGCGACTGGTAACCGTATGGGGCGGCTGGTCCGTGCACTGGTACCTGGGCCTGTTGGATAACACCCAGCTGATGAATGCGGTCAGACGCAGTCTGCAGATCGCGTTTTATACCGCCACGGCCGCCGTGGCGCTGGGTACGCTCGCCGCCTTCGCCATGACCCGCCTGAAACATTTTCGCGGTCGCACGCTGTTTTCCGGCATGGTCACTGCGCCGCTGGTGATGCCGGAAGTCATCACCGGGCTGTCCTTGCTGCTGCTGTTCGTGGCGCTGGCTCAGGTAATGGAATACCTGCTGGGCATCAGTTTTGATCGCGGCATGCTGACCATCTGGATCGCTCATACCACCTTCGCGGTCGCCTACGTTGCGATCATTGTCAGCAGTCGCCTCGGCGAGCTGGATCAATCGATCGAAGAAGCCGCGCTGGATCTGGGCGCGCCACCATGGAAAACGTTCCTGTTGATTACCGTGCCTATGATTGCCCCGTCGATCATCGCCGGCTGGTTATTGTCCTTTACCCTGTCACTGGATGACCTGGTACTGGCCAGCTTCGTTTCCGGCCCCGGCTCAACCACCCTGCCCATGGAAATCTTCTCTGCGGTACGCCTGGGTGTAAAACCGGAGATCAACGCCATTGCCAGCGTCATCCTCTTCGCTGTTGCCCTGTTCACGCTGCTGATCTGGTTCATCTTCCGCCGTGCCGAACAGCGCAATCGTATGCCTCCGCCCGACGAGCGACAGGCTGTCCGGCCCCGCTAGCTGTCCCAGCCCCGGTATCGGCAAGCGTTACCGGGGTCAATTTGATCCGCGCAGCGGATTCCGCATCACTCCCCGCATTGGTTATCGGTCTGCCACCGTGATCTTTCCCTTGGCAAACACATTCTCCAGCGTTATTCTCGATAACGAATGAACATTCATTCTATTGCAAACAACAAGCCAGGCTGATGCAAATGAGTCAGAACAAAGTCGAGATATACGACCTGGTGGCGTGCAATGTGCACATGGACTTCGAGAACACAGGCCTAACCAAGGAGCAGCACCAATTTCTGATCGCCTTCCACCCCACCTGTGGAGCGCCGGTACATGACCTGTACAGACAGTCAGAAGCGGTTAGAATGCAGCAATGAATAATCATTCCAGCACCGCTGATAACGAGACACAGGCCCCGGTCAGCACCACCCGACCGCGGATCAAGGACAAGCGCAGCGCCATCCTCCAGGCCGCACTCAACGTGTTTGCCGAAGGCGGCGTCAACGGCGTACCGATGCCGGTTGTGGCCCAACAGGCCAAGGTGGGTACCGGCACTATCTATCGCTATTTTGAAAGCAAGGAACTGCTGGTCAATGAGCTGTTCCGTGAGCAGAAGGTAGCGATTAATCAACGCCTGTACAGCAATCTCGACTTCCAGCGCCCTACCCGGGAGCTGTTTGATGAAGTCTGGCGGCGCATGGTGCTGTTTACCCGTGAAGCACCGGATGCCTACCGCTTCATGGAGCTACAGGATCACCGCCCCTACCTTGATGCCGCCAGCCGACAACTGGAGCACGAGGCGCTGTCGCCCATCCTGGCGCAGTACCGAACATTGCAGAAGCGCGGCATATTCCGCAGCGACCTGCGTGCAGAGGTATTGATGACGCTGGTGTGGGGTGCCTTCGTCAATCTGATCAAGGCCGAGCGCGATGGTCATATTCAGTTGAGCGATGCGGATATCAACGCTGCGAGAGATGCCTGCTGGAAGCTCTGTACCGGCTAGACGACTGTCCAGACCCCGGACATCACAAGGGAAGCATCATGAAAACAATAACAACCACACTGGCCGCCATCGGCCTCTCCACCCTCCTCGCTGGCCATAGCCAGGCGGGCGATGTGGAACAGCAATGGCTGGACATGATCGCCAGCGGCCAGGCCTACTCCGCGGAGACGCTCATGCCCCTGTTCAAACAACTGCAGCCAGTGGATACCGACTTCATGGTCGGCACCTGGAAAGGCGGCAAGTTTGATGGCGGGATCGAGCCCGATCCAATCAACTGGTACGGCAAACGCTTCACCTCAACCACCCATGTCGAACCGCTGCTGGTGACCAATGCCGAGGGCGAGATCGTCACCTATGATCGGCTCGGCGCAGCACAGATGCGCCACGTGGAGTTCGACGGCACCGTCTCCGCAGCACTGATCTATGACAGCCAGCCGATCATGGACTATTTCCGCAAGGTGAACGATGACGTGGTCATCGGATTGGGCGACATCAAGGGCAAGCCTACCGATTTCTTCTTTCATCTCACACGGAAATAAGCAGCATTTGCAATCCCCCCGAATTGGGATAGGGTTTCAGGCATCCATTGACGTTTTATCGCCGGCCATGCCGGCGATTTCTTTACTGAGGAGCATCGCCTGTGTCCACCCTGGTTCCCGATATCGATCCTGATGGCCTGTTCGAATATTCCGTGGTCTTCACCGATCGCTCGCTCAACCATATGTCCGCCGCCTTTCAACAGGTCATGCGCGACATATCGACCACGCTGAAAAAGGTCTACAACGCCGACGGCGTCGCCCTGGTACCCGGTGGTGGCACCTATGGCATGGAAGCGGTGGCTCGCCAGTTCGCCCGCGATCAGCGCTGCATGGTACTGCGCAACGGTTGGTTCAGTTATCGCTGGAGCCAGATCCTGGCCGCCGCCGAACTGCCCGCTGAAGAAATCGTACTCAAGGCACGCCAGATCGGCGAAGGCAGCCAGGCACCCTTCGCTCCGGCACCGATTGACGAGGTCGTAGCACGCATTCACGCCGACAAACCCGCCCTGGTCTTCGCCCCCCACGTGGAAACCGCCTCGGGCATTCTGCTGCCGGACGATTATCTGCGAGCGGTAGCCGATGCCGTACATGCCGTGGGCGGCCTGTTTGTGCTGGACTGCGTTGCTTCAGGCACCCTGTGGGTCGATATGCAGGCGTGTGGCGTGGACGTGCTGATCAGCGCGCCACAGAAGGGCTGGAGCGCTTCCCCCTCCTGCGCCCTGGTCATGTTCAGCGAACGGGCGCTGGAGCGTATCGAGCAGACCAGCAGCAACAGCTTCGCCTGTGATCTGAAGAAATGGCTGCAGATCATGCAGGCCTATGAAAACGGCGGCCACGCCTACCATGCCACCCTGCCCACCGATGCGCTGAAGGCCTTCCGTGACACCATGCTGGAAACCGCCGACGTCGGCTTCGACAGGGTCATGCAGGCGCAACAGCAACTGGGCAAGGCCGTGCGCGCATTGCTTGAGGAGAAGGGTATCCGCAGTGTCGCCGCAGCGGGCTTTCAGGCGCCCGGCGTGGTGGTCAGTTACACCGACAACGACGCGATCCACAGCGGCAGCGCATTCAGCGCACTCGGCCTGCAAACCGCCAGCGGCGTACCGCTGATGTGCGATGAGCCCGCCGATTTCAAGAGCTTCCGCATCGGCCTGTTCGGTCTGGATAAATTGCAGGATATCGATGGCGCAGTAGCACGCTTGCGTCAGGCACTGAGCGCCATCAATCGCTGAATACGAAGGGCGTGATTACTTCTGTACCGCGACAATATCTTCCATTTTCAACCCGGTGAGACCATGGATGGTTCGCCACAGGTAGAACAGGATGGCCATCATCATGATCATCGATGGGATAGCGATCATCGGATAGCTCACCAGGGTCATGCGCCCCAACTCGGCGTTGAACGCTTCGGTGCCTGCCGGGCTGACGACGATCCATTTGGCAACCATGTAGTTCATGAATGAGGAAAAGAAGAAGGTGCCCGCCAGAAAGTAGGTCGCCTTGAGTAGACGCTGCTCAAAAACGTCCTTGAGACCCCGCTCCTCCAGCCGCTCATCAATGCGCTGTACATTCAGCACCTTCTCGTTGTAGAGCAGGGTGCGGATCAGCGGATAACGCGTGCGGGTAGAATACAGCACCGCCAGGCCAATGATGCCGGGCACTGCAGCTTCCTTGATCGCCAGCCACTGCGGATCCAGCTCCAGCAGACCGATGCCCCCGGTCAGGAATACGCTGATAACGCCCAAGGCCGCGATGAAGTTGTACTTGCGGTAGCGCACCAGCTCGAACAGTCCCCAGCCCAGGGGAAAGGCCAGCGCCAGAATCAATGCCTGATGCGGACCAAGATTGGCCTCGCCGCTGAATTTCATCAGGATCACCGAAGGGATCACAATACTGACCAGCAGGTCGACGAAGGGGCGGGGCTTATGTTGCGGTGTATCCGATAGAGCGTGGTTCATGTGTAGGCGATGTCTCGTCTGCAGTGGCCGTATGTGACGGCTCCATATGTTAGGGAGTCTTAGCAAGGCTAGCCAGTATGGGTTAAAGTTTTTTGGGCTACCAGCCGATAGCTATCCAATCCAATAAAAAACATCACCGACCTGCCACTGACTGACCAGCGGCGGGTGCTTCGCCGCTCACCCCGTAAAAGAGATTGTTATGCGCTTCATGTCCTCCTTACGCTTGCAGAGTCTGACTCTGCTGGTTGGCAGTCTATTGCTGATGCTGGTGATCTCCATCGCCAGCGTCCTGGCCCTGGCAGTGGAACTGCGCAACTACCGGACCCTCATTGAAGGCCCATTGGCCACAGCAGATCTGGTCAGCGATGCCAATGTGGCGTTCAAGGAGCAGGTACAGGAGTGGAAAAACGTCCTGCTGCGGGGTGCTGATCAGGCCGACCTTGATCGTTACTGGAGCCAGTTCCAGGCGAGTGAAACCCGAGTACAGACGCTGCTGACGCAGATCGGCGCGCTGGATATTGAAGAAGACCTGCAGCGGCGAGTCACGGCATTGCGTGACATGCATGGGCAGCTGGGGCCGCAGTATCGGAGTGGACTGCAGCGCTTCGTCGACAGCGACCGCGATCCGATCGCTGGGGACAGCGTGCTTCGGGGTATTGATCGGGAGACCACCCAGCAACTGGGACGACTGGCCGATGAACTTCATCAGTTCGCCGCCAGCGAAGCACAGCGCATTCGCGAAGCCACCCTGCGTACCGTCATTTTGGGCATCGTCATTCTGCTTGGCAGCGCGTTGTTTATTTCGATTCTGGCCAGCGTGCTGCTCAGCCGCCGGCTGGTCACACCCATTACCGATCTGGTCGGGCATATGGAAGAATTGGCCATGGGCCGGTTCGATGAGCCTATCGCCAACCGGCGAACCGATGAGCTGGGGATTCTGGCACGCTCAGCCGACCAGTTGCGCTGCTTCCTGCGTGATACCGCTGTCGGGCTGAACCACAGTACCCGCGAACTGGATCAGGCCAGCGGCGGACTGAATAGTGTTGCGACAAAGATGGCTCACGGCAGTCGCGAGCAGTTCTCGCGCACCGACCAGGTGGCCACAGCCATTCAGGAAATGGCCGCCACCGCCGCTGAAGTTGCGCGCCACGCAGCAGATGCAGCCGGTGCCGCCAATGCGGCCGATGACAGCGCTCGCGAAGGCCGGCAAACCATGAACAACGCCATCGACTCAATGCAAAACCTGCTGCAGGAAGTGCAACACAGCACCGAGGTTATCCGTCAGTTGGAGGGCGACAGCCATCGCATTGGCAAGGTACTGGAAGTGATTCAGAGCGTTGCTGAGCAGACCAACCTGCTGGCGCTGAACGCAGCCATTGAAGCCGCCCGAGCGGGTGAAGCGGGACGTGGTTTTGCCGTGGTCGCCGACGAGGTACGCACGCTAGCCAGACGTACCAGCGAATCGACCCATGAAATCCAGCAGATCATCACCAGCGTGCAACAGGGCGCTCAGCAGGCAGTGAAGGCGATTGATGCAGGCCGCGCCAGCAGCGACAACAGCATGCAGCAGGTGACACTGGCCGGAAACAGTCTGCAGCAGATCGCCCGGGCGGTGGAATCGATTCGGGATATGAACCGTCAAATCGCCACGGCAGCCGAGGAGCAGACCAGCGTATCCGAGGATATTTCACGCAATATTACTGAAATTACCGATATTGCTGCGACCAACCAGCAACAGGTGGAATATACCGCCCAGGCCAGCGAAACGCTGCAGGAGCTGTCCGCTGAACTGAACGCCTTAGCCGCCCGGCTGCACAGTCAATAACCGAAGCATACGCGGGCCCGCTCAGCGGCCCGCGTTACCCGGGCGTTCTGCCCTCTGTCAGGCCGTCGCTGATTTGCTACGCTCCTCGTCAACCAGCTCCTTCTTGGATAGCTTGCCCACCGGAGTGCGTGGTAGCGCATCGCGGATTTCCATCGCCACTAACCGTTCGTGTTTACCCAGGCGCGAGGAGAGAAAGGCCTGCAGCTCAAGGAAGTCCAATGGAGCGGATCCTGCCTTGAGTTTGAGAAAGGCTTTCGGCGCTTGCCCGCGATAGGGATCGTCGATGCCAATCACCGACACTTCCTCCACCGAGGGGTGCTCATAAATTGCTTCCTCGATCACCCGGGGGTACACGTTATAGCCACTGCACAGGATCATGTCCTTGGTGCGGTCAACGATATACACCCAGCCGTCCTCGTCCATGTAGCCGATGTCCCCTGTACGCAGGTAACCATCCTCGGTCATTGCCTCGGCGGTAGCGTCGGGACGTTTCCAGTAACCGGCGGTGATGTTCGGCCCGGCAATACACACCTCTCCCTTTTCACCCGGCGCCAGGCTGCCTGCCGAGCCATCCAGCGGCGCAATACGCATTTTTGCACCCGGCACCGGCATGCCACAGGAACCCGGACGCGCCTCCGCATCTCGCGGAGTGAAGGTGCCGGTGGTGGTGGTTTCGGTCATGCCCCAGCCCTCGCGCAGGGCGCAGCCGGCCATGTCCGAATAACGCTGCTGCACTTCCAACGGCAGCGGTGCGCCTCCGGAGTTGCAGAGCTTGAGCGAGGTCAGATCCAGCTGTGCGGTTAGCGGATGGGCCAGCAAACCGATGAACATGGTCGGCACGCCGGGGAAGGTGGTAATGCGGTTGTGATGAATCTCCCGCAATACGGTTTCCGCATCAAAGCGCGGATGCAGATAGACCTCTGCCCCCGTGCGCACACTGAACAACATGTTGATCATCAGCGCGTAGATGTGAAATGGCGGCAATACCGCTAACACGCGCTCCTGCCCGGCCTTGAGGGATTCATCGAGGATTGCCTGTAACTGCGAGCAACTGGCAGTAAGATTGGCATGCGTGAGCATAGCGCCCTTGGGGGCGCCGGTTGTGCCGCCGGTGTACTGCAGCACGGCCAACGCGGTTGCCGGATCGGCCAGCGGATGCGCTTCATAGCTGCCCTGGTTATCCAGCAGACTGGCGAATGAACTGGTGCTGCTGTTCCACTGGACATCGACCGATGGGCCCATCTGCTCAGCTTGCTCTGCCCTCACCGCACCGCAGAACTCGGTGAACCGGCCCACCACCATATGCTGCAGACGGCTTTTGCCTACCAGCCCGGCCATACGCGGATAGAGCGCCGCCAGATCAAGGGTCAACATGATGTCGGTCTGACTGTCCTCTATCTTGTGGCCAAGCGTGCGCTCGGCGTCCAGCGGCGAATAGTTGACCACAGTGCCGCCGGCGCGCAACACGCCGAAGAAGCTGATGAAATAATGCGGAGTATTGGGCAGGTACAGGCCCACATGAACACCCGGCCCAACACCCAATTGCTGCAGACCATGGGCTGCCCGACGGACCAGATTGTCCAACTGGCGATAACTGAGTTTGTGACCGAGGAAGTCAATTGCCGGGTTATCGGGGAACATCTGCACCGTCTGCTCCAGCAAGGACGGCACCGGGCCAGTCGCCAGCTCGGTGTCCCAGCGCAAACCCTCAGGATAGGAATCCAGCCAGGAAAATTGTTCACTCATGCCCATACTGCGCCTCCTCGGCTTGATTGTAATTATTGGTTTATCCACCCTAGCGCGGGATAATCCATCCGCAAAGGCCCATCCAGTAGCCGTATGCGGCGCTATAGACGGACTCAAGGATTACTCCACAATCAAGCCGGGATTTTCAGGGGCATCCACCGGACGCCCCGCACTCAACGCAGTTGTTCAGCTGCATCCAACAACAATTGCTCAGTACCGGCCCAGCCCAGGCAGCCGTCAGTAATGGACACACCGTATTGCAGCTCGCCTGACAATGGTTGGCTGCCATTAAACAAATGGCTTTCCAACATCACCGCCCGCAGGCTGCTGTCTCCTGCCAGACGCTGATCGATGACATTCTGCAACACCGCCGGCTGACGCAGCGGATCCTTTCCACTATTGGCATGGCTGCAATCGATCATGATGCTGGGCTGAATACCGGCTTTAACCAGCGCATTGCGTGCCGCCGCTACGCTGAGCGCATCAAAGTTCGGCCCCTGGTTACCACCGCGCAGCACCAGATGGGTATCCGGATTGCCGGCGGTCTCGACCAGCGCCGGGCGGCCCAGATCATCCATGCCGAAATGTTCGTGCGGATGAGCCGCTGAGCGCATGGCATCGATGGCAATACCCATGCTGCCGTCGGTACCGTTCTTGAAGCCGACCGCCATATCCAGGCCGCTGACCAGTTCCCGGTGGATCTGTGATTCGCTGGTGCGGGCGCCAATAGCGGCCCAGCCCAGCAGATCATCGACATAACCTGCCACCAGCGGCTGTAATAGCTCGCTGGCCAACGGCAAACCCAATTCAATCATCTGCAACATCAGCCGACGGGACAGCTCCAAGCCGCCTGCCATGTCGCCGCTGCCATTCAACTGCGGATCATAAACCAGGCCTTTCCAGCCCACCGTTGTGCGGGGTTTTTCGATGTAGGCGCGCATTACCAACAGCATTTGATCAGCCACTTTGGGCGCCAGTTCGGCCAACCGTTGAGCGTAATCAAGCGCCGCCTCGGCGTCATGAATGGAACAGGGGCCGACCACCACCAGCAATCGTGGGTCGTGGCCATCGAGAATTTCTCGAATGGCCTGGCGCTGAGTTTGAACCTGCTGGGCCAATGAATTTCCCAGGGGCAGACGCTGGCGAAGAACGGCCGGGGTCGGCAGGGGGCACGTACGACGCTGGTCAGGTTGTGCCGATTCGATGCTGTGCACAACGGAAAGCTGCAGGGCGGATATGGAAGATGTCATCAGTGCTGTCCTTAGCCGCACGGTTAAGTCCGCGCGGCGCTCTATCGTGGTAGTCGAAGTAATGTCTGGTCGTCCTGGGCACGACCACTAAATCGCCAGCTGCAGTAACGGTAGGAATAAGTAAAGTAGTTGTTCATGTTTCAATCCTCTGAGTTATTCAGGCCATTGAGGCCGAAAAAACAAAACCCCCGATCGGATGGCCGACCGGGGGTTTCTGATTAGTGCGGTGGGCGGCCGGTTCTGAGTGGGCCGCCTGATCGGAATCAGCTCAGCCCTTGGCTAAACCAATATCCGTAAAAATAAGTAGAAGTACCCACACGCGCAGCAGACTCTACGGCTTGCGCCGGAGGGACTTGATGCTGTTTGCGTGTACTGACTGACATGGGATTCTCCATTGATCTGCAGTTAACTTACTGCATTTACCGACGCTGTTCAACCGCACCCTGCTGAATCGAAGGCCTGCTGAGCTGCTTGGAAAAGCATGCCCCAGGCAGATAACAGCGGTATGACAGCGTTGACTGACAGGCGCAACGGCGCCGCCTTCAGCGAGGCGGCGCCGCTACAGCTTACTGTTTCACGGTATCCAGGGTTTTGGTGATTGCCGCCACCGCCGAACCGATATTGCTCAATTCCGCCGGCAGGATCATGGTGTTATTGGTCTTGGCCAGCTTGCCGAATTCGGTGACGTATTGCTCGGCTACACGCAGGGCCACCGCGTCCTTGCCACCCTCGGTGGTAATAGCATCGGCCACCATACGCAGGCCGTCGGCCGTGGCCTTGGCAACCAGTTCGATCTGCCGTGCCTTACCTTCGGCCTCGTTGATCTGGCGCTCCTTGTCCGCGATCGACAGGTTGATGGTTTCCTGCTTGATCCCTTCGGAGACGTTGATCTTGGCCTCGCGCTCACCTTCGGACTGGGCTACCACCGCGCGGCGTTCCCGCTCGGCGCGCATCTGTTTCTCCAGTGCATCCAGAATGGTCGCCGGCAACTCGATATCAGCAATCTCGTAGCGCAGCACCTTGACGCCCCACGGCCTGGCAGCTTCGTCCAGTGCATCCACGACCTGCACGTTGATCGCCTCGCGCTCTTCGAAGGTCTTGTCCAGATCGATCTTGCCGATGACCGAGCGCAGGGTGGTCTGTGCCAGTTGCATCGCGGCGTAGCGGTAGTCAGCAATACCGTAACTGGCCGCCTTGGGGTCGACCACCTGCAGGTAGATCACGCCATTGACCACCACCTGGATGTTGTCCTTGGTAACGCAGGCTTGGCGATCCACATCAATGGCTTCTTCTTTCATCGTGTGGCGATAAGCGATGCGGTCAACAAAGGGGATCAGAAGATGAAAGCCCGCTTCCAGCGTTGTAGCGTATTTCCCCAGCCGTTCAACGACGTACGCGGATCGCTGCGGCACAATCTGTGCTGTTTTGGCGACGGTGATAATAATCAGCACCAGAAACGCCAGCGCTATCAGTGTTGCGGTTTCCATATGTCACTCCCTGTTCTATTTCGGATTTTTATCAGGATGCTCAGGCGTTATCGTGGCGACGGCTGACCCGCAATACGATGCCGCTGAAACCGGTCACCCAGGCACTGTCGCCAGCACGCAGTGGCTCGCTGGATTCTGCGTCCCATTTGGCGCCATTTAGCTGCACGTGGCCAATACCATCGATGAAGTCGGTCAATACAATGACCCGCTGATCTACCAAGCCGGCGTTATCCAGGTCGAGCGCAGCACGCCCTCCGACCATGCCCTTGAGCCAGCGGGTGCAGTGCCGGCGCAAGCCGAACAAAGCCACCAGGCTGATCAGCCCAAAGCACAATAACTGCATCGCCAGGCTGTCAATCACGCCCGCCAGGGTCAGCAATCCGACCACCAATGCACCAATACCAAAGAACACCGCTACCACGCCCGGCACAAAGAATTCAGAAATCAATAATGCCAGGCCGAGCAGCAGCCAGAACGCGTATCCATTGAGAAAGCTACCAAATAGCATGGTTTTCATCCCTTAATGCCCACCTGAGGCTTCGTCGCCAGACTATCAGATAGAATCGGTGAAAGCGGTACGAGAACGCATTTTTGTGAGGTAGCAGTCGATTGATCGTCAATCGCAAAGCCACCTCTCGTCGGATCATTCTGATGAATAATGAGGTGCCAGAGCACTCGACTTATTGGTCACTTACTGCCCGAAAGGTTCCACAGCAGCGCAACTCGCAGAGCACTGGCTATGCTCTGGTGGTCTCTGTCTGACTCAGAGCTCTGAATAATTACAAGAATAAACTGAGGTAATAAATCCATGAAGAAGACCCGTTTCACGCTGGCCACCGCCGGGCTGATCGTCGCCATGGGCATGGCCGGCCAGACACAAGCGTCCTGGTTCAGTTCCTCCTCCGGTTACACCAAAACCCAATACCCCATCGTGCTTGCACACGGCATGCTCGGTTGGGACAGCATGCTCGGCATCGACTACTGGTATGGCATACCTCAGGCGCTGCGCAAGGATGGCGCTACCGTCTATATCACTCAGGTCAGCCAGCTGGATACCTCGGAGGCACGGGGCGAGCAATTGCTGGAGCAGGTAGAAGATATTGTAGCCATTTCCGGCAAGGCCAAGGTCAACCTGTTCGGGCACAGTCATGGCGGCCCGACCGTTCGCTATGTGGCCGCGGTTCGCCCTGATCTGGTCGCCTCTGTTACCAGTATCGGCGCACCTCACCGGGGCTCTGCGCTGGCTGACTTCCTGCGCCAGATTCCCGAAGGCTCTGCCGGCGAGTCCCTGCTTGCGGAACTGGTTAACGCCGCGGGTAAGCTGATCAACTTCCTGTCCAATAGCCCGATTGATACCCCAATGAACTCTTTGGGCTCATTGGAAGCGCTGTATTCCGAAGGCGCCGCACGCTTCAATGCCAAGTACCCTCAGGGCATTCCGACTACCGCCTGCGGAGAGGGGCAGTACAAGGTCAATAATGTGCGCTACTACTCCTGGAGCGGTACCAGTCCCTCTACCAACCTGTTGGATCCTTCCGATCTGATGATGGTCGTCGCGTCCAAGACCTTTCCCAAAGGCGAAGCCAATGACGGCATGGTAGGGCGTTGTAGCTCACGGATGGGCATGGTGATCCGCGACAATTACCGCATGAACCATCTGGATGAGGTCAATCAGTTCTTCGGTCTGACCAGCATCTTCGAAACGGATCCTGTGAGCGTGTACCGTCAACAGGCAAACCGTCTGAAGAACGCCGGACTTTAACCTCACACAGGCCCGGCAACGGGCCTGTTTCAGTATCTGTTGGCAGGACATTCATGAAATTCATCATCTATCTCCCGCTTTTTACCAGCGCGCTACTGTTGAGCTGGTATCTGTTTTCCGGGGACGAGAGCACAACACCCACCGCACAGATCGCGCCGGCGTACGTCGAGCAGGTGGCCGGTAGTCCGGCCCCCCTGTTGATCCAGCACGACAATACTGCCGTACCGCCCGCATCTGAGCTGCCGCCCAGCGTCCGCGGCACCAGCGTGGATGGTCAATTGGCTGTCGATGCCCATGGCAATCTGTTGATCACCAGCCAGATCCGTCATCTGTTCGATTACTTCCTCAGTCTGATCGGAGAAGAATCCAGTGCCGCCGCCACGCAACGGATTCGGCATTACCTGACCGAGCAGCTGGCTGAGCCAGCGCTGGGCCAGGCGCTGGCCATGCTGGATACCTATCTGGATTATCAACAGCAGTTGGCCGAACTGGAGAGTCGGTTTCCGGTCAGCGAAAGTCTGGATGACCTGCTTGCCAGAGAGCAGGCAGTACAGCGCCTGCGCGCCTCGCTGTTCAGCCGCGAGGTGCATGAGGCGTTCTTTGCCGGTGAGGAGATCTACAACCACTTCAACCTTGAGCGGCTGGCTATCCAGCATGACTCGTCAATGGACGAGCCGCAGAAGGCACTGGCCATTGAGGCGTTGCGGGAGAACCTGCCCGACGAGATGCAACAATTGTTGGTGCCGCAGATTCAGAACGATTTACGCGAGCAGACGCTCGCCCTGCGTGAAGCCGGCGCCGGCGAGGCAGCCGTTCGCCAATTGCGTATGGGCTTGTTGGGGCCGGAGGCAACCGAGCGGCTGGAGGCACTGGATCAACGCCGGGCCGAATGGCGTCAGCGGGTAGACCGGTTCAATCAGGAACGGGACAGCCTGCTGGCCCACCCCGGGTTGGCGGATAACGAACGTCAGGCTGCGGTGAACGCCCTGCTGCAGGAGCAGTTCACCGAGACCGAACGGTTACGGCTGTAACCGCTATTTCTTCATCCACACGCCGTTGAGCATGATGTACTGGCCTGACGGCGTGCGCTCCAGCGCCTTCTTGCCAGCCATGGATTCCACATCCCGCAACTGGATGTTGTTTTCCCCGGCCAGCCGTTGATATTCCTGACGGCGGGCATCGTTTATCTGTTTGGCAATCGCCGCCGCATTCCCGCCCGGGCTGACTACGCCCAGATAACCGTCGGGCTGCTCGCCCAGCTGGCCGGCCGCCTTGGCTGTCGGCAGGGCGGACATGGCTTCATTCAAGCTCAGCGCCAGCACCGGGGCGCTTACCACCAGAGCCAGCAACAGGCTGACCATTCGCATACTCATTCGCATGGGGTTTCTCTCCTAGAACAATCCGCTGGATTCGCTGAACAGCGAGTCCAGCTCCTTGTCGACCTTGATGTAAATTTCATGCTGAATCTTCACATTCAGGTTGATATTGATCGGATCGCTGGGCGCAGCCAGCTGTACCGTCGGCGTACAGGCGGTCAATACCGCAACAGCCACCGCCACTATTGTCAGACGCCACATGGTTCTCTCCTGTCATGGACTGCTTTGCTGCAGATAACGCTGCTCGATCCGCTTCCTGATGATATCGCTCACCTGCCCACTCAACTGCAGGCTGGTCAGCAGCGCTGGAATATCCTCTTCCAGCTGGATATTCAGATTCACCTGGCGGCCCTGTTGAAACGCCGGATTACTGCCTTCCAGACGCAACCCCAACATCAACACACCCTGCTCATCATAGGACACATCGCTGGCCAATACGCGATAGCGAAAGTCATCCAGAACGACGGCCAATTGCTCCAGATTGGGGTTGCTGGCGGCCATGTCCTGCAGCTGCTGGGCCTGATAGCGCAAAATGCCCCCTGGTTGACGGGCTTGCAACTGCCCTTCTTCAATCAACAGCTTGCCGTTCACCAGGCTTACCGGGAAGCGTCCATCCAACGTGCCTCGCCCACTCAACCCCTCCGCCGGGTAGACCTCAAAAAGCCGCGCCAGTTCGACACCTTCTACCCTCGCTATCAGGCGCTGCTGCGTCTCGCCCAGGTCGATGGTGGCGGGCTCCAATTGAATCTGCCCGTCCAGCACACCCAGACTGGCGCCGCCCAGATCGAGGGTGCCTTCAGCCAGTTGATCCAGCCCGGCCCTGTAGCTTCCTCGCGCGCTCGATGGGCCCAGCGGCAAGCCGGGATCCAGACTGTTCAGACTGAGCGCCTGTGTGCCCAGTCGCAGCTGGTCGCCCTGTATGGCTATATCCAGCGGCAACGACAGGCCGCTGAAAGTAGCGCGGTCGTAGATACCTTCGCCGCCGACAAGGGAAAGATGTCCGGTCAATTTATCCAGGCTGTCGAGACCACTGGCTTGCAATTGACCGGTCAGCCGGCCACTGGAAAAGCTGAGCAAGGATGGCCAGTCGGCAAAGGTGGCTGCCAACGGGTTCGCCGCCCGGAGAAATATATCTGCCAGGCTTAACTGCAGCTGCCACGGTTGATCCGTGGGCCAATCCCAGCGCAGATGGCTATTCAAGCCACTGAGCGCAGCCAGATCACCCTCAAAGCGAAGCCCGGCGGCGGAATACCGTAAGTCGCCCGATAGATTCCAGCCCTGCGGTTGAAGGGCCGACTGTTGCAGTCGTTGCACACCGATACGCACCGGGCCAGTCAGCAGCAACTGATCCGGCGTCGCCAACGGCAGCGTCAATTGCGTACTCCGCAGTTGGCCGAGTACATCGGTCAGAATCATATCTTCAGCCAACGTCAGTCGCTCGATAGTCACAGGTGCCTGGTCACCCAGCTGCAAGCGTAGCTGCTGAGCGTCGACCATGCCGCTTAATGGCCAGTCCAGCTGCATGTTTTTTATCTGCATGGAAGACAGCGCCAACTGCGCAGCGGACAGGTGTAACCGAGCCTCGCTGAGTTCGGCTTGCCACTGTGCCCGGGAGCTGACCGCCAGATTACCCGACAGCTGAGCGCCAATGGCGCCCTCCATTTCCAGCTGTACCGCCAGCAATAAGCTGTCCCGCCACTCCGCGAGGCTGCCTGGTTGCGGGGTGATCTGCAGGGTCAGAACCTCAGGCTGCCATTGGCTCGGCACACTGGCCAGGGCTTCCAGTTGCGGCTGTTCAAGGCGGCCAGCCAGCTGACCTTGATGCAGCAGCCATTGATCACCCTGGTTTTCCAGTTTCATCTGCAGATTGCCGCGGAGCAGCCCCAACCCCGCCAGCGGCAGCGCTTCGGGAACCTGTACATCCGCCTGCACCAGATACCGCTCGGCCTGCTCCTGTATCTGTAAGCGCCCGTTGACCACCTGATCCTGCGCCAGCAATCCAAGCTGCGCAGTCAATGCCAGTGGCTGCTGCTGGCTATCCACCTGCAGACTGCCTTGCAATTGGCAAAACGCATCGTCGCAGGGTAACTGCAGCCGCAACTGATGCACCTTGAATACCTGCGGCAGCCAACCCAGCAGACCGCTCATCTCGGCCAGCGAAGGCAAGATCCAGGGCGCGTGCTCAGCGTCCACGCGGGGTAGAGTCTCAGCCGGTTGCCAGATCAGTTGCAGGTCGTCGATCAATAAATGTTCAATACTCGGGCCACCACGCCATACCGGGCGCAGACGCATGCCCTGAGCAGCGATTCCCAGACGCCCCTGCTCAGTGACGTATACGCCGCTGAGCTGCTTCAGATGCACGTCGCCGTCGTGCCATCGCCATTGCTGCCACGTCAGCTGTTCCAGACCTGCGGCCACCAGGCTGCGTTGCACCCATTGCACACTGAACACGGCAAACAGTACCAACATCAACCCCACGACCACCAGGCCAACTACTTTGCGCATTGAGCAACGCCCCTTGAAGACAAGCATCCGGGATCAAGGGTAGCATGCGCATTCAATCGCACTATCAAGGCCGTTAATATGGACATTCTCCGCCAGGTAAATCGTCGCCGGCAGCGTGCCAGACCCTTGCGCCGACTGTTGTTACTGCTGCTGGCAGTCTGGCTCGGCATGGCGCTATTTCAATCGCAACGCCCTCTACCGCAAGGCTTCTCGGTCAACCTGCCCTGGCGTTCGGCGGAGAATGTACAACTGCTGCTGGATCAGACCTGGCAGAGCGCAGACGGCGAACGCATAAGCCAACAACAGATTTTTGATGAAGTACTGGAGATCATCCACCAGGCCCGTCGGCTGGTAGTCCTGGACATGTTTCTGTTCAACGAGTTTGCCGGAGAGCATGGCTACCGCGCCCTCTCCAGCGAGTTGACCCTGGCCTTGATCAATGCCAGCCAGGCGCATCCCGGCATGGACGTCGTGCTGATCACCGACCCATTCAATACCCTGTATGGCGGCGTGGACAATCCCCATCTCACTGCCCTGCAGCAGGCCGGCGTGCAGGTGGTAATGACGCCACTGGAGCGGTTACCGGCGTCCAACCCATTGTGGACGGGCCTGTGGAGTCTCTGCTGTCAGTTCCTCGGTAACAGCAACGAAGGCGGCTGGCTACCCAACCCGGTCGGCCCCGGCAAGGTCACCCTGCGCAGTTATCTGCACCTGATGAACTTCCGTGCCAATCACCGCAAGACCTTGATCGCAGACGCAGGCACAAGCTGGACTGCGCTGGTGACCTCCGGCAATCCACACGATGCCAGCAGCCGGCACAGCAACCAGGCTGTGCGTTTCGATGGGGTCGCCGCACTGGATCTGTTACGCAGCGAAGTGGCGGTGACCCGCATGACCTCGCTGTTCACCGAACATTGGCCGCAAGCCCCGGAGATGGCTCCGGAGATGGACGTCCCCCGACTGCGGGTGCTGACTGAAGGTGCCGTACGTGACGCTCTGCTGGAGACGATCAATAGTGCCCAGCCCGGCGACCAATTGGATGTGGAGGTATTTTATATCTCCCACCGACCATTGATTGAAGCGCTGATTGACGCCGGCCAACGGGGCGTCCAGCTGCGCGTTCTGCTGGATCCCAACCGGGATGCCTTTGGCCGGGAAAAGAATGGCATCCCCAACCGCCAGGTTGCCTGGGATCTGCACCGCGCCGGTATTCCCCTGCGCTGGTGCAATACCAGCGGCGAACAATGCCACCGCAAATGGTTACGCCTGGATCGTGCCGATGGCAGCAGCGAGCTGATCAGCGGCTCGGCCAACTTTACCCGGCGCAATCTGGATGATCTGAATCTGGAAACCAATGTACAACTGGTCACCGGTCGCGAACATCCTGTGATGCAGCGCGCGCGCCAGGCTTTTGAAGGGCAATGGGGTAATCGGGATGGAATTGAATACAGCCTGGGCTATGACGCTTTCGCCGACCATAACCCGGGTCGGTATCTGGTCTACAGGATCATGGAAAGCACCGGGCTATCGACGTTTTAATGGAGGGCGAGATGGAGCTCGCCCTCCATCTGCTTCGCTATGCCAGCTCCGCCAGACAGGCCGCGATGATATCC
This sequence comes from uncultured Halopseudomonas sp., assembly GCA_964474945.1. GTDB lineage: Bacteria > Pseudomonadota > Gammaproteobacteria > Pseudomonadales > Pseudomonadaceae > Halopseudomonas. The sequence goes on along the minus strand of CAYYUQ010000006.1, from coordinate 25,825 downwards.
ATCCCCTCATCGACTTCCACATCGGTGGCAGTGAGGGGCACCAGTATGCGGACGACGTTGGCATACTGACCGCAGGACAACAGCAACAGGCGCTTTTCCCGGGCGCGGATGACCAGTCGAGTAGCCAGTTCCGGATCGGGGCGACCATCCTCGTTGCATAATTCGAAAGCCACCATGGCACCCAGCCCACGCACTTCAGCTATGCGCTTATCGCCTTCGGCCAGCTGCTGCAAACGACTGGTCAGCATGTTGCCCAGCGTACGGGCGCGGGTCAGCAGGTTCTCTTCTTCGAAGACGTCCAGTACGGCCAGCGCGGCGGCGCAGGACACCGGGTTGCCGGCATAGGTGCCGCCGAGACCACCGGGAGCGATGGCATCCATCAACTCCGCGCGGCCGCAGACACCCGCCAGCGGAAAGCCGCCGGCAACCGACTTGGCAAAGGTGGTCAGATCCGCCGTCACCCCCATCTGCTCCATGGCAAAAAAGCTGCCGGTACGCCCCGCGCCGGTCTGCACCTCATCGGCCACCAGCACAATGCCATGCAGATCGCATAGGGCACGCAGGCGCTGCATGAACGCTGGCGAAGCCACGCGGAAGCCCCCTTCACCCTGCACCGGTTCGACGACCAGGGCGGCAATATCACTGGGCTCAGCATCGTTCTTGAAGATCTGCTCAATGCTGTCGATAGCGTCATCTTCACTGATGCCGTGCAACGCATCCGGAAAGCGCGCGCGAAATACCCCGCCGGGCATCAGGCCCATACCCGCTGAATAGGGCATGACCTTGCCGGTCATCGCCAGGGTCATCATGGTGCGGCCGTGGTATCCCCCGGCGAAGGCGATGACGCCGGCGCGGCCAGTGGCGGCACGGGCAATCTTCACGGCGTTTTCCAACGCTTCCGAGCCGGTGGTCACCAGCAGGGTTTTCTTGGCAAAATCCCCCGGCACCAATTGATTCATGCGTTCACACAGCGCGACGTAGGGCTCGTAAGCCACTACCTGGAAACAGGTATGGGTATAGAGTTCCAGCTGACGCTTGACCGCGTCCATCACCTTCGGATGGCGATGACCGGTATTGAGTACCGCGATTCCTCCAGCGAAATCGATGTACTGCCGGCCCTCCACATCCCAGATAGTGGCATTCTCGGCACGCTCAATAAAGACCGGGTGAATTTGCCCAACACCCCGAGCTACCGCCTGCTCACGCCGTAGCATGAAAGATTCGTTGTTTTCTGCCATGTCACTACTCCTACGCCGGCCGGCTCAGATGCCACCCAGACACAGATATTTTATTTCCAGATACTCTTCGATACCGTATTTCGAACCTTCGCGGCCCAATCCCGATGATTTCATCCCGCCAAAGGGCGCTACCTCGGTCGAGATCAAACCGGTATTGATACCGACCATGCCGTACTCCAGCGCCTCGGCGACGCGGAATACGCGGCTCAGATCCCTGGCGTAAAAATAGGCTGCCAGTCCGTATTCGGTGTCGTTAGCCTGACGGATCACATCACTCTCGTCGGTGAAACGGAACAGCGGCGCTACCGGGCCAAAGGTTTCTTCACGGGCGATCAGCATGCCGCTGTTCACTTCAGTGAGAATGGTCGGCTCAAAAAACAGGCCGCCCAATGCATGGGCGCGGCCGCCAGCCAGCACCGTGGCGCCGCCGGCAACGGCCTCGTCAATATGCCGTTGAACCTTCCGTACCGCCTCGGGGTTGATCAGCGGGCCGGTGGTCACACCCTCGCGCATGCCATCACCCACTTCCAGGCGGCGCACCGCAGCAGCCAACTTCTCGGCAAAGGCGTCGTATACTTCATCCTGCACATAAAGACGGTTGGCGCAGACGCAGGTCTGACCTGCGTTGCGGTATTTGGAGATCATTGCGCCTTCCACCGCCGCATCCAGATCAGCATCATTGAAGACAATAAACGGCGCGTTGCCGCCCAGCTCCAATGACAGTTTCTTGATACTCGGCGCGCATTGTTCCATCAGCTTGATGCCCACGGCGGTCGAGCCGGTAAAGGACAGCTTGCGCACGATTGGGCTGGCACAGAGCTCGGCACCTACCTGACGGGCATTGTTCACATCAGCGGTGACCACGCTCAGCAGACCGGCTGGCAGCCCAGCCTGTTCGGCCAGATGCACCAGCGCCAGTGCGGAAAAAGGTGTCTGCGGCGCTGGTTTGAGCACCATGGAGCAGCCAGCGGCCAGCGCCGGGGCGGCCTTGCGGGTGATCATCGCCGCCGGGAAGTTCCAGGGTGTAATCGCAACGGTAACGCCGACCGGCTCCTTCTGAACAAGAATGCGCTTGTCAGCCTGATGGCCAGGTATCAGATCGCCGTAGACCCGTTTGGCCTCCTCGGCGAACCACTCAATAAAGGAGGCGGCATAGGCGATTTCACCCCGGGCCTCGGCCAATGGTTTGCCCTGCTCCGCGGTCATGATGCGCGCCAGGTCTTCCTGATGCTGCATGATCAGCTCGAACCAGCGGCGCAATACCAGCGCCCGCTCCTTGGCCGTGCGGCGTCGCCAGGCGGGTTGTGCAGCCTGCGCTGCGGCGATCGCGTGCCGGGTTTCCGCTGCACCCATATCCGGCACACTACCGAGGCGCTCGCCGGTGGCCGGGTTGAAGATATCGGTACGCTGACCGCCCTCGGCCTCGCACCATTTACCGTCAATGAAAGCCTGCTGGCGAAACAACTCGGGGACGTTCAGCTCCATGGAAACCTCCTGCAAGGGGTGCGGCGTCATGCATTTGCCACACCTGCGTTTGATATTTCAAACATGCTATGCCGCCGCTTGGCAGCACACAAGCAGTCCAGGAAAAAATCGTCGGGTTGCGATCAGACCAGAGGCTCGTCGTCGATGAGGATGCTACCGGGTTGCTGACCTTCTTCGAACAGCCCAGCCACCCGTTGCAGGCTGGCCAGCAACATCAGTTGTTCCCAATCAGCCAAGCGGCCGAAGCGCTCGAGGAAGGCCGCCGGTAATAACGCCGGTTCGGCTTGAATGACCGCTTCGCCCTTCTCGGTCAGAGTCAGATGCACCTTGCGCTTATCGCTGACACTACGCACACGCTTGAGCAGTTCACGGCTTTCCAGCCGGTCAATAATAGTGCTCAGCGTCGCCTGAGACACGCTCACCTGCTTGGCCAGAGTACCCAGCGTGCCCTCACCGGTGGCCTGGATGCTGTGCAGAATCAGCAACTGAATAGGGGTCAGGCCGCTATGGCGGCCCAAGCGCTTGGCGTGAATCTCGGTGGCGCGCTGCAATCGCCGCAAGGCCAGATACAGGTCGTGCATCATTGTGTGTGTTGCTCCCGGCAAACCAGCTGAATACCGAGCATTCTGCCACAAACCCCGCGCGCTGAGGTCAGTAGACCATTAACCATACTGTTAACATGGGCTTGCATTCTGTCAGCCAGACAGCACCGCCGCCAATAACCTTTGAGCAGTGATCATCACCTCCAAGCAGAACGCAAAAAAACCGTTAAACAAAACCGTTGGATTGCCCTCCAAGGTAGAAGCCGGGCTGAAATGCCAGCCCGGCACCTTTGATGTGAAACCTTTTCTTCGGAAACAGGCGCAGTAGAACCTGCAAACGGGAGCTATCGATGTGTGGATTGGCGGGGGAATTTCGCTTCGACGGACAACTGCCTGAACTGGAGGCACTGGCCAGGATCAGCGGACAGATGATCAACCGTGGCCCGGACGCCGCCGGCATGTGGGCCAACGGGCCGGTCGCGCTGGCCCATCGACGATTGAAGATCATGGACCTGGCCGACGCCTCCGGTCAGCCCATGGTCGATACCCAGCTGGGCCTGACCCTGGTGTTCAACGGCGCGATCTACAACTACCCGGCGCTGCGGGGTGAGCTGGAGATTCTCGGTTACCAGTTCTTCTCCGAGGGCGATACCGAGGTAGTGCTCAAGGCCTACCACGCCTGGGGCGAACAAATGCTGGAGCGCATGAATGGCATGTTCGCGCTGGCTATCTGGGAACGGGACAGTCAACAACTCTTCCTGGCTCGCGACCGCCTCGGCATCAAACCTCTGTATCTCTCGCAAACCGCCAAGCGCCTGCGCTTCGCCTCCAGCCTGCCAGCGCTACTGCGCGGCGGCGATCTGGATACCTCTTTGCATCCGGTGGCCTTGAATCATTACCTGTCATTCCACTCGGTGGTGCCCGCTCCTTTAACGCTGCTTAACGGCGTAACCAAGCTGATGCCGGGGCACTGGATGCGCATCGACGCTCAGGGCAATCAACAGCAACACCGTTGGTGGTCGTTGGCGTACGGCAGCCATGAGGATGAGCGGAATCTGCCCTTTTCTGAATGGCAGGATCGGGTACTTGATGGCCTGCGCGCTGCGGTCAAACGGCGCAATCTGGCAGCGGTAGATGTGGGCGTTTTGCTCTCCGGCGGAGTCGATTCCAGCCTGCTGGTCGCGCTACTCGACGAAGCCGGTGCGCGTAACCTGAAGACCTTTACCATCGGCTTTGCTGATGTGAATAACGAGGCCGGTAACGAGTTTCCCTATTCCGACCTGGTCGCTGAGCGCTACGCCACCGAGCATCACCAACTGATGATTCCGGAGCAGGATATTCTCGCCAACCTGCCCGACGCGCTGGCAGCCATGAGCGAACCCATGGTCAGCCATGACTGCATCGCCTTTTATCTGCTGTCGCGGGAAGTGGCCAAGCATTGCAAGGTAGTACAAAGCGGCCAGGGCGCGGATGAAATTTTTGCTGGCTATCACTGGTATCCGACCGTGGCCGAAGCCAGCGATCCGCTGAGCGCTTACCAGCAGGCGTTCATGGATCAGGGCTTCGCCAGCTACCGCAACATGGTGCAGCCGGCATGGGTGCAACAGGATTACGCCGGCGAGTTCATCCGCGAACATTTTGCCCGGCCCGGCGCGGCATCCGGGCTGGATAAAGCGCTGCGGCTCGACACCACCGTGATGCTGGTCGACGACCCGGTCAAGCGGGTAGACAACATGACCATGGCCTGGGGTCTGGAAGCCCGGGTGCCCTTCCTAGACCATCAACTGGTCGAACTGGCCGCCCGCGTACCGGCCCAGTTCAAGCTACCCAACGACGGCAAATATGTGCTCAAGGAAGCCGCCCGCCAGCTGTTACCGGCGGAGGTAATCGACCGGCCCAAGGGCTATTTCCCGGTGCCCGGCCTGAAATATCTGCAGGGCGACACCCTGGAATGGGTGCGCGACAGCCTCACCAGTAGCCGCGCCCAGGCCCGCGGTCTGTTCAATCCTGATTATGTAAACCAGCTACTGCAGGATCCTACCGCCCATATCACCCCGCTGCGCGGTTCCCGTTTGTGGCAGTTGGCGGTGCTGGAGCTATGGCTGGATACCCATCGAGTGGTGCCCTCATGAGCAGAACATTACCACCGGAACAGCAGCGTATGCGACGCAGCCAGACCCCTACGTGGGAGCGACTGCAGGCCGGCCATGCCCAACAGGGTCAGCAGCCCGGCGACAGCCTGAACGATGTGACGCTGGACTGCGGCTGGGGGCGCCTGTTGATCGGGCATACCTTCAGCGATCCGCAACGCCTGGCCAACACGCTGTTGGAAGAGACTACGGGCGAGCGCGATATCGCCCTCTATGTGGCCGACCCCCATGTGGTGCTGTCCTTCGCTCCACAACAGTTGTTTCTCGACTCATCAGACACCCTGCGCCTCTGGTTCACCGATTACCGTCCTGCTCATAACCCCATCCGCGGCTTCCATATCCGCCGCCCGCAATGCGAGGCGGACTGGCAAGCGATCAACACTCTATACCTCAGTGCCGGTATGGTGCAGGTAAACCCGCAGCGACTGCCCCCCAGAGAAGCCGGTGGCCCGGATTTCTGGTTGGCCGAAGATGCCGATACCGGCCAGGTTATCGGTACGGTAATGGGGCTCAATCATGCCCGCGCTTACGATGATCCGGACAAGGGTTCGAGCCTCTGGTGCCTGGCCGCAGATAGCCAGACGCAACGCTTCGGCGTGGGTGAAATGCTGGTGCGTCATCTGATTGAATACTTCATGAGTCGAGGCAGCAGCTATCTGGATCTGTCGGTACTGCACGACAATCGCCAGGCCAAGACGCTCTACCGCAAGCTTGGCTTCCGCCAGCTGCGCACCTTCACCATCAAGCGCAAGAACAGCATCAACCAGCCGTTGTTCCTCGGCCCGGAACAGGACAAGGGGCTCAACCCTTACGCCCGCATCATTACCCGTGCGGCACGCCGCAAGGGCATTGAAGTGACCATCCATGATGCTGAGGCGGGGCTGTTCAGTCTGACCCAGGGGGGCCGCAGCATCCGCTGCCGCGAATCACTCAGCGATCTGACCAGCGCGGTGAGCATGACCCTGTGCCAGCAGAAACAGCTGACCCACCGGGTACTGCGTCGACAGCAGCTGAATACGCCCGATTGGCGGCTGGCTGGCAGCAACGAGGACAACAACGCCTTTCTTGCCGAGCATGGCGCGCTGGTGGTCAAGCCGGACAATGGCGAACAGGGCAATGGCGTCTCGGTCAATCTGACCGACCCCGATAGCCTGCAGCAAGCCATTGACGAGGCGCGCCGCTTCGATAGTCGGGTACTGCTGGAGAGCTACCATCCCGGCGCGGATCTGCGGATCGTGGTGATCAATTATCAGGTAGTCGCCGCCGCCATCCGCCAGCCCGCGCAGATCTGCGGCGATGGGCGCAAGACAGTCCGGGAGCTGATAGAAAAGCAGAGCCGCAAACGCCAGGCCAGTACCGATGGGGAAAGCCGCATTCCGCTGGATGAGGAAACCCGCCGCACGGTAGAAAACGCCGGTTACAGCTTCGATTCCGTGCTACCCGCCAATCAGACCCTGCAGGTACGACGCACCGCCAATCTGCATACCGGAGGGGTATTGGTGGATGTAACCGAGCAGCTGCATCCGGCCCTGCGCGATGCGGCCATCGCTGCGGCCAGGGCGCTTGAAATACCCGTGGCAGGCATGGATCTGCTGGTGCCGGCAGTGGATCAGCCGGACTACGTGATCATTGAAGCCAATGAGCGCCCTGGCCTCGCCAATCATGACCCCCAACCCACTGCAGAAAGCTTTATCGACCTGTTATTTCCACTCAGCCAGACCGGTTGAACCAGACCAGGGAGGTGATCCATGCATCATGAAACGGGCCCCGACATGCAATATCTCAAGCAGGTGTTGCTGGAGATGTTGGCCATCCCCTGCCCTACCGGCTTTACCGACGGCATAGTGCGCTATGTCGCAGAACATCTGGAAGGCATGGGCGTTCCCTATGAATTGACCCGCCGGGGCACCATTCGCGCCACCCTGGCGGGCCGACAGAACAGTCCGGATCGCGCCATCGTCAGTCATCTGGACACCATCGGTGCCATGGTCAGTGAAATCAAGGATGGTGGTCGGCTCAAGCTCTCCCCGATCGGCTGCTGGTCGAGTCGCTTTGCCGAGGGCAGCCGGGTCAGCGTGTTCACCGAACTGGGCTGTTTTCGCGGCAGTGTGCTGCCCCTGATGGCCTCGGGGCACGCGTTCAATACCGAGGTTGATACGCTGCCGGTGAACTGGGACACCATCGAACTGCGTCTGGATATCCTTTCGGGCAGTCGCGCCGAGACCGAGGCCCATGGCATAGCGGTGGGCGATTTTGTTGCCTTCGACCCACTGCCCGAATTCACCGAGAACGGTTTTATCAGCGCCCGACATCTGGATAACAAGGCCGGCGCAGCGGCCCTGCTGACCGCCATAAAACATGTAGTCGATAGCGGCAGAACCCTGCCGATGGACTGCCACCCGCTGTTCACCATTACCGAGGAAACCGGCTCCGGTGCTGCGGGTGCACTGCCATGGGATGTCAGTGAATTTGTCGGCGTGGATATCGCCCCGGTAGCGCCCGGTCAGACCTCTACCGAACACGCCGTCACCCTGTGCATGCAGGACTCCAGCGGCCCCTACGATTACCACCTGACCCGCCATCTGCTGCATCTGTGCCAGCGAGATCGCATCCCGGTAAGGCGGGATCTGTTTCGTTATTATCACAGCGATGCGGAATCCGCCGTGCGTGCAGGCAACGACACGCGGGTCGCACTGATCGCCTTTGGTACCGATGCCACCCACGGCTATGAGCGCACCCACCGGGACAGTCTGGAGGCTCTGACCCGCTTGCTGGTGGCCTATGCGTTCAGCCCGCCGGTGTTCGAGCATGACGACCGGGACAATGCCCCGCTGGAGCACTTCCAGTTGCAGACTGACGCCGATACGCCCTTGTCCAGCGAAACGCCACTGCCGCCGCTGGAGCAGATATTCGCCTGCAATCGAGATGACAACTAAGCTGTTGTTCTGATTAATTCCCCGCGTACCTCTGAGCCGGGCGCCGGTTGTGCGGGAATAACGAGGGCGCACTGAATCCGCAGCTTCCCATGCACACCGGTGGTCTTCGGGCGCCACCGGACGACAAGACAGAGAGATTGCCATGTCCAGGCTGTACCCTTTTATTCTCGCCTCCGCCACCAGCTTGCTCGCCTGCTCCATCCACGCCGCCAACCAACCGCTCAGCCTGCCTGCCCAGATCATCCTGGGTAGTGGCAATGACGAGCAGGATCTGCGCCTGCCGCTGGCCCGGCACACGGTAACCCGCGAACAGCTGGGAGCGCCCAACGCCGGCGCCAATCTGTCCGAATCACTCCAGCGCGTACCCGGCCTGGTCGCGTTGAACAGGCAGAACTACGCGCAGGATCTGCAAATTTCCTCCCGTGGTTTTGGCGCGCGCGCTCAGTTCGGCGTGCGCGGCGTGCGCCTGGTACAGGACGGCATTCCGCTGACCATGCCTGACGGCCAGGGCCAACCCTCACTGTTCGATCTGGACGGATTACAACGCGTCGAAGTACTGCGCGGGCCGCTGACCACGCTCTACGGCAACGCATCCGGGGGCATCATTCAGGGCTTCACCGGCGACGCTCCGTTCTATCCGACGCTGGATAACCGCAGCATTATCGGCAGTGACGGTCTCTGGCGTTCGCGACTACGTTACGGCGGCCAGCATGGTGATCTGAACATCAGCGCCAACCTTTCGCGGCTGGAAACCGACGGCTACCGCGACCACAGCGACACCCGCCGGGATATCGCCAACCTGCGCCTGGGCTGGGATATTGATGACGCATCCAGTCTCACCCTGCTGATCAACAGTCTGGATCAACCCGATACCCAGGATCCGCTGGGGCTGACCAGGCCGCAAGTGCGCGAGGATCGCAGGCAATCGCCGCCAGGGGCCTACGCTTTTGATACACGCAAATCCGTACGCCACAACCAGGCTGGGCTCAACTACAAGCGGAGGCTAACCAATGATGACCAGCTGACCGTGATGATCTATGGCGGCGAACGAGATATGCAGCAGTACCTCAGTTTTGCCGGAGGCTTACCCGGTTCAGGTGGTGGTGTAATAGAGCTGGATCGGCGCTTTGGTGGCGGCGAGCTGGGCTGGCAACGCAGCACCCAGCTGTTCAACCTGCCGGTCTCTCTCGCCGCAGGGCTTGCGTACAACTATCAGGGCGAAGAACGTAAGGGCTTCGTCAACAACAGTGGTAACAAGGGTCGCTTGATGCGTGACGAGTTCAACGCCGTCGATAGCCAGGAAGCCTATCTGATCAGCACCTGGCAACTTGCCCCGCGCTGGGAGCTGATCGCCGGGCTGCGCTATAACCGGGTGGAATTCGACTCCGATGATGATTATCTGATTGATGGTCAGGACGATAGCGGTCGCACCAGCACCCGTCGCACCAACCCGGCCATCGGTCTGAACTGGAGTTGGACTCCGGAGCTGAGCCTGTACGCTGCCATCGGCCAGGGCTTTGAAACACCCACCTATCAGGAACAGGCCTACCGCCCGAATAGCGCAGGTATGAACCCGAGGCTGAAACCGAGCCTGTCACGCAATGCGGAAATCGGTATGAAATGGCGCACCGGGACTACCCGCATGGATCTGGCGCTGTTCGACAGCCGCGTGAAGAATGAAATTGTCACTGGTGCTAATCAGGTCTTTACCGGTCGCTCCACCTACACCAACGCCGGCCGTTCGACCCGCCGCGGAGTGGAGTTGAGCATCGAGCAGCAGTTCGCCCATGGTTTCAGCGGCTATATCGCTTATACGTACCTGCAAGCCAAGTACGATAGGTTCAATACGATTGATGATGCTGATGACCCGATCAGCTATGCAGGCATGCAGCTCCCCGGCATCCCCCGCCACAGCTTCTTCGCCGAACTGGCCTGGCAACCGGACAGCAGGGGCTTCCACACCGCCATCGAAGCGCAAGGCATGGGCAAGCGCTACGCTACCGACGACAATCAGCACGCGGCGGCCGGGTACACCATCTTCAACTGGCGCGCCGGCTATCAACACAGCATGGGTAATATCACCCTCGAACCCTTCGCCCGGCTGGACAACATGACCGACCGCGAATATATCGGCTCATTGATCGTCAACGGTGCCGGTGCCCGCTACTACGAACCCGCACCGCAACGCAGCTGGCTGGTGGGGCTGGGTCTGGAATATCAGTGGCGGTGAGGTTTTACCGTTGCGCGTGGCGAGTCCAGCTCGACCAACCGAGCATGCCCTGACCTGATGGCGGGAGGGAACCCGACCGTCGCTCAAGCGCGCCGCTCTGTCACCAACGCCTCAAAGGCCCCGCGCCGCAGCGCCAGCAACAGGAACACTGCCGCCATACCCGCCATCAGCCAGGGCAAGGCATGGCTGCTCAGCCAACGGCTGGCTGCGCCGGTACTGAACGGGCCAAGCAGACAACCAAAACCCCATAGCAGGGCGATATGCGCATTCGCACGCACCAGCGCGTCATCCCGGAAACGTTGCCCGACCAGAATCAGCGACAGGGTATACAGACCGCCGGCGCTGGCCCCAAACAACACCAGCGCCGGCCAGATCAGCGGCGTTTGCAACAGCAGCGGGATGCTCACGCTGCTGCCCAGCAACATCACGCCGCAGATACGGAACAGAGTCGTACGACGCACCTTGTCAGCCAACCAGCCAATGGGCAGTTGCAGTACCGCATCCCCCAGCACCACGGTACTGACCATCACCAGCGCCATGGCCTGGGCGAAGCCTTCACGGATCAGATACACCGGCAGCAGGGTCAAGGTCATGGCCTCAAAACAGGCAAACAGCATCACCGCCCAGGCTACCGCAGGCATCCGCCGGACAAAACCCATGACACCGCTGCCCGATGCGCTCTGGGCGTTGACCTGGGGCGCGCCATCCACCTGCCACAGCACCGCCACACCCAACAGCAACAGAGCAATGGACAACCAGAACCCGGAATCCGACGTCGTACCCAATCCCCCCAGCAGCAGGGGCCCGCAGAGTTGACTGACAGCAAACGCGCTGCCATAAACCGCCACCAGTCGCCCGCGCAAGCGGTCTACCACCAACTGGTTGATCCAGCTCTCACCCAGAATAAAGGTAATGGTCAGACAGCCGCCGAGCACCAGCCGCAGCGGCAGCCAGAGCCAGTAGTTGCTCCACACCGTCAGCAGCCCTACCGAGATCGCGCTGCACACCAGCATCAGCCGCATGCACCGCTCCGAGCCCAGGTAGCCCGCCAGACGGCCCGCCAGCCGCGCCCCAAGCAGAATGCCAATCGCCGGCATGGCCGCCATTACGCCGATGGCAAAGGCGTCATAGCCCCACTGATCCAGACGCAGCGAGACCAAGGGCAGTGTCACGCCCATGGCCAGGCCGACCACCACCACCGCAGACGTTACAACCCAGTAAGTACTCCAACGCATCGACAACTTTCCGGTCAGCCATTCAGAAGGGGCCGAAAAACATACGCCGCCCCTTGTATATATTCAATATATTTTACAACGGCCAGGCCCGTGACAGTGCCCCAGTCTATCCCGACCACGGGCCGTTGCTCCGGCACGCCGGGGTAACTGAAGCCCGACACAGCTTCCCGCTACAAACACGGGGTCTGTTATCCCTGTATCAGGACATGGGCACTCGTTACCGAAAAAAGCCTACCTGCAGAGCCAGACATGGCGTCTGTCCGAACGTCTTTCCCGTTTGTTTTATTTGACATAGACTCAGGGCAAACAATACCCACTCTCCCATTGCAGGACGGTGTCATCATGCATAGCCCGCTGGCCGCACAACCCCTGTCCCAGGCTGCCGACCTCGACAGTTTCTGGATGCCCTTCACCGCCAACCGCCAGTTCAAGGCCCGGCCACGCATGCTGCAAAGTGCCGAAGGGCTGTTCTACACCGACGTCGAAGGCCGACAGATCCTCGATGGCACGGCAGGGCTCTGGTGCTGCAACGCTGGACATGGACGCCGGGAAATTGCCGAGGCGGTCAGCCGACAGATCAGCAGCATGGACTTTGCCCCGACCTTTCAGATGGGCCATCCACTCCCCTTCGAGCTGGCCGAGCGGCTGGCGGATATCGCACCTGCCGGGTTGAATCGCGTGTTCTTTACCAACTCCGGTTCCGAGTCAGTAGACACTGCGCTGAAGATTGCTCTGGCCTGCCACCGCGCCCGAGGTGAAAGCAGCCGGCGGTTGTTGATCGGCCGTGAGCTGGGCTATCACGGCGTCGGTTTCGGCGGTATTTCAGTCGGTGGCATCCTGAATAACCGACGGGCCTACACTACCCTGCCAAACGTCGATCACCTGCCGCACACGCTGGATTTGCAACGCAATGCCTTCACCCGGGGCCTGCCGGCCCATGGTGCCGGCCAGGCTGAACAACTGGAGCGGCTGGTCGCTCTGCATGGCGCCGAGAATATCGCTGCGGTCATCGTCGAGCCGATGTCCGGCTCCGCTGGCGTCATCCTGCCGCCGATTGGCTACCTGCAACGCCTGCGCGAGATCACCCGCAAGCACGGCATAGTGCTGATCTTTGATGAGGTCATCACAGGCTTCGGACGGGTCGGTGCGCCCTTCGCCGCCCAGCGCTGGGATGTAGTGCCGGACATGATGACCATCGCCAAGGGGCTGACCAACGGTGCCATTCCCATGGGCGCGGTACTACTCAGCGATACCTTGCAGGATGCGCTGATGCACGGGCCGGAAAATCAGATCGAGCTGTTTCATGGCTACACCTACTCAGGACACCCAGTGGCCGCCGCAGCCGCATTGGCCACGCTGGATATTTATCAGAAAGAAGGGCTGCTGAGCCGCGCTGCCGATATGGAAGAGTACTGGCAACAGTCTCTGCACAGCCTGGCCGGCCTGCCCAACGTGATCGACATTCGCAACACCGGACTGGTCGGTGCAGTCCACCTCGCCAGCCGCGATCACGCGCCAGGCAGCCGTGGCTATGAGGTATTCGAGAGCTGCTTCTGGGATGGCCTCATGGTTCGCTGTACCGGCGATATCATCGCCCTGTCACCGCCACTGACCATCGAACGCGGCCATATCGACCGCATCGTCGAGACCCTCGGCCGCGCCATACAGCGCATCGCCTGAGCGAAGAACGGGTGAGGCAGCGCCTCACCCTGATGCCTCACCTTGAACCTGTGCCGTCCGGGCTGGGTGCCACTCACCGATTTTTTCTTGATGACAGCATGGCCTATACGTGACCGAGCGGTTACATTCCTCGTCAGCTAAGCTAAATTCAAATAACGCCCGGCGGGCAAAAGCACCCGTCCTTGTCATGGTAGATCGTCAGTTTCCCCACCATGAGGGCCCTGCGAGGAGTCTTGCGAGATGTCGCGTTTGCCGGTCATTGTCGGTTTCGGTGGCTACAATGCCGCCGGCCGCAGTTCGTTCCACCATGGGTTTCGCCGCATGGTGATTGAGTCCCTGCCCGCCGCTGAGCGCCAACAGACATTGGCTGGCCTGGCGGTACTGATGCAATTGGTAAAGGTCGAGAACGATCAGTATGTGGACGAATCCGGACAACCACTGACGCCCGCCACGATCGAGCAACGCTTTGCTGAACAGATTTATCAGAGCACCCTGGTACGCCGCATTGAAAAGCGCCACCTGGATGTGGATGCGGCCCATTGGCATAAGGTATTGCCGGTCAATCTTGCCGGCGGCCAGCCGCTGTCCTTCACCACCCTGGCAAAACAGCTGCCCGAACCGCTGCCAGCCGGCTGGAGCGTCGAGCCACTGGAAGGTCATGAGGTGCGTGTCACCATCGCCGCCGATTGCGAGCTGAAAGTCGACAGTTATCGTGAACTGGCAGTCAAGTCTGCAGGCCAATTACCGACCGGCTTTGAACCCGGAGAACACTACAACTCCCGCTTCCACCCCCGCGGTCTGCAGATGGCCATCGTTGCGGCGGCGGACGCGCTGCATTCCACCGGCCTGTCCTGGCAGCACATCATGCAACATGTGCAGCCCGACGAAGTGGCGGTGTTTGCCAGCAGCATCATGAGCCAGTTGGATGAGTTCAGCTTCGGCGGCATGATGCAGTCGCGCCTGAAAGGCCACCGGGTCAGCGCCAAGCAGCTGGCGCTGGGCTTGAACAGCATGCCGGCGGATTTCATCAATGCCTATGTACTGGGCAGCGTTGGCACCACCGGCGCGGTCACCGGCGCCTGCGCCAGCTTCCTGTATAACCTGCAGAAAGGCGTCGAGATGATCGACAGCGGCCGCGCCCGAGTGGTGCTGGTCGGTAGCAGCGAAGCGCCCATCACGCAGGAGTGCATCGAGGGCTACGGCGCCATGAGCGCGCTGGCCACCGAGGAAGGATTGCGTAATATCGAAGGTCGGCCTGATGTGGACTTCCGTCGCGCCAGCCGCCCCTTCAGTCAGAACTGTGGCTTCACGCTGGCTGAATCCGGCCAATTCGTGATGCTGATGGATGATGAGCTTGCCCTGGAACTGGGTGCCGATATTCATGGTGCCGTGCCGGATGTGTTCGTCAGTGCCGATGGATTCAAGAAATCCATTTCCGCCCCCGGCCCAGGTAACTACCTGACCATGGCCAGAGCGGTACACAGCGCCATGCAGATCCTCGGCCCGGATGCCGTACGCCAACGCAGCTTTGTGCACGCCCATGGCTCCAGCACACCGGCCAACCGGGTAACCGAATCGCAGTTACTGGACGAAGTAGCGGCGGCTTTTGGTATCGAAGAGCTACCGGTAGTCGCGGCCAAGGCCTTTCTCGGTCACTCATTGGCCAGCGCCAGCGCTGACCAGATGGCCTCGGCGCTGGGTACCTTCAAGTATCAGTTGCTGCCGGGCATCAAGACCATCGATAAAGTGGCCGAAGATGTGTACCAGCAGCATCTGCGTTTCAGCACCACCGATGTGTCCCGTGCGGACAACCCGCTGGAAGTCTGCTTCATCAACTCCAAGGGCTTTGGCGGCAATAACGCCAGCGCGGTGGTACTGGGGCCACAACCGGTCGAGCGCATGCTCCGCAAACGCTACGGCGCTGAACGCTATGCCGATTATGAAATTCGCCGTACGGAAACCCGCAAGGTCGCTGCTGCCTACGAGGAACGTGCGCTGCTGGGTCAATTGGATGTGATCTACAACTTCGGCAACAACATGATCGATGATGGCGATATCCAGATCAGTCCGGATCAGATCAGTGTGCCCGGCTTTACCCAGCCGCTGGTGTTCAACAAGGATGAACGCTTCAGCGATATGCTTGACTGAAGCGCCGCCGTTGAGAAAACTGCATCGCCAGGGATGCAGCGCGCCAGCGCTACATCCCTGGCGCGCCTTCACCGCAGATGATCAGCCCTTCTTGCCCGCCATACCGGCGATAAAGGCCTGCATCTCTGCCTTCTTGTCTGCTTCGATCTGCTGCACATGGGGATTCTGCGCAAGCAGTTGCAGCAGCGCCTGAGCTTCCGGCCAATCGCCTAGCAGGTCGATGCCGAACAACTTCTTGCCGACCACCTGGGCCAGATCGATACTGAACAGGAACATCAGGTCAGCGATGGTCATCTCGCTACCCGCCACATAGGGCGCAAAGTTGCCGTGGCGACGCAGCGTGGCAACACCTGCCACCAGTTCATCGCGCGCCTTGTCCTTGATGGCCTGATCGACCTTGCCACCAAAGAAGGCCTCCGGGTAGCAGCTGCGCGCAGACAGTTCGATATACAGCTCAATTTCCTTGGTCAGTGCACGCACCCGGGCGCGCTCATAGGGATCGCTGGGTAACAGCGCCTTGCCGCTCTGGGTTTCTTCAATGTATTCGAGGATGACATTGGTTTCGCTGATGAATCCCTGCTCGGTTTCCAGGCAGGGCACCTTGCCACGCGGACTGATCGCCAGAAACTCAGGTGTCTGGCCAACACGCACGGTGTTGATTTCGAAGGGTACGCCCTTCTCCAATAGCGCCAGCTTGACCATATTGAAGTAGTTGCTGACAGCAAAGCCGTGAAGTCGCAGCATCGTGCTTCCTTATCTTTTATTGTGCAGGGCATCTGTTTTACCCGCGGCCGCGCCGAATATCCAGCCCATCAAACTGCTGAATGCGACGTCCGGTAGCAGGCTGACATTTGCCCGCTGGCCGCCGTTTGAGGCTAGACTGCCGGACAGGACTTCCGACCATAGCGAGGCATTGCCATGTCCCTGAGCACTGAAGAAATTGACGACATCAATCTGCTGGCCCAATTCAACCTGACCAACACCCATGAGGGACTGAAAATTCACCAACAGGAAGCTGCGCCAGGCGTTATCGCAGCGGCTGAGCGGCTCCATCAGCGTGGTCTGATTACCATGGATGATGGTGGCTACCTGACCAGTCTGGGACTGGAGGCGGCGGAACAGGTACAGCGCCTGTTGACCATATTGCGCGCGTAACCCATCTCTCAGGACGGACGGTGGGCGCGCTGCGCACACCGTCATGCCGAGCACGCCACAGCTGTCGGCATTCTTGCTGAATGCCAGGATCCAACCCTTCCTCCCTTCCCGCTATTGCGCCAATGCCTTCAGCCGCAGATGCGCCAGGCAGCCAGGCTCGGTATACTGCTTTTCATCATCCGTTCATCAACCGGGGTTCTACCATGCAACGATCCATCGGAGCGTTCCTTGTCCTGCTGTTACTTGCTGGTTGCGGCCAGAAAGGCCCCTTGTACATGCCCGAAGAACCAGCCGGCCAGCCGGTTGATCCGGCGCGGGAAGCACTGATCCAGCAACCTACGGAAAACTGAAAGCCTTCATGAGTGAATTCCAATACCGCAACGGCGAACTCCATGCTGAGGATGTCGCCCTGTCTGCCATTGCCGCGCAATATGGCACGCCCTGCTACGTCTACTCCCGCCGCGCCATCGAACAGGCTTATCTGGCCTGGGATACCGCGCTGGATGGCATTCCCCACCTGGTCTGCTTCGCAGTCAAGGCCAACTCCAACCTGGGCGTCCTGAATGTGCTTGCCCGCCTGGGCGCCGGTTTCGACATCGTTTCCGGCGGTGAACTGGAGCGGGTTCTGGCGGCCGGTGGTGACGCCGCCCGAGTGGTTTTTTCCGGCCTTGGCAAGAGCGAAGAGGAAATGCGCCGGGCGCTGCAGGTCGGTATAAAGTGCTTCAACATCGAGTCCGCTGCCGAACTGGAACGCCTGCAGAAAGTGGCCGCCGAACTGGGCGTAAAAGCGCCGGTTTCGCTGCGCGTCAATCCCGACGTGGACGCCAAGACCCATCCGTATATCTCCACCGGCCTGAAAGAAAACAAGTTCGGTATCGATATTGCCCAGGCGCTGGCGATCTATCGCCACGCTGCGACGCTGCCGAATCTGGAAGTGCACGGCGTGGATTGTCATATCGGCTCCCAGTTGACCGACGACACACCGCTGCTGGACGCGCTGGATCGCATGTTGCTGTTGATTGATCAGTTGGCCGAAGAGGGCATCCAGGTGCGTCATCTGGATCTGGGCGGTGGTCTGGGCGTGACCTATCAGAACGAGACGCCACCCACCCCCGGCGAATACCTGAGCCGTGTCCGCTCGAAGGTGGCCGGCCGCAACCTGACACTGTTGTTCGAGCCCGGTCGTTCGATCGTGGCCAACGCCGGTCTGCTGCTGACCCAGGTAAACCTGCTCAAGCCGACCGAGCACAAGAATTTCGCTATCATTGATGCGGCCATGAATGACCTTATCCGCCCGGCCCTGTACAGCGCCTGGATGGGCATTGATGCCGTGCGCCCGCGTGACGATGTGCCTGCCCGGGAGTGGGACATGGTCGGCCCGGTCTGCGAGACCGGCGATTTCCTCGGCAAGGATCGCAAGCTGGCTTTGGCCGAAGGGGATCTACTGGCTGTGCGCTCTGCGGGTGCTTATGGTTTCGTCATGAGCTCCAACTACAACTCCCGCCCACGCGCTGCCGAAGTAATGGTGGATGGCGCTGCCAGCCATCTGGTGCGCCGCCGGGAAACGGTCAGCGAGCTGTTCGCCGGCGAGTCACTGCTGCCTGAGGCCTGAGATGCTGCTGCGCTTCACCAAGATGCACGGTCTGGGCAACGACTTCATGGTCATCGACATGGTGACGCAGCACGCCCAGCTGTCACCGAAGCTGATCCGTCAGTGGAGTGATCGCCATTTCAGCATTGGCTTCGACCAGTTGCTGGTAGTCGAGCCGCCCAGTAATCCGGACGTGGATTTTCGTTATCGCATCTTCAATGCCGATGGCAGCGAAGTAGAGCAATGCGGCAACGGTGCTCGCTGTTTCGCCCGCTTCGTGCAGGATAAACGCTTGACCGCCAAATCGCAGATCGAAGTGGAAACCGCCAGCGGCCAGATCACCCTGCATGTGCGTCGTGATGGCCAGGTAACGGTCAATATGGGTGTGCCCCGCCTGCAGCCCCACGAGATACCCTTCCAGGCTGATAGCGAAGCACTGAGTTATTCGCTGCAGGTAGGCGAGCAGACGCTCGATGTGTCCGCCGTTTCCATGGGCAACCCGCACTGCGTTACCCTGGTCGAGGACGTCAACAGCTATCCCGTCGCCGAACTCGGCCCGCTGATCGAGAGCCACGCGCGCTTTCCCCAGCGGGTCAATGCAGGCTTCCTGCAGGTGCAGGATACACAGCATGCCAAGCTACGGGTATATGAGCGCGGCGCAGGTGAAACCATGGCCTGCGGTACCGGCGCCTGTGCTGCTGCAGTGGCGGGGATTCGGCGCGGACTGCTACGCTCGCCGGTGAATATCCGTCTGCCCGGCGGCACGCTGAAAATCGAATGGGCCGGCGAGGGTCAGCCGGTAATGATGACCGGGCCCGCCAGTCGGGTTTACGAAGGACAGATACGCGTATGAGCAAATCCAGCCCAGCTCCAGCGGCATTGGACGCGGCGCAGGTAGCCGAATACCTGCGACAGAACCCGGCGTTTTTCGTCGAGTATGACGAGCTGTTACCCGAACTCCTGATTCCCCATCAGTCCGGACAGGCCGTTTCATTGGTCGAGCGTCAGGTGAAATTGCTGCGTGAGCGCAATATCGATGTGCGCCATCGCCTCGGCGAGCTGATGGAGGTGGCCCGGGAAAACGATCGGCTATTCGAGAAAAGCCGACGGCTGATTCTGCAACTGCTGGAAGCGCCGGATGTGGAGGACGTTATCGCCAGCATTGAGGACAGCCTGCGGGATGACTTCAAGGTTCCCTTTGTCAGCCTGATCCTGTTCAGCGAAACCCAACGCTTCTGCAATGCCCGTTGTGTTACCCACAACGAGGCACGCGAGGCGATTGGTCATTTGCTCGATAGTGGCAAGACCCTGAGCGGCGTACTGCGCGATCATGAGTTGAGCTTCCTGTTTGGTGATAATGCCAAGGAAGTGACCTCCTGCGCACTGGCCCCCATTCAACACCAGGGATTGCACGGCGTATTAGCCCTTGGCAGTCGCGATCCCCAGCAATACCGGAGCGCCACCGGCACCCTGTTCCTCAGCTATATCGCTGATGCGGTTGCGCGCGTGCTGTTACGCCAACGCCCGCACGTCAGCGAGGTGCGCGAGCAATAATGGCCAGCGCTCCGCTGCACACAGCATTGGAGCACCTCCTCGGCCATCTGCGGAGCGAGCGGCAGCTGTCAGCCCATACACTGGCGGCCTACCAGCGGGATTTACAGAGCTGCTGCCGATTTCTCGAAGCCCAGCAGGTCAGCGACTGGAACGACGTGGATAACGCCCTGCTCCGCCGCTATGTGGCCAGCCGGCATCAGGCGGGCCTATCCGGACGCAGCCTGCAACGTGAACTCAGCGCCATTCGCACCTTGTTCCACTATCTGATCCGCGAACGCCGCTGTCGCCATAATCCAGCACTGGATCTGCGTGCACCCAAGGTAGCGGACAAACTGCCGCGCCTGCTGGACGCCGATCAGGCCTCGCAACTCCTCGCCGCGCCCAACGATGACTGCTGGCTGAGCCTGCGCGATCACGCCATGCTGGAACTCTTCTACTCATCCGGATTGCGCCTGGCAGAACTGGCCGGCCTGAACGTGGATCAGCTTGACCTCAATCAGGGCGAAGTCCGCGTGCTGGGCAAGGGCAGCAGAACCCGCATCCTGCCAGTCGGCCGTCTGGCGAGGACAGCGCTGCAGCGCTGGCTCGCCGTACGGCCCAGCGTCGCTGATCCCTGCCAGCCGGTATTCGTCGGCATGCAGGGGCGGCGGCTGACGCCCAGGGCCATCCAGTTGCGCGTGCGCCGTTACGGCATCGAGCAACTCGGCCAGCACCTGCACCCGCATATGCTCAGACACTCCTTTGCCAGCCATCTGCTGGAGTCTTCCGGTGATCTGCGTGCGGTGCAGGAGCTGCTGGGGCACAGCGATATCAGTACTACCCAGGTGTACACCCATCTGAACTTCCAACACCTGGCCGAGGTGTATGACAAGGCCCACCCGCGGGCCAAACGTAAAACCGAGGATTGACCAGAGCACCGCCATGATTCAGCTGTTGACCTTTGACCTTGATAACACCCTGTGGGAAACCGAACCGGTCGTTGCGGCGGCGGAACAGACGCTGCTGGAGTGGCTGGATCAGCACGCCCCGCGCTTCAGTCAGCAACTCAACCGCGACGCTCGCCGTGCCCTACGCAACGAGGTGCTGGCGACGCAACCCGAACTGCGCCACCGGGTTACCGCGCTGCGTATTGCTGTGCTGGAGCATGGTCTGCGCAAGGCCGGTTACGCCGCCGAGGATGCCCATGAACTGGCGCTGGCCGGGTTTGAAGTATTTCTTGCAGCGCGCCATGCACTGACCTTCTTCCCCCATTGCGAGCCGCTGCTGGAACAGCTTTCCCGACATTATCAATTGGCGACCATCTCCAACGGCAATGCCGATGTGCGTCGATTGGGCCTGGAGAAATACTTCTCGGTAATAGTGTCAGCGGATGAGGTGGGTCTGAGCAAGCCCGATCCGGCGCCGTTTCTGGCTGCGCTGGAGCGCGCGGGAGTAGCACCAGAGCATGCGGTGCATGTGGGTGATCACCCGGTGGATGACATTGCCGGCGCACGCGCCGT
Source organism: uncultured Halopseudomonas sp. (assembly GCA_964474945.1). Lineage (GTDB taxonomy): Bacteria > Pseudomonadota > Gammaproteobacteria > Pseudomonadales > Pseudomonadaceae > Halopseudomonas. Next base: position 4,382 of record CAYYUQ010000006.1, on the reverse strand, counting down.
GGGGCTGCATACACTCTGGTTCAACCGGCTGGGTCTGGAGTGGACGGGCGCTGAGCCAGCCCACGGCGAAGTACGCTGCCTCAGTGAGATTCCCGGCTGGCTGGAGCGCTATTTCCCCCGCTCGTGACATCGCCATGCGGGCGGTAATGGGTGTGCCCGCAACCAGGCACGGGCCTGCCGACCGGCAGGCCACAAGGCTCACGACACCTCAGATGGGTCTACTGCCGTATTTCCCTTCCGGCTTCTTCGGTGGATCGCCCAGCGCATTGTTATCAATTTGCTGAACCTGCCCACCCCGGGCAAGAAACTCCTCCATCTGCCGAGCCAGCATTTCCCGCTCCCGCTCCTTGGCTTCCAGCGACAACCCTTCAACCACGTCATCCTTGGCTGCGGCCTTCTTGCGGGGCTTTACCGCAGGCTCTTCATCGACTTCCATTTCGTCCACTTCATCAACACTGCTGTTATCTACTTCGTCGTCGTCCTGCAGGTCATCATCTTCGATATCGTCTTCGCTCATAAAACTCCTCCACTTGAAGCTTGGCTATATATAGCGCAACAGAGCGATTTTAAAAGGGGGGAAAGATGATTTTTTCCGCAATACAGGCGCAGGTACCTCAAAGTTCATTCAAGCGCCCGCATTGCTCAGCCAGACGACGGGTAGCACCCTGCTCCAGGGTCAGCATATTGTTCATCAGTTCGGCCGCTGCCGGGATCGGCGCGCGACCGCTCATGGAGGTATATACCTCGATCAACTGGTTATGCAGGTCAAACACCTGCTCGCTGATCTGATCGGCAGTGCTGCCCACAAAACTCAACTCCCAACGGGCATTGGGCGGCACGTCTTCACCAATATGCTCGTACAGCCAGGTTCGGCTTTCAGCCTTGCCGGCCTGCTCACGGTAGCGTTTCACCGTATCGGCCAGTTCGCGCTCATGGCCAGCAATGTACTCCATCAACCAACGGCTGCGTTGGTCGGTATCCGAGTTCATCGCCTCTTCCAGTCGTTGAGCAATGATTTCATGCAACTCAATCGTCCATTGCAGGAGGTAATCGTAGGTCTCAGTCTGCATCCGGTTCTCCTGTTAGTGGCCTGTGCAGCTTTTGACTGCACTCGGCAACACAAGTTTGCTGTTTCCTTGCAGGCTGAAACCAAACAGGGCGCCCGAAGACGCCCTGCATTCACCGCTGCGGCAGCATTACTTCTTCAGGGTGAACTCAGGATAGGCTTCCAGCCCGCATTCAACCGCGTCCACACCCAGGTACTCTTCCTCTGGAGAGACCCGGATGCCGATGATGACCTTGATGATGCCCCACACCAGCAGACTGGCCAGGAACACCCAACCGAAGATCGCCAGCACACCGATCAACTGCGAAGTGAAGGCAGCTTCGGCATTGGTCAGCGGCACCGCCAACACACCCCAGATACCGGCCGAACCGTGGGCAGAAATGGCACCCGCCGGATCATCGATCTTCAGGCGATCCAGCGCCAGCACGCTGAACACCACGATCGCACCACCTACCGCACCGATCAGTACCGCACTCAGCGCAGAAGGCGACAGCGGATCAGCGGTGATGGAGACCAGACCAGCCAGAGCGCCGTTCAGCACCATGGTCAGATCAGTCTTGCCGAACAGCAGACGCGAGACCAGCATGGCGGCCAGCAGACCACCCGCAGCAGACAGATTGGTGTTGACCATGACCTGCGCTACGTTGTTCGCCGAATCGATATCGGAGATCTTCAGCTCGGAGCCACCGTTGAAGCCGAACCAGCCCATCCACAGGATAAAGATACCCAGGGTGGACAGCGGCATGTTACTGCCTGGAATGGCATTGATCTGACCGTCCGGGCCGTACTTGCCCTTACGCGCACCCAGCAACAGAACACCTGCCAGGGCCGCAGCAGCACCTGCCATGTGGACGATGCCTGAACCGGCGTAATCGGAGTAGCCAAGATCGCTCAACCAGCCGCTACCCCAACTCCAGGCGCCCTGAATCGGATAGATGAAGCCAGTCATGATCACGGCAAAGCCGAGGAAAGCCCACAGCCGCATACGCTCGGCAACAGCACCCGAGACAATCGACATACAGGCACCGGCAAACACGATCTGGAAGAAGAAGTCTGCGCGACTCGAATAGTAGGGCGCATCCTCACCGCCAGCCATGACACCAGCTACGCTGTTCTCACCACCAATCAGCATGCCCAGACTCGGGAATACACTGCCGTCGGATGAGTACATGATGTAGTAACCGACCAGCAGATACATTACCGAAGCAATGGCAAACAGAGAGATGTTCTTGGCGAGAATTTCAGCTGTGCTCTTGGTGCGAACCAGACCGGCTTCGAGCATGGCAAAACCGCAGGCCATCCACATTACCAGCACGGCGCACACCAGAAAGTAGAACGTATCAAGTGCGTACTTGATTTGTACGATATCTTCCATAACTAAGCCCCCCAGATAGGCTTGTTACTACATGTAATGAAACAAGGCGTTAGATGGCGTCAGTGCCGGTCTCACCTGTGCGGATACGAATGGCCTGCTCCAACGCAACGACAAAGATCTTGCCGTCACCGATCTTGCCGGTGTTGGCTGCTTTGGAAACGGCCTCAATGACGCGATCAAGCATGTCGTCACCAATCGCCACTTCAATCTTCACCTTGGGCAGGAAATCCACCACGTATTCGGCGCCGCGATACAGTTCGGTGTGGCCTTTTTGCCGACCAAACCCCTTGACCTCAGTTACGGTAATGCCCTGCACGCCTATTTCGGAAAGCGCTTCCCGAACGTCGTCCAGCTTGAATGGCTTGATAACAGCCGTTACTAATTTCATCTTCATACTCCCGTTAGATGGACTGCCCTGGGGGACAGGACAAGTCTATGCCGAGTTACAGCCTTTTAAAATCGGACTTTGCACCTATCGCCCTGATAAACCGGGCATATTGCGGCTTGACGATGTCGAACTTCGGCCGTTTTACCGCCCTGCCGACCCTTCCATGCCTATCGTCAGCTCACCTGCCTGGCGGTACTTGTGTATTGCAGAAAGTCTGCCAACTTATATCTTTGCCTTTAATTTCAATTAGATAGGGATAAAACGAAAGCATTCTTCCGCTGCCAGGTGCGGCAGCACGCACCATGCTGGTGCGCTGCGCCCGGCGCTGTGCGCCAGGAACGTGCGCTGGCGCACCCTCTGTGGTTTGGGGCCGCTGCTCAGCCGGTGATACACTCTGTTACCACACCGCCGGCCGCTTGCCGGTGTAACCCAGCCATCGGCAACGGAAGTAACAGACATGCTGCATAAGGTCTTGATTGATACGGTAGGCAACCAGGCAGCGCGCCTGTTGAACAGTGACGGTCTACCCACTGCGGATATCGAAAAGCAGCTCAAGGCCCTGGTACAAAGCGCCCTGTCCAAACTCGATGTGGTCAGTCGGGAAGAGTTCGAGACGCAACAGACGGTGTTACTGCGTACCCGTGAGCGTCTTGAAGCACTGGAAAAACAAGTAGCCGAGTTGGAAAACCAACGCTGATCAAGGAGTGATCAATGTCCCTGGCGATTGTTCACAGTCGCGCTAAATTGGGAATTCAGGCACCACCAGTCACTGTTGAAGTCCACTTGGCCAATGGCATGCCCAGCCTTACTCTGGTTGGCATGCCGGAGACCGCAGTACGTGAGAGCAAGGATCGGGTACGCAGCGCATTGCAGAATGCCCGCCTCGACTTTTCCAGCCTCAAGCGCATCACCATCAACCTCGCACCTGCCGATTTGCCCAAGGAAGGTGGCCGCTTCGATCTGGCCATCGCCCTCGGGCTGTTAGCCGCCAGCGGACAGATCCCCGCAGATAGCCTGAAAGAGTGTGAAGTGCTGGGAGAACTGGCTTTATCCGGAGAATTACGCCCGGTTCTCGGCGTGCTCCCTGCGGCACTGGCTTGCCGTGAACAGCAACGCACCCTGTTACTGCCCCAGGCCAATGCCAGAGAGGCCTCGCTGGTACCCGGCGTAGAGATCATCGCCGCTGATCACCTGCTGCAACTGTGTGAGCACCTGCGCGGCGAACAGCTGCTACCCGCCGTGCAGGCCAATCCACAAGAAAAGACCGAACAATATGTTGCTGATCTGGCCGAAGTCCAGGGCCAGGCACAGGCCAAACGCGCCCTCATTGTGGCCGCTGCCGGCAGCCATAACCTGCTGCTGTTGTGCATGAATACCACCCCTATTTTTGGAAAGTGGGGATTCTCTGCTAGGTATGGGATTCTGCAGTGAAAAATATCGGATATTGATCAGCTGTGATCAGCACGGTAAACAGGTACGTTTTATATTCGCCCTATCTTTTGCGTATTCCGGCGAGCGTGACCGGTCATTCCGGGCATCGTGACCGGTTTGCA
>CAYYUQ010000005.1:0-64986 GCA_964474945.1 uncultured Halopseudomonas sp. | reverse complement strand
TGCATCCTCTGCTGCAACATGTTATGCCCAAACACAAAATTTATGACACCCCCAGTTTTCCGTAAAGCCGAACGCCAGCGCGATAGCATCGAGGATTCCGGTGACGTCGTTTCGATCAGCCCAAGCACGAATCGCCTGAAAATGCGGACCGGTCTGCCTTACGGTCATACCACCGCGGCCTGATCGATCAGCCTCGTGCCACTCCCTCTGTTTTGTCCCTGTCATTGATGTACCTAGCTTCCAGTCTCCCTTTCACCGAAAAATCTAGTTTATACATCGATTTAAAGCAAATTTTGTACATTTGGCACAAAGAAAGTGTGCCTAAATCATCAGTCTCATAACCGTCGTAGGTTCAAATCCTGCCCCCGCAACCATATTAAAGAAAGGCAGATCAGTCACTTACTGATCTGCCTTTTTTGCGTCTGGGGTGGTTGAATTTCCCTGTGACGCATATGTGACATATGTGTGCCAATCTGTGCGACGCTCATCCGAATGACAAGATGAGTTTGACCGTAAGTCTTCTAGCGTCACACCCGCCAGGGAAAACTCTTCCCTCTTCCCCCTGACCTTACAGCTCACGTTGGCATGCCCAACAGCACGCCCCCATCAAACCTTTCTGAACTACTACTCGTCTTCCTGAAATTCCAGCAGATCGCCTGTCTCGCATTTGAATAATTTGCACAGTGAATCGTACCGGGTTTCGGGAGGCCTCAACTTTTGAGAGGATGATCGCTGCCGTTAATGGAGGGGTGCACGCCCAGTACCTCATCCATACCCGCAGCAAACAGCCGGACAGGTCAGGCTTTACGACACTACCGAGATATATGCCCGGCAGGCAGTTGAATATGCCTTGGGCAGAATTTGAAAGGGATGCTCTGTCAGAGGAGCGGCGATATGACAGTACAGGAACACGTAGACACAATATTTGATGGCTTCCTGCACCGGAAGGGTGTCAAGAAGCATGTGGCAAGCCTGATTCGATACTTGCAGGTGTCCGATATTGATCTGCCCCCTGCTTGACAGCGCCGCGCTTGGGCGCAAGTCTTGCCAGGCGAGATCCAACAACAACCCATTCTGCAAGGAATTCACCATGTTCAGTCATGTCATGCTCGGTGCCAACGATATTCAGGCGTCCAAGGCGTTTTACGATGCGGCGCTGGGCGCTATCGGTATCAAACCGGGTGTTATCGACCCCAAGGGTCGCCTTTTCTACTTCACCAAGACCGGCACCTTTGCGCTGACCAAGCCGCTGAATGGAGAGCCGGCTTCCTGCGGCAATGGCAGCACCATTGGTTTTGCGGTGGACAGCCCGGAGCAGGCGGATGCCTGGCATGCGGCCGGCCTGGCGAATGGCGGTGTGACCTGTGAGGATCCGCCGGGCGTCCGTGAGGGCGGTGGCATGAGGCTGTATCTGGCCTATCTGCGCGATCCGACCGGCAACAAGATCTGCGCGATGATGCGCATGCCCTGATCGATACAGGCTCGCAGGCCGCATGGATCGCAACGGCCTGCGACATACGCCGCTCTCTTGACGACGCAAGACGTTTGACCCGATAGTTAGAGCAATCACTCTAACAACTGGACAATGCCATGCTGCATTCCCCATCCGAGCTGCTCCCCCATCCCGACCTGACGGGATTGCTGCAGACGCAACGATCGAGCTTCATGGCTGACCCCATGCCCTCGCTGGATGCTCGCCGCAGCGGACTGAAACGCCTGCGCGCCGCGCTGGTCAGGCAACAGGAATCTTTGATTGAGGCGGTCAGCCAGGACTTTGGTAACCGCTCCCGGGATGAAACCCTGTTTGCCGAGCTGCTGCCCTCCCTGCAGTCCATTGACCATGTCTCCGGTCACCTGCGCAAATGGATGAAGCCGTCGCGACGCCCGCTGAGCATTGCCTTCCAACCGGGATCGGCGCACGTGGTGTACCAGCCACTGGGTGTGGTCGGCATCATCGTGCCGTGGAACTATCCGATCTTCCTCGCCATCGGCCCATTGGTCGGAGCGCTGGCGGCGGGCAACCGGGTGATGATCAAGATGAGCGAATCGACCCCGGCAACCTCGCAGTTAATAAAGGAGCTGCTGGCCAGCGTATTCCCCGAAGATCAGGTCGCTGTGGTATTGGGTGAAGCGGACGTGGGCGCGGCGTTCTCCGCCCTGCCCTTCGATCACCTGCTGTTTACCGGCGCCACCAGTATCGGTCGTCATATTCTGCATGCCGCAGCGGACAACCTGACACCGGTCACGCTGGAGCTGGGCGGGAAGTCGCCTGCTATCGTCTCGGACAGCGTCCCGCTGGAGGATGCCGCCGAGTGCATCGCCTTCGGCAAGACCATGAACGCGGGCCAGACCTGTGTAGCACCGGATTATGTGCTGGTGCCGGAAACCCGCGTCGAGGACTTTGTTGCCGCCTACCGCCGCGTTATCAGCCGCTTCTACCCCCGACTGGCCGATAATCTGGATTACACCAGCATCATCAATTCGCGCCAGCAGGCCCGACTCAACAGTTACCTGGAAGACGCTCAGGCCAAAGGCGCGCGGGTGCTGCCCTTGTTTGCCGAGGGACAGGAGCGACGCTTGCCCCATACTCTGCTGCTGGACGTCAGTGATGACATGCTGGTGATGCAGGATGAGATCTTCGGCCCGCTGCTGCCGATCGTTCCCTACCTGCAGATCAACGATGCCATCGGCTATATCAATGCCCGCCCCCGCCCCCTGGCTCTGTATTATTTCGGTTATGACCGGGACGAGCAGCAACAGGTCATCGACCGCACCCACTCGGGCGGCGTGGGCATCAACGAGACACTGTTGCATGTAGCTGTGTGTGACCTGCCTTTTGGCGGTATCGGCCCGTCGGGAATGGGGCATTACCATGAGCATGAAGGCTTTCTCACCTTCAGTAAAGCCAAGGCAGTACTGCGCAAGCCGCGCCTGAACGCCACCCGCGTGTTGTATCCGCCCTATGGCAAACTCATGCAGAAGATACTGCGCCGTTTACTGATTCGCTGATTCAGCCCGGTCTGGACAAGGTGCAAGAATAATAATGAATGACACCACACAACCGAGCGGCATCGGCCGCCGCCACCAACTGGAGAACCTGTCGATCCATGACGGCTCATTATTCCCCACCAGCATCGGTGCCAACCCGCAGCTCTCCATCTATGGTCTGACCGCCAAGCTGTCCAGCCTGTTGGCCGGGCGTTTGGCTGGCGGCGAGGCCCCCACCGGCATTCACGCGCAGCAGCACGGCTGACTTTGCCTGCATAAGGTCAGTTGAGGAATAATCCCCGGCTGACCTTTACCGCCCCGATGATGAGTATCCGCATGGCCAACAAACCCAGTACCTCTCAACGCATCCTGCAGGCCAGTCTGCAACTCTTCAATGAACAGGGCGAACGTAACGTCACCACTAATCACATTGCCAGTCATCTGAATATCTCACCCGGCAACCTCTATTATCACTTCCGTAATAAATCCATGATTGTGGCCGAACTCTTCAGCGAGTTCGAACGCAAGATGGAGACCTTCCTCAGGCTGCCGCAGGCCACTCCCCTCACGCTGGAACACAAGGCCCGGTACCTTGAAAGCCTGTTGGATATTCTCTGGCAGTTTCGCTTCATGCATCAGAGCCTGGAGTACCTGCTCGAAGCCGATCCCGCATTGGCCGCACGCTACCAGCAGTTTGCCCAGCGCAGCTTGCGCGGCACGCAAGCTATCTATCAGGCTTTTGCTGACGCCGGCATTCTGTTGCTCAGTCCGCAACAGGCAGAGACCCTGAGTATCAACGTCTGGATAGTGCTGGGTTCCTGGATGCAGTTTCTAAGCACCACTGTTGGAATTCAGGCCAGACTGGACGAGCGGTTGCTGAGGCGCGGTATCTACCAGATTCTGATGCTGGAAGAAGGCTACGTCGCCCCGAATTACCAGGAGGCAGTCAGGGCGCTGTGTGACCGCCTGTACGTGCCAATGGAAGAACTCAGCGCCGCCGGCGGACTGGTGCCCGCCAGCCCCAGCCAATAAGCAGTACCAGAACGACTACTCCATTCGTTCGCTGTGCTTGGTAAGATAACGGCACACATCGTGCTATTGGATTATCCGAATGGACATCAGTCTGGCTCGTACTTTTCTTGAGATTGTCCGCTGCGGCAGTTTTGTTGCCGCTGCCGAACGGCTGCATGTCACCCAGGCGGCGATCACCTCACGCATTCAGAGCCTGGAAAGCCAGCTCAATTGCACCCTGTTTATCCGCAACCGTTCCGGCGCACGGCTGACGGCGGATGGTGAAGCTTTCCTTACGCACGCCACACAGATGACCCAGGCCTGGGATAATGCCCAGCGCGATCTGCCGCTGCTCAAAGGATTCAGTGATGTACTGCATATCGGCGGCGAGGCCAGTTTGAGCACGCCGCTGATGTTGCAGTGGGTACGCGTACTGCGCCAGAAGATTCCCGAGCATTCGGTACGCGCCGAGATCGCCGACAGCAGCTTGCTGATGCAACGGGTGGAACAGGGCACGCTGGATGCCGCTCTGATTTATCGCCCTGAATACCTGCCGGGACTGCAAGTAGAGGAGTTACTGGAAGAGAAGTTGATTCAGGTCTGCCGGCCGGGTCAGCCGGAGCCCTACGTTTATATTGACTGGGGCGAGGAGTTCCGTCGCCAACACGACGCTGCGCTCCCCGACAAGGCCCGCGCACCCATTACTTTCAATCTCGGGCCGCTGGCGTTGCAGTACATTCTCGAGGAAGGCGGTTCCGGCTATTTCCGCAGCCGGGTGGTTCAGCATTATCTGGACAGCGGCATGCTGGAACGGGTGGAAGTGGCTCCGGAGTTCAGCTTCCCTACCTACCTTGTCTACTCACGGCAGCGCACCTCGGAAGTGCTCGAACTGGCATTACAGCATCTGCGTGACCTGGCGCTGATTGAGCAGGACTGGTCGCAACGCTGGGATCCGGTTCCCCTATCCAAAAGCTGAGCGCGCGGCGCAGGGCTCTCAGGCCAGATGACTGACCAGGTCGCGGTGCAACGCTGCAATCACGTCGGTTTGCGTCACCATCCCCACTATCTTGTCGTTTTCCAGCACGGGCAGGCAGTGCAGTCCCTGACTGGATAGAAGAGGAATCATGTCTACCACGTGGGTCTGTCGATCCACTGTGATGACCGGCGCAGTCATGATCCGATGCAGTGGCTGATCCCGCCACAGATTGACCCGGGTCGGCAGAATCCGCCCCATGGGCAGATCCAGTTGTGCCAACAGATCGCTCAAGCTGATGATGCCCTGCACCTTGCCGTCGCTGTTCACCACCGGGAGTGTCTTGACGTGATGATGGCGGAACATGCCTATGGCCTGGCGCACCGAAGTGTCGTGCCCCACCGTGCGGATATCGCGCGACATGATTTGCTCGGCACGGATGTCGCCCATCTTGCGGCGCAGCGCAGAGCTTTCGGTATCCCGAATGATCTGTTCCAGGTCATGGCGGTTGATGTCGACGAAGGAGCCGAACTTATCCAATGCGTGATCCAGATCCTCCTCGGTAAAGCCGACCCGCTGCTCCGGCAGGATATACCGGGTGTTATGCAGATCGACTCGAGGAGCCTGTTTCGGGTAACGCACACCGGTCAGGTTGTTGTACAGCGTGGCACAGAACAGCAAGCAACAGGCATTCAGCATCACCGGCAACACCAGCCAAGCACCCAGCGGCCGCAGTAACTCCCCAGCAAGCACGATCACCACCGTCATCGCACTGGCAGGAGGATGCACGCAACGCAATATCAGCATCCCCAACACCACCACGCCCACCGCTGTCACCATCAGTTGAACCTGACTCATATCCGGTAACGGCAAATGCAGCGCCCCTACCCCAACCAGTGCCGACAGCAGATAACTGCCCAATACCGGCCATGGCTGGGCCAACGCCCCGGATGACACCACAAACAACAACACGGCCGATGCGCCAGCCGGCCCCAGCAGGATCATCGCCGTGGTATTGCCGTACAGCAGACTGGACAGCCAGAACGTACCGACCACCGCCAGCGCAACACCGGTCGCCGCGCGCATCCACTCGCCGGGGCGGGTTTGCACAGTTCGGGGCAACCAGCCGAACAGTCGGCGGGACAGGATCAACAACTGAGGGGACATCTAACGTACTCCTGCCGGTGACAAGTGACGACAGGCGCACATAAGAACCGGTACATGACGGATAAAAAACGAACGTCGGCTATTCTGCATGGCCGCACAAACCAGGAAAATTCAATAATAATCAACGAAACAGCAGCAGTGATTTACAGGTCGCAGGCGGCGCAACGCAGCCGTTACGCCACCCCTGCAATCAATGACTGACCTCCGCCAGACTGGCCTGAGGCGCCCCGGCTCTGGCACCGCGGATGGTCATGGCGCAGTTGAACACCATCAGCAACATACCTGCAGCAAAGATGCCGCCGCCGATCATGCGCACGATATAACCCGGATGGCTGGCTGAAAGTGCCTCGACAAAGGAATAGGTCAACGTGCCATCGACATTCACTGCACGCCACATCAGACCCTGAGTGATACCGTTGACCCACATGGCAACGATGTATAACACCGTGCCCATGCTGGCCATCCAGAAGTGCAGGTTGATCAGCCGAATGCTGTACATGTCTTCACGGCCCCACAGCCTGGGCACCATATGGTAAAGCGCACCGATACTGATCATCGCCACCCAGCCCAGCGCCCCGGCATGCACGTGGCCGATGGTCCAGTCGGTGTAATGCGACAGAGCATTGACCGTCTTGATCGCCATCATCGGCCCTTCAAAGGTGGACATACCGTAGAACGCCAGCGCCACCACCAGAAAACGCAGCACCGGGTCGCTGCGCAATTTATGCCAGGCTCCGGAGAGGGTCATCATGCCGTTGATCATGCCGCCCCAGCTGGGTGCCAGCAGAATGATAGACATCACCATGCCCAGCGTCTGCGCCCAATCAGGCAAGGCGGTGTAATGCAGGTGGTGCGGGCCAGCCCAGATATACAGCGCAATCACAGCCCAGAAGTGCACGATGGACAGGCGATAGGAATAGATCGGTCGTCCGGCCTGCTTGGGTACGTAGTAGTACATCAGCCCGAGGAAACCGACCGATAGAATGAAGCCGACCACACTATGGCCGTACCACCACTGGATCATCGCATCGGTAGCACCGGCATAGACGGGATAGGACTTGATCAGTGAAACCGGCAGATCAATGTGGTTCACCACATGCACCAGACCGGTGACGATGATAAAAGCTCCGTAGAACCAGTTACCCACGTAGATATGTTTGACGTTACGCCGGGCAATGGTGCCGAAGAAGAGATAGGCGTATATCAGCCAGACGACAGTAATCAGCGTCGCCATTGGCCAGATCATCTCGGCGTATTCCTTGCTGGTGGTCAGGCCGCTGGCGTAACTGATAACCAGCGACACCATGATCGCCTGCCAGGCCCAGAACACTACGTTCGCCAGACGATCCGAGATCAGCCGCACACGACTGGTGCGCTGCACCACATAAAAGGACGTCGCGAACAACGCGCCGCCACCGAAGGCGAAAATAACCAGATTGGTATGCACCGGGCGCAAACGGCCGAAACTGAACCAGGGCAGATCGAAGTTTAAGGCCGGCCACACCAGTTGCGCCGCCAGCACGACACCCATGAGCATCCCGAGAGCACCCCAGACCAGCGTCATGATGGTGAATTTTCGAACGACATCATAGTTATAGCCAAGCTCAACTGAGTCTGACGAAGGTGCGAGGGTAGGCATGGGGACTCCGGTAACACAGGGCAGTAAGCGACGACGCGAAACAGTGTGCTCCGGAAGAAACATAAACTCAAATTAATATTAACTGATGTCTAGTTCATATATTTTTATAATTGATCATCGTCAAGGTAGATTCCAGGCATTCCTGCGCCTGATCAACCGACGATTGACAGGCCCCTCGGCACTGCCTGGTTTGAGGGCAGCGTGCTGCTGGAGATGGAGGCGGACTAGTGAAACAACCGCTTGCTCAGCTCCCGGCTGGCTTCCAGCAGCACCGGCAGGAAGCGGATCTGCAGTTCGCCGCGGGTCACCCGGCTGACCGGGGTACCGACGTTCAACGCTGCAACCACCTGCCCGGCAGGATCACGCAAAGGGACCGCCAGCGAACGCAGACCCAGCTCAAGCTCCTGATCGCTGATCACCCAGCCCCGTTCACGGGTTTCCATCAACACCTCATGCAGGGCTTCGACGGTACGCAGGGTACGGCTGGTTCTGACCTGCAGGCTGACATTGGCCAGATACTCCTGCAGTGCGCTGTCATCCAGGCCCGCCAGCAATATCTGCCCCATCGCTGTGCAGTAGGCAGGCAGGCGGCTGCCGATACTGAGATTGACAGAAACCAGCCGCAGGGGAATCGATGAGCGGGCAACATAGAGGATCTCCTCCCCCTCCAGGGTGGCCATGGAACAGGCCTCGTCCAGCTGGTCACTGAGCCGGTCGAGAATCGGCTGCGCCGCTGCGGCCATGGGCGTGGAGGACAGGTAGGCATGCCCCAGGGTCAACACCTTGGGCAACAGCGACCAGATATGCCCATTGTTGGTCACGTACCCCAGCTGCATCAGGGTATACAGACAGCGCCGCACCGAAGCCCTGGGGATTTCCGTGCGGTGACTGATCTGCGCGATGGTCAGATGCCGCTTGCGCTCCTGGAAGGCATGGATCACCGCCAGGCCGCGCGCCAGCGAAGTCATGAAGTCCGGATGACCGGTCAAGGCATCGATACGCCGGGCCGGCGAGGCAATGATCGCAGGCGCATCGCCCACCGGCGGCTTGCTGGACATCCTGCTTACCCCGCCCGCGTCAGGGCTGCGGGCCGCTCAATGACCATGGCACAGATACTCTTTCTGACACGCATGCGGACGACGTCTCTTGTTCTAGTGCAACGGGCATCCCGGGGCCGGGTCACTCAGGCCCTCGGCGGCAATACTGATGACCTGATTACTGCCGTTACGCACTTCCCGTAGATAGATGTTCTGAATGGGGTTCTGTGCGCTGGAAAAGCGCCACGGCCCCCGTGGACTGTCGATGGTCGCACTGCGCATGGCGGCAAACCATTGCTCATGGTCCTGGGTGTTACCATCCACCTGATCCAGCGACTGGGCCAGCAGCAGACCCGCATCGTACCCCTGAACCGCATAGATATCCGCATCGCTGGCAAACTTCTGCTGGTAGGCGCCGCGAAAACTGCGGTTGCGCGGAGTATCAAGGCTGTCAGCGTAGTGCAGTGTGGTCAAAACACCTTCTGCCGCCGCTCCCGAATCGGCCAGCGCACCTTCGGTGACAAAACCCGGACCGATCAAGGGAATCCGGCCATGCAACCCGGCTGCGGCATAATCACGGAGAAAGCTGGGGGCGCCGCTGCCGGCGAAGAACACGAACACGGCATCGGGCTCCAACGCGGTGATTTCGGCCAGCGCTGCATCGAAGTCCAGCTCCGGGAACGGGATGTAGATTTCCTTGCTGACCCGACCACCGGCGTGCTGCAGGCCTTCCTTGAATCCGGCCACCGATTCGACACCAAAACCGTAGCGCCAGGCCAGGGTGACCACATTGCGATAACCGCGCTCAGCTGCTACCTGCCCCAACGGCCAGGCATTCTGCCAGGAACTGAACGAGGTACGAAAGACGTTCGGTGCACACATCTGCCCGGTTGCCGCATTGAACCCGGCATTGGGAATGATCAGCGGCACCGTGCTGTTGCGCATGGCACGCACCGCCATGATGCCGACATCCGAGTGTACCGGACCTATCACCGCGTCCACCCGCTCATTGCGGATCAGTCTGCGCATATTGCGCAGGGTTTCATCGGCTGAGCTGCCGTCGACTTCCACCAACTCCACCGGACGACCACCGAAGCGGCCGGCGTGCTGGTCGATGGCCAGACTCACGCCATTGCTGATGGATTGACCGAGTGCCGCATAGGCCCCCGTCTGGGGCAACAGCATCCCGATCCTGAGCGGCTCGCCTGCCATGGCCACACCCTGCCAAAAGCCTCCCAGCACCACTGCAACCGCAGCCAGAAAGCGAAAAGTATTCCTGTTATCCATATATGAAGCCGACCCTTTTATCGATACTGTTCGAAGGCATGACACGCGCCCACCCGGCTGCTGGTGGGCGCTTTCCTACTCAGAAGAGGGTCCAAGTGTAATTGAAGATAATGCGGTTTTCATTGATGTCGGTTCGGTAATTGGAGCGGGCAGTGACATTGCGTGCGCGTATATTCAGGTTCTTCAGTGCGCCACTCTGCACCGTATAACCGATATCCAGGTCGCGCTCCCATTCCTCGCCCTCGTAACCGCCACCGCTGCCATTGGTGGCCAGCACGTCGACGTTGTCACCCCTGATGTAACGTACCCCTGCGACCAACCCGGGGATTCCTGATGCGGCGAAGTCGTAGTCATAACGCAGTTGCCAGGAACGCTCATCGGCACCGGCGAATTCGTAGGTCGGCACCTCGTTGCCCAGCGGCGATACGTTGCTGAACACCCGCGGGAAGGCATGATCGCCGAACATCGCCTGATAACCCAGATAGACAGTGTGGCCGCCATGGCGGGCGGACAGCATGGTATACAGCGCCTGGTTGTCGATGGCGCCGAGCAGCTGGTTCCCGTCTTCCGTCGAATCATAGAAGCCGAGATTGGCACCCAGCACCCAGGCACCCAACGGCAGGCTGTGTTTCAGGTTGTAGTAGCGCTGTTGGTAGATGTCCTCCAGCTGCGCGTACCAGGCGGCGACCGAGGTGCGCTTGTCACTGAAGGCGTACTCGGCTGCGGCAAAGTTGAAACGATCACTGCTGGTGCCGGCGGCCAGGCGCGGCACATGCCCCAGTTTCGCGTGCATCCGGTCATCCCCTGCTTCGTTGAGCAGACTGCCGGACTGGAACTGGCCGCCCTGCAGGGTCAGGCCGTCAATTTCCCTGGAGACGATGGTGACACCTTGGTAGCTCGGCGGCAGCAGGCGGATGTCACTGAAGGTCAATACCGGCAGGTTCGGCGTCTGCTCACCTATCCTCAACTCGGTCTGTGACAGCCGCAGCTTGAGCGCTCCACCCAGACGGCTGAAGCTATCCGGCGCCTTGCCGTCACTGTTCGCGGGCAGCAGGCCGGTGTTGATACGCCCGCCGCCGCTGTCCAGCTTGATGCCCAGCTGCCCGAGCAGATCGACACCCACACCCAGCGTGCCCCGTGTATAGCCGGAGTTCACCCGCAGAATGAAGCCATGGGCCCACTCCTCGGACCTGGACTGCTGGTTGGCGCCGACGATATCGGAGAAGTCACGGCTGAAATAGTAGTTGCGCGCCTGCAGGGTGGCCGCTGCGCCCTCAATGAACCCTTCGCTGGCGACCGATGCCTGTGCTGACAGCAACAGGGCGGAGCCGATGGTAAGGGCCAGAGTGCAGTATTTGAACGGTATTTTCATGGGGTTTTCTCATTGTTTTTCTGTTTTATCAGTACTTCTTGCTGGTTTTGCCTGGTTGCGGGACGCAACCTGTCCAACCGCAGGCGCGCGGCCTGCAGCGGACAAAAACTCAAAAAATTCAGGGTTGCCTCAGCGTGCGTTCAACTTCTGTGTGCCACCGGGCGCGGGCCTGCGGCGGGATGGGGTCGGTGCAGCTTGAGCATGACATGTGTGGCCAGACCGAAGATCAGGCCCCAGAACGCGGCGGCCAGGCCGAGGAAACTCATGCCGGAGGCCGTCACCAGAAAGGTGATCAACGCCGCCTCGCGGTCCGTCGGCACCGCCATGGCTCCGCTCAGCGCGGCACCTATGGCCGACAGCAGGGCAAGGCCGGCCAGCGCAGCCACCAGTGCCGCCGGAAAGGCGGTGAACAACGACACCATGGTGGCGCCAAAGGTCCCCAGCAGCAGGTAGAACAGCCCGCCGGAGATTCCGGCAACATAGCGCCTGCCCGGATCCTCATGGGCCTCCCTGCCGGTACAGATGGCAGCCGTGATCGCGGCCAGGGTCAGCCCGTGACAGCCAAAGGGTGCCAGCAGTGCCGAGCCCAGACCGCTGTGGGTGATCAGCGGACTGGCCGGTGTGTCGTACCCGCAGGAGCGCAGCAGCGCCACCCCCGGCAGGAACTGCCCGGTGAGTGCCACCATCACCAGCGGCAGAGCGATGTTCAGGGTCGCCTGCCAGCTGAACTCCGGAGTGATCCAGCGGGGGATGGCCACCGCCAGCTCCAGCCCATCGGTACGCAGCTCGCCCATGCCCAGCGCAATGGCCACGCCCACCAGCAGCACCGCCACCACCGCATAACGGGGGAACAGCCGCCGACCCAGCAGGTAAGTGAAGAACATCCCCAACACCAGCACCGGTTGCTGCTGCAGGGACACGAACAGACCAGTACCGAAGCTGAACAGGATACCCGCCAGCATGCCGGCGACAATCGCTGCCGGCAGTCGGCTGACGATGCGATCAAAGCTGCCGGAGACGCCCACCAGCAGGATGATCAGGCTGCTGAGCAGATAGGCGCCGATGGCTTCGTTCAGGCTCATGCCCGGCAACAGGGTGATCAGCAGCGCCGATCCCGGGGCGTTCCAGGCAATCACCACCGGCACCCGGTAGCGCAGGCTCAGGACAATACCCAGTACGCCGCTGCCAATGGAGATGGCCCAGATCCAGGAGGTCAGTACCGACTGGGGCAGGTCTGCCGCCTGCGCCACCTGAAAGATAATCACCAGCGGCCCGGCGTAGGAGATCAGCGTGGCGATGAAGCCGGCCATCACTGCCGATACGGACAGGTCCCGGAACAGGGTTTTCATTGTTCTGCACCATTCAAGCTCGAGTCATGCGCAGAGCCGGGCTCTGCGCACAGGACGTTCCGCTGTCAAGCCTTGGCGGCCAGCAGCGAGGCGGGGGTACCGGACCGCTGGTCGACCGGCTGGCGCTTGCCAACCAGCACGAACAGGGTCATGGCCAACGCGGCAATCGCGCCGGGGATGGCAAAGGCAATGAAGTTCAGCTGCAGCGGCAGGTTGATGCCCAACAGCGCGCCGCCGAGCAGCGGACCGACGATAGCGCCATTGCGACCGATTCCAGAGGCCCAGCCCAGGCCGGTGGAACGTATCGACAGGCCGTAGTACTGCGCTGCTGCCGCATACAACAGGATCTGGGTACCGATCACCGTGCCCCCGGCGATGGTGATCAGGGTATAGAGCACCGGCATCGGCGTCTTGAAGCCGAGCAGACTGATCGAGGCCACCGATACGATGAAGAAGGCCACAACCACCTTGCCCAGATCGAAGCGATCTCCCAGCCAGCCGCCGAGAATGGCGCCGAACATGCCGCCGAAGTTAAGCGCCAGCAGGAACGACAGGCTCGAACCCAGGCTGTAACCGGCATTGGCCATCAACTTCGGTAGCCAGGAACCCAGCGCATAAACCATCAGCAGACAGCAGAAGAAGGCGACCCAGATCGACAGCGTGCCAACCAGCCGGCCGCCGCGGAACAGGTCCAGCACCGAGAATTTCTGCCCACCGGTATCGGCCATGACCAGCGCTGCGTCCTTCGGCAGCAGGACGTCAGGCTGCACTTTCTGCAGCATGACGCGGGCCTCATCGTGGCGGCCCTGACGCATCAGAAAGCCGACCGACTCCGGCAGCAGATGAATGATCACCGGCACCAGCAACAGCGGTACGATGGCCGCAAAGAACATCACCTCCCAGCCAAAGTGCGGCAGCAGGAAGATACCCAGACCGGCCGAACACATGCCACCCAACGAGTAACCGCTGAACATGACCGCGACCAGGGTGCTGCGCAGTTTCTTCGGTGCGTATTCGTTCATCAGGGCAACGACATTGGGCATCAGGCCGCCGCAGCCGAGGCCGGCGAGAAAGCGAAAGATGCCAAATTCGGTGGGCGTGCTGGCAAAGCCATTGGCCACGGTCGCCACGCTGAACAGCATGAAGCAGACGAGGATGCCCTTCCTGCGACCAATGTGGTCAGCCAGGGTGCCGAACAGCAGCGCCCCGAACATCATGCCGAACAGGGCGTAACTGCCCAGCGCTCCGGCCTGCAGCGGCGTCAGCCCCCACTCATCCATGATTACCGGCAGGACCACACCGTAGATGAACAGATCGTAGCCGTCGAAAATCAACAGCAACGCACACAGGCTCATGACCACCCAGTGGAAGCCACTGAAGCGAGCGTTATCGATAACATCGTGAATATCAATTTTGTGCATGACAGCGGTTCTCTTGTTGTTATTAACCGAGACCTGGGAGGCACCGCACTTGGCACCGCACCAGACTGGGGGCCAGCATAGGTAACTTGCGCGACCTGCCCCATAGCCAGCGTCCGATAATCGAACACTTTCGAATCGCCGCGGGCGTAGCTGTAATCTGCCCTTCCTCAATCGGCGGCGGTTCGGACGCGGTACTCAACCCCAGCGGCGTACGGATCGGCACGGCACGGCACGGCACGGCACGGCGGAAATCTACCGGCAGGTGGAGGGTATCGAGGAAGTGCTGGAAGCCGTCGCTATTGGTCAGCAACGACAGGGTGATGTGCGGGTGGTGCTGTGGGCGCAGATCCGCCAGCATGCGACACCGCGCCATATGCCAGCATGCATTCTTGCGGTAACGGATATTCCGCGTACGCGCAGCGGCAAGATAGTCGAACTGGCCGTGCGCAATGTGGTGCACGGCCAGCCGGTGAGAAACACCGACGCTCTGGCCAACCCGGAGGCGCTGAGGTACTTTCGCGACCAGGTTGAACTGCAGAGTTAATCAGTCGGCGGCATTGTTGGGTTGATAGTACCCAACTGCGACCAGGTAATTGCCGACCTTGCGGGCAAAGGCGTGCTTGTGCTCGGTATTACCTGTAATCGGGTGCTTCCACTGGTAATCGAATTCGACCAGGTCCTTGGTCGCGATCTCATCCAGCGCCTTCTGACCGAAGGGCTTGCCGACCCGGTCAGCCAACGCACCGAAGTCACGACCTACCAGCCGCAGGTTGGAGCCGTGGGCAACAAAACGCTGACTGTCCAGCTCGACCACAAAGACGTAGAGATCATCCTTGTAGAAACGCTCGTCCAGTGCGTTGATCGCAGTGAAGGTTTCCCGCGGTTCCTTGCTGACCCCGTCGGCGGCGACGTCCAGCAGCTCCAGTGCCTGCTCGGAGCTGGCCCGCGGCTGGTAATAACCCACCGCCAGCACGGTATCACCTACCCGCTGAAAGTACACATGCTTGGTGATGGTGCGCCCACCCGTGTTCCAGTTACCCCAGGGATAGTCGGCCTCAAGGATCTCGCCACTTTCCGGCATGCGCAGCGCCTGCTGGAACTTGGGCTTGAGCTCATCATCGATGGTGTTCATGACATCCCGCCCGATCAGCATCACCGACGGCCCCCCGCTGGCGAGCATGATGCCATTGGTGTTGATGGCGAACACATACAGGTCATCCCGCACGAAAGGCCCCTGCCTGCTGAACACCGCCAGCGCCTTGTCGCCGTTTTCCTTGTAGTAGTCCACCGCATCGGCGAGCAGAGCGCGGGCCTGGGCTTCTTCCTGCTGGGCCTGCGCCCCTGACGCCACCAACCCCATAATCAGAAACAGGAATACACGAACAGTCGAATTTAATGACATCCTTTCAACCCTCAAGTAGCTGTAGTTATTGTCTTACCAGTATCAGCCAGAATAGTTATAAAAACCACGTCCGGCTTTTCTGCCCAGGTAACCCGCTTCAACCATTTCACGCAGCAGTGGCGCCGGACGGTATTTGCTGTCACCGAACCCGGTGTAGAACACTTCCATAACCTGCAGCAGGGTATCCAACCCGATTAGATCAGCCAGCGCCAATGGGCCTATCGGATGGTTGCAACCCAGACGCATACCCTGATCGATATCCTCGGCAATGGCGATCCCCTCCTGCAGCACGAAAATAGCTTCGTTGATCATAGGTACCAGAATACGGTTGACGGCAAAGCCGGGGCTGTTACGCACACTCACAGCGGTCTTGTTGATGCGGCTGACGAACTCGCTGGCAGCAGCATGGGTATCCGCTGCAGTCTGCAGGCCGGCAATCAGTTCCACCAGCAGCATGACCGGCACAGGATTGAAGAAGTGCATGCCGATGCAGCGCTCGGGCCGACTGCTGACGCTGGCAATACGGGTGATGGAGATGGAAGAGGTGTTGGTGGCAATGATTGCATCCGGCCGCACCACTTCGTCCACCTGACGGATAATGGCCTCCTTGATGTGCAGCACCTCAGTTGCCGCTTCAATCACCAGATCCGCATCGGCAAGGTCGGCCATCGCGGTGGAGGTACGTACCCGGGCCAGCGTTTCCTGTTTCTGATTTTCGGATAGCTGGTTCTTTCGCACCAGTCGGTCCAGACTGCCGGCCATCGTGGCAATGGCCCGGTCCAGCGCCTCGGCAGAAATATCCACCAGAGTCACCGACAGTCCTGCCGCAGCGCATACCTGAGCGATGCCGTTGCCCATGGTGCCTGCGCCAATTACTCCCACTTGCTGCATTGTCATTGTTCTTTCTTCCCGTGATGCGTTCTATCAGATTCGTTCGTAGATGGCGGCAATGCCCTGCCCACCACCGATACACATGGTCACCAGCGCATAACGTCCGCCGGTGCGATGCAGTTCATAGATGGCCTTGACGCTGATGATGGCACCAGTTGCACCCACTGGGTGGCCGAGGGATATACCGGAGCCGTTGGGGTTGACCTTCGCCGGATCCATCTCCAGCTCCTGCATTACTGCACAGGCCTGCGCGGCGAACGCCTCATTGGCTTCGATGACGTCGATATCCTGCAGGCTCAGACCGGTGCGTTGCAGAACTTGTCGCACTGCCGGTACCGGCCCGATGCCCATGTAGTCCGGATCCACCCCAGCATGCGCATACCCCACCAGTCGTGCCAACGGCGTCAGTTTCAGGTCGTTGACAGCCTGCTCCGAAGCGAGCATCAGCGCCGCGGCACCATCATTCAGGCCGGAAGCGTTACCGGGCGTCACGGTACCGTTGTCAGACTGGAACACCGGCCGCATGCCGTTGAGTTGCTCCAAGGTCACATTGGCGCGCACATGCTCGTCGACTTCGAACAGCTGCGTTCCCTTGCGGGACTTTATTTCAACCGGGACGATCTGCGAGGCGAAGTAGCCATTCTCGATGGCCTTGGCCGCGCGGCTCTGGCTTTCGAGTGCCAGCTCATCCTGGGTCTTCCGGGAGATGCCATACCGGCTCGCTATGTTCTCCGCCGTAACACCCATGTGCATGCGCTTCCATGGGTCGTGCAGGATGCCATTCATGTAATCCAGCGCGACGGCATCGCCCAAACGGCCGCCCCAGCGCATTGCCGGTAGTATATAGGGACCGCGACTCATGCTTTCGGCGCCACCGCCGATGGCGACATCGACGTCACCGAGCATGATGCTCTGGGCCGCCGAGACGATCGCCTGCAGGGCTGAACCACAAAGTCGGTTGACGTTGAACGCCGGGGTTTCCTTGGGAATGCACGCATCCATGGCTGCTACCCGGCTGAGATAGGCGTCCTTCGGCTCGGTAGGAATGACATTACCCATGACCACGTGCCCGACCCGTTCGGGAGCAACTCCGGAGCGCTCCAGCGCAGCCTTTACCGCCGTGGTAGCCAGGCTGCTCAGAGCCGTATCCTTGAGGGTACCACCAAAGGTACCTATGGCCGTACGCGCAGCGCCGACCACATAAACTGTTCTTGTCATTCTTTTCTCCCGATACAGATTTACTTGCGAGCTAATCGTTAACATACAATAACCGTCAAGGCGGACTCTATTTTACAGTAGCCCTAGCCAAGCGTACCAGTACCCGGACGCTTATCCATCGTCATTTTCCACAATGCGGAAAATATGAGTATTTTTTCAGCGACTTATTGCAAGCCTCGGAAATTCTGTCCACTATATTTAAAAAGCGGTATGGACTGCTTTATTTGCAGCCATGCCAGATCCAGCCAGAATAACAATGAGGTTCATGCATGTCGCATCGTTTGTCCGCTCTGCTCAACCCTTCTTCGGTCGCACTCGTCGGTGCGAGCAACAATCCGGCCCGGATCGGCGGCATGCCCCTGGATCTGCTCCGGCATTTCAGTTACGCCGGACAGGTATACCCAATCAACCCCAAGTATGACGAAGTCTTCGGCTTCCCATGCTACCCTGATATCGAGTCCGTACCAGCGTCGCCCGAGCTGGCTGTGCTGGCGATCGGCGCTCAGGATGTCACCAGCATGCTCCGCCGTTGTCACGCCCGCGGCGTAAAAGCTGCCATTGTCTATGCAGCCGGCTTTGCCGAGATGGGCGGTGAAGGCGAAAAGCTGCAGGCCGAAATGGAGGCCTTTGTCGAGCAAAGCGGCATGGTGGTTGCCGGCCCCAACTGCATGGGTTTTGCCAACCTCAACCTGAACCTGTATACCGCATTCGCCTCGGTCTTCCGCGCCGTACCGCAGCAGCACACGCCTGGCCGGGTCAGTCTGGTCACCCAGAGCGGCAACGTGTGCTCTGCCGTGTTCGCCTTGCTGCGCGAGCAAGGCATTCCGGTCAGTCATTTCATCAATACCGGCAACGAAGCCTGCGTTGAATACGCCGAGTATCTGGAGTTCCTCGCCCAGGACCAGAACACTGACTGCGTGGTCGGCTATGTCGAACAGCTTCGCAACGGTGAGCGCTTCATCGATGTAGCGCTGCAATTCGCCGCTGCCGACAAACCGCTGATTCTATACAAGGTCGGCGATACCGAAAAAGGCTCCGAGGCCGTGCGCTCGCACACCTCTGCCCTGGCCGGCAACCAAGCCCTGTACAAGGCAGGACTCAAGCAGCTGAACGTAATCCAGAGCAATGACTTCGCACAGATGGCTGATCTGGCGATGCTCAGCGGCTTCCGCCACCGCCATGGCGGAAAGCGTGTGGCCATCATGACCCTGTCCGGTGCACTGGGCGCCATTCTCGCGGACAAGTTCATCGGTGCGGGGCTGGATATCCCCACCCTGCCCGCCGACGTACAGCAGACCCTGCGCGATGGTATTCCGGATTACGGCATGGTTTCCAACCCGATCGACGTGACCGGTAATATTGTCAACAACCCCGACTTCGTACGCTCGGTGTTTGAAGCACTGGCTCAGACCGACTCTATCGATACCGTGGTGGTGTATGCCTCCGGTTCGCTGCTGGATCGCATGGCTGATCCGCTGTTGGAGATATGCGCGAAGTATCCGCGGCTGTTCGTCGCCATCGATACGGGCAAAGCGACCTGCCGTGACAAGCTGGCCGCAGGTGGCGTCCCTGTGTTCACCGATATCGGTCGTGCCGTACAGGCACTGGCGCCGTTCTGCCACTGGCTGGCAGGTCGGGAGCGGGTGGCTCACTGGGCAACACTGCGGCAGACCTCGGTGGCGGTCGAGCCCCATCAACTGGAGCGGCTTAACGAGTATCAGACCAAGCAGCTGCTGGGTCGTTTCGGCGTACCGGCAGTGGCAGAGCAGCCGGCTGCTACGGCAGAGGAAGCTATCAATGCAGCCCGCGCCATCGGCTACCCGGTGGTACTGAAGATTCTCAGCGCCGACATCGCCCACAAGACCGAAGCCGGTGGAGTGAAACTGCGCCTGCAGAACGATGAGGAGGTACGCAGCGCCTTCGCCGACGTCATGGACTCCGCGGGGCGCTACGACCCTCAGGCGAAGCTGGATGGCGTCTTGGTACAGAAGATGTCCACCGGTATTGCCGAGCTCATCGTCGGCGTCACCCACGATGACGTATTCGGTCCTGCTCTGACCGTGGGCCTTGGTGGTGTGCTTACCGAGCTCTATCGCGATGTCAGCCACCGTCTGCTGCCGGTCGACGAAGCCTTTGCCCGGGACATGCTCGACGAGCTCAAAGCCTTCCCGCTGCTGGATGGTTTCCGCGGTCGGCCCAAAGCCGATGTGGACGCTGCCTGCAAGGCGATTGCCGCACTGTCCAACGCTTCCGCTCGGCTGGGCATCGAAGCCGATGAAATCGAAGTAAATCCGCTACAGGTCAAGGCCGTCGGCGAAGGTGCAGCAGCAGTCGACGCACTGCTGCTTGGCCGTAAGACGTCAGCCTGACAGGGAGAACCATCATGTTGCTAGCATCTACCGACCTGCAGGAAATGATCGAGAGTAGCGTGCTCGATTACCTCAAGCATGAATACGACTTCATTGCGCGGGCCAATAGCCTGTCCGCACCCAATGGCGTCCACTCCACCGTGTGGCAGAACTTTGCCGAGATGGGCTGGCTCGGCCTGCCGGTAACCGAAGAGAACGGCGGTATTGGCGGTGGCCCGGTGGAAGCTGGCCTGCTGATGCGCGCCTTCGGCCAGCATCTGGTGGTCGAACCCTATGTAGCTTGCGTACTGCGTGCCACTCGCCTGTTGCAGCTGGTGGCCGATCAGGCACAGAAGGATCAGTGGCTGCCGGCAATGATCGCTGGCAAAAAGCGCCTGGTGCTGGCCCACGAAGAACGCTTCGAAATCGCCCCTTGGGCACCTCGTGCAACTCACGCAACCCGCGATGCTGACGGCTATCTGCTCAATGGCAGCAAGGCACTGGTGGCTGGCGCACCGGGTGCTGATGCACTGATCGTCAGTGCCGAGCTGGAAGATGGCGGCTGCGGTTTATTCCTGCTCGCGCCGGACAGCCCTGGCGTGGAATTGATCA
Organism: uncultured Halopseudomonas sp.; assembly: GCA_964474945.1. Classification (GTDB taxonomy): domain Bacteria; phylum Pseudomonadota; class Gammaproteobacteria; order Pseudomonadales; family Pseudomonadaceae; genus Halopseudomonas. The sequence continues at coordinate 44,271 of CAYYUQ010000005.1, read as the reverse complement.
TCCAGCGCACCTTGGACAGCGCCCATGCCGCAGACCTGACGCTGAATCAGGTACGGGTGATGGACAGCGCTCTGCTGGGGAATCCGGCCAGCAACCGCCCCCTGCTGAACGAGGTCATGGCATCGGCCATCATCGCCGAGTGCTGGGAGGCCACCGGTGCCATGCAGGCTGCACTTGAGCAGACCGCCGCGTACGTCAGTGAGCGCCAGCAGTTCGGCAAGCCGCTGTCCAGCTTCCAGGTGGTACAGCACCGTCTGGCCGAAATGGCGGTGGCCTGCGAGGACAGCCTGTCCGCCTGCCAGCTGGCAGCACTGCGCACCCAGGACGACCCGGCTTGCGCCCGGCAGATGGCGGCACTGGCTCGCTCCAAAGTCGGTCGCTGCGCCCGCGAGGTATCCCAGGCTGCCGTGCAGTTGCATGGCGCCATGGGCGTGTCCGAAGAACTGATTGTCGCCAGCCTGTTCCGCAAGCTGCTCGCCTTCCATCAGCAACATGGTACTACTGCAGCCTTCAGCTCGGCCTATGGCAACCACATGCTCGATACAGACAGCTGGCGCAACAGCCAGGTGCTGCCGACTCTGACGACAGAATGACGAGGACAACGCGATGAATCTGACACTGACAACAGAAGAACAGGCTTTTCGTGAAGAGGTCCGTGGCTTCCTGCGGGACAATCTGACCGAGGAACTGCGCCAGGGCCAGCGTTTTACCAGCGGCGTTTACCCGGAGCCTGAGACTAGCGGTCCCTGGCAGCGCAAGCTGAACGAGAAAGGCTGGCTGGTTCCGCTTTGGCCGCGGGAGCTGGGCGGCACCGAGTGGAGCGCCATCCAGCGCTTCATCTTCGAGAGCGAATGCGCCTTGGCCGGTGCGCCGTTGGTGCACCCGATGGGCGTGCGTCTGGTCAGTCCGGTGATTATCCGCTTCGGCACCGAGGAGCAGAAGGCGCGCTACCTGCCACGCATCCTGTCCGGAGAGGACTACTGGTGCCAGGGTTTCTCCGAACCGGGCGCCGGCTCGGACCTGGCCTCGCTGAAAATGCGCGCCATTGCCGACGGCGATGATTACATTCTCAACGGCTCGAAGATCTGGACCACCCAGGCCCACCACGCCAACATGATGTTCGCTCTGGTGCGTACCAGCACCGAAGGCCGTCGCCAGGAAGGCATCAGCTTTCTACTGATCGACATGAACACCCCAGGCATTGAAGTACGCCGGATCGACACCATCGGTGGCGATCACGATGTCAACGAGGTGTTCTTCACTGACGTGCGAGTGCCTCAGTCCAACCGGGTCGGTCCGGAAAATGCTGGTTGGGAATGCGCCAAGTACCTGTTGGAGTTCGAGCGTGGTGCCGGTATTTTCAGCGGCCGGCTGCGCTCGCAACTCAAGCGTATCGGCGAAGTCATCGATCAACTTGCCGCGGAAGGACAGGACATCCGCCGCAATCCACAGCTGGTGGGCCGCTTCGGCGAGCTCTGTGCTGACCTGGACAGTTTCGAGATGATGGAGCTGCGCATCATGGGCGGCCTGCAGCCCGGCCAGAATCCGGGACCGGTGTCCTCCATCCTCAAGTTGCGCAACAGCCGCATGAAGCAGGCAATAGCCGAGTTCGGCGCCGAGATTCTCGGTCATGAGGGTCTGCGCTGGCGCGCCGGCGAAATCGACACCTCCTCCACTATGTCGGTGCTGATTCCCGACTACCTCAACAGTCGGGCCTTCACCATTTTCGGCGGCGCCTCTGAAGTACAGCTGGGGATCATTGCCAAATCCGTGGTGGGCATCTGAAGACACTCTGACAACAACAAGAAGGTAGGCATATGAGTCAATTGCAAGGCAAGCGTGCACTGATCATCGGTGCAGCCGGACGCGACAATATGGGCCAGGTGATTGCAAGGCGTCTGGCCGCCGATGGTGCCCGTGTATTCGTCAGCGGCCGCCATGCTGATGAGCTGGCACGCCTGAGCGCCGAGCTGCAGGGTGGCTACGCAGTCTGCGACATCACTCAACGCGCTGATGTCGAGCGCCTCGCCCAGACCTGTGCGGAGACGTTCGGCGGCATCGATATCGCTGTCAACGCAACCGGCTGGGGCTTGTTGAAGCCCTATGAGCTGACCACGGACGAGGAGCTGGAACGTATGTGCCAGCTGCAGTTCATCGGCCCTTTCAAGTTCTTCCAAGCTGTGTTGCCGCACATGCATAATGGCGGCTCGCTGATCCAGATCTCCTCAGCCACTGCAACCATCATGCTGGAAAACCATGCAGCCTACATGGGTACCAAAGCCGGTTTCGACCACGTCATGCGCTGCCTGGCTAACGAGTATGGCCAACGTGGCATACGAGCCAACTCCGTCTCTCCAGGTTTCACCGAAACTCCCATGGCCGCCGGTGCAGCAGCCATACCCGGGGTGAAGGGCACCTACGAGGCGTGCTACCCGCTTGGCCGGGTGGGTACCGCAGAAGACATCGCCGCAGCCGTCAGCTGGCTCTCCAGTGATGAATGTTTCATGACCGGTCAGAACCTGCAGGTCAACGGAGGCCTGACCCTGCGCCGCAACCCCTCTGCCGCGGAAATAGACGCGGCGGCGATAAAAGCGACCGGCAAGCCACGCCCGCGCCCGTGGGACAGCAACAAATAACAACAATGTTAACGGCTGGCAGCTGTTCCCCGAGACAGCCGGCCACTGTATAAACAATCTGGACTGTTTTTAAATATAACTACAACATTGGACTACCCTATGAGCAAAGAAGACCGCATTGATCTCAGTCGCCGCAAGCTGCTGGCTGGCACCACCGCCACCGCCGTCGCACTGGCTTCGGGCGTCACCCTTAGCGCACCGGCAAATGCCGCCACCAGACGTCAGTGGGCCATAGAGACCGATATCATCTGTGTCGGCAGTGGCGCAGCGGCCTGCTCAGCAGCAGTTACCGCTACCAACCTGGGTGATAAGGTCATACTGCTCGAGAAGGCGCCCATCTTCGGTGGTACCACTCGCCGCTCCGGCGGCGTCGCCTGGATTCCGAACAACTTTACTCTCAGGCAGAACGGCCAGGCGGACGATGAAGCTAAGTGCCTGCAGTACATGGCCCGTTATGCCTACCCGGAACGCTATCGGCCCGACGGTCCTACTCTGGGTCTGGAGGCGCGGGAATATGCGTTGCTGCAGGCCTTCTATCGCAATGGTTCAACGGCACTGGATACATTCCAGCAGATCAAGGCCAGCAACTTCATCCGCTTCGAACTGCCTGGTGGTGTCGGCCCTGCCGCCGATTATGCCCCGGGGCTGCAGGAGAACCATTTGCCGAAGGGCCGCGCAGTGTGGCCAGATCCAGCGGTAGGCGGCGGCCGCGGCTCCTCGCTGGTTGATACCATGATTGCCTGGCTCGTTGAACGTGACGCCAAGACGCTGACCGACCACGCAGTAGTCGAACTCATTGAGGAGGAAGGTCGTGTGATCGGCGTAGTTGCCCACCACAAGGGCGATCGTCTGGCTATCCGTGCACGCAAGGGCGTGATCTTTGGTACCGGTGGTTTCGCCCACAACCTCGAGCTTACTCATCGCCATCATCGTGCCATCTATGGTGCCTGCGCCGCAGCCGGCAGTACCGGCGACTTCATCGCTCTGGCCACCCAGGCCGGTGCCGCACTGGGCAAGATGGACAGCGCCTGGCGCAGTCAAGTTGTACTGGAGTCGGCGCTGCAGAACCGTGTAGTAGGTGCTGCTGTCAACATCCCGCCGGCCGACGCCATGATTCTGGTCAATAAGCATGGCAAGCGTGTGGTCAACGAGAAGCGCAACTACAACGACCGCACCCGCGTGCATCAGGCCTGGGATGCCAGTGCGGTGGATTATCCGAACCAGCTACTGTTCATGGTCTTCGATCAGCGCGTCATGGAAGTATTCGGTGGCAACTACCCGATCCCCGCAGACATCCGTGAAGTAAGCTATGTGATCAGCGGCGATACCCTCGAGCAATTGCAGAACAATCTGCAGCAACGCCTGGATTCGCTGACCGACAAGATCCCGGCCTATCCCTTGGCGAAGAACTTCGCCGAAAGCCTGGCAAAGACCCTGGAGCGCTACAACGGCTTTGCCCGTGCTGGTGTCGACGAGGACTTCCAGCGTGGCAGCCATCCCGCCGAAACCGAATGGCAGGCGTACTTCTCACGGCCGCGGGCAGGAATGGAAGATCGGGTCGGCAGCATGCCCAACGCGACCATGCACCCCCTCTCCGAGGAAGGCCCATATCACGCGATCATCATTGCCCCGGGCGCGCTGGATACCAACAGCGGCCCGCTGACCGATGAGCATGCCCGAGTGCTCGATAGCAATGGCCAGCCGATTCCTGGCCTGTATGGTGCGGGTAACTGCATTGCCAGTCCGACAGGCGAAGCCTACATGGGCGGCGGCGGCACCATCGGCCCGGCCATGACCTTCGGCTTCATTGCTGCCCGGACGGCTCATAGCAGCTGATTTACTGATCACGTTGATAACAATAAGCCCCGGCCGCTGAGCCGGGAAGGCAAAGTCGATGACAATGCAACTCCTGAAATCACAACTGGCGCTGGCGCTGTTCGTTTTTACCAGTCTGGGCGAGGTGCGCGCGGAGGCTCCGGCTTTCAGCATGGACATCCTGCCAATCCTCCAGCAGAACTGTGTAAGCTGCCATATCACCGGCGAAGAGCTGGGCGGGCTTGGTCTGGCCCCCTCACTCGCCTACAACCAGCTGGTGAGCAAGCCTTCCGAACAGAGCGCACTGCCGCGCGTGGAACCGGGCCAACCGGCACAGAGCTACCTGCTGCACAAACTCAAAGGCTCGCATCTTGACCAAGGCGGCTCAGGTGGGCGTATGCCACTGGGCTTCGCCGCATTGTCCGCCCCCGAGATCGAGCAGATTACTGCCTGGGTAGCCGCCGGCGCTCCGGACAACTGATAATCAAGGAACTGTCCGCTTGGCGACTCCCAGCGCGGACAGGTTGTAATCCACCATAAGAAGCCGAGCACACAATGAGCACACCGCTGACCGCCACCGCCCCCATCCGCGGCGCCCTGATTCGTCAGGATAGCCATTACGCATGGTATGTGGTTTTTCTGTTGACCACCGCCTATACCGTAGCCTTTATCGACCGCCAGGTACTGAATCTGTTGGTAGATCCAATCAAGTTGGATCTGCTGCTGAGCGACGTCGACATCAGCTTTCTGCAGGGCTTTGCCTTCATGTCCGCCTACGTCATCTGCGGCCCGCTGTTCGGCCGCTGGGCGGATTCAGGTCATCGCCGTAACATCCTGATCTTCGGCGTCACCATGTGGAGCGTCTGTACCGTGCTGTGTGGCATGGCCAACAGCTTCTGGGAATTGTTCTTCGCCCGTGCCGGTGTCGGCGCCGCCGAAGCCAGCTTGGCTCCGGTAGCCTGGTCGCTGATCGCCGACTACTTCACCAAGCCTCGCCTGCCCAGGGCAATGAGCATCTTCCTGCTTGGCCCATCGCTGGGCGCCGGCCTGGCACTGGTCGCCGGGGGACTGGTGATTGCGTTTGCCGCCGAGCTTATCGAGCTGATACCCGCCTTTTCCGGCATGTCCACCTGGCAGGTGACCTTTATGATGGTCGGCTTCCCGGGCTTGCTGCTCGCGATGTTGCTGTTTACCGTGCGTGAACCAGCCAGAACCTCCTTCAGCAGCACGCCCAGCACGGATGATCGCGCCTTCACCGTCCCCGAGATTGCTCAGTATATCTGGCAGGACCGCGCATTCTTCCTGCGGGTATTCATCGGCATGGGCATGCTGGCCATCGTCATCTACGGCCTGCCCACCTGGATGCCCAGCTATCTGATTCGCCATTTCGACGTAAACCCCGCAACCGTTGGCCTGCAATATGGCGTACTGGTTCTGACCTGCGGTGCGCTGGGTATCATCCTCGGCCCGTCCTTTGGCCGCTTGCTCCAGCGTATGGGGTATCAGGACAGCGCCTTGCGCTCGGCCGCCATCTGCTGTGGCGTATCCGCAGTCGGTTGCGCTCTGCTGCCCTTCGTCACCAGCTATGTCGCTACCCTGTGCGTGGCAGCAGTCATCACCTTCTTCTATGCCCTGCCCCAGGCAATGGTCGCCTCTTCCCTGCAGTTCGCTTCGCCGAACCGATTGCGTGGCATCATTTCGACTCTGTACCTGTTCCTGATCTCGGTGTGCGGTCTGGGACTGGCACCCAGCGTCATCGCCTTCGTTACCGACCGGATACTGGGCGGACCGGAACATGTGGGCACCTCTCTGGGCATAGTCGGCTGCATCAGCGCTACAGTGGCTTTCTGGTTGTATGTCCGCGCCCTCAAGCCCTATCGCATCAAGTTGGCGCAACTGGAACAAGAACACTAATCAATTCGAGCAGGGAGTCTTACCATGCCGCAAATCTCTTCACCCACCCGAGCGGACGCTGTGACCCAGTGGGCCCATGAATGTGACATTCTGGTTGTTGGCGCTGGCGTAGCCGGTGTCTGCGCTGCACTGGAAGCCCACCGGGCCGGTGCCAATGTACTGGTCGTGGAACGGGCCAGTGGCGGCGGCGGTGCCAGCGCCACATCGGAAGGCATCTTCTATATGGGTGGCGGTACTGACGTTCAATCCGCCTGTGGTTATGAGGACAGCGCCGAAGAAATGTACCGTTTCATGCGCGCCAGCACCTCTACCGGCGACGATGAGAAACTACGCTTCTATTGTGACAACAGTGTCGAACATTGCCGCTGGCTCGAAGCCCAGGGTGTACCCTTCGAGCGCCGCGCCTATGAAGGCAAGGCAGTAGCGGTCTATACCGGCGAAGGTCTGCTGTACACCGGCAACGAGAAAGCCTGGCCCTACAATGAGGAGGCCAGACCAGCACCGCGCGGCCACCAGGCCCGTGGCTCCATCGAGAAGCACGGTGGTGCCTCAGCCATGGAAGCCCTGCTGGCAACCATGGAACGTGAGCAGGTTCCCGCGATCTACGATACAGGCGTAACCGGGCTGGTGGTCGATGGCGACGGCCGGGTGACCGGCGTGGAAGCCAGACAGGGCGGCAAGACCGTTTATATCCGCGCCCACAAAGCGGTGATACTCGCTGCTGGCAGCTTCAACCTGAACCATGACATGGTCAGCCAATATCTGCCGCTGCTGGCCGAACATGGCGAACCACTGGGCATCCCATCCAATGATGGCGCCGGTATCCTGTTGGGTCAGAGTGTAGGAGCAGCCACCCGCCACATGGAGGGTGCGATCGCTACGGCTTCCATCTACCCACCAGAGAAGCTGATCAAGGGCATCGTGGTGAACAAGGAAGGCAAACGCTTCGTAGCCGAAGATGTCTACCATGGCAAACTGTCATGGATGATCCAGTGCCAGACTGATCATACCGCCTACCTGATCCTTGATGCAGAAACTTTCGACTACCCCCAGCGTGTCAAGCACCGCCTCATTGACGGCTGGGAAACAGTCAGTGAAATGGAGCAGGCCCTCGGCGTTCCAGAAGGCTCACTGCAACGGACTCTGGACAGGTATAACACCGATGCGGCCCAGGGCATCGACAGCGAGTTCCACAAGAAGGAGGAATGGATCACGCCGCTGAACAACTCACCCTGGGCCGCCTTCGACATTTCCACCACCAGCTCAACCTACCGCTTCATAGCGCTGGGCGGCCTGGCCTGCAACATCCATTCACAGGTGCTGGGCAGCAACGACGCCCCTATCCCCGGGCTGTATGCAGCAGGTGCCAACTGCGAGCACTTTCCCACCAATGGTGGCGAGTATGCCAGCGGCATGAGTCTGGGACCTGGTTCGTTCTTCGGACGCATTGCCGGCAAGCATGCTGCCAACGGCAGCTCCGCAATCTGACCCCTGCATGGCGGGAGCTGAATGGGCTCCCGCCATGCTCGCTATCCCTGCGCTGTCTCGACAGCCGGATCAGGCAACAGTAACGCCAATCCAAAGCACACCACCGAAGCAAAACCACAGGCCGCCATGACAATTGCCAGTGCTGCAGGCGTTCCGTCGAACAGCAGGGCGACAGCGATCGGCGCAACTGCCCCCAGCCCGAAGCGCAGACTGCCAGCCACAGCCGAAGCACTGCCCGAAACCGGCCCAAGCCGGTCAAGCACCAGCGCCATCGCGTTGGCATTGATGACCCCTGCAGTACCGATGAACAGCATGACTGCTATCACCAGCAGCAGTTTCGGTTCAGGCAACAGCGCGATGCTGACCAGCAGTACGGTGGACATCAGGATCATGCCCATGGCCATACCCAACATGCGCTTCGGACCATGACGGGTAACCAGACGATTGCTGATGCTGGCCATAGTGATCAGCGTCAGGATATTCAACGCAAACAGGACGCCGTAGGCCTGCTCTGTAACACCGTAATAATCGATATAGACGAAGGGAGATGCGGCAAGAAAGCCAAACATCGCCGCCACGGCCAGCGCCGAGCAGAGCATGTAGCACACAGCCGCTCGGTCACTGAAAACCCGCAGGTAATTGCGCGCCACATTGGTCAAATCAAAGCGGGTACGCTTGCAGACCGGTAGGGTTTCGCCCAGCGTTACCAGATACAGCAGAGCGACGATGGAGGCAGTAGCGGCGAGGACAACAAAGATCATGCGCCATCCCGAAAGCATCAGGATCACACTGCCCAGCAGGGGAGCGACCAGGGGTGCCAGTGCCATGACCATCATGATGAAGCCCATGACCCGCGAAAAGGCACTGCCGGAAACCTGGTCTCGTATGATAGCCGGCACGGTCACCACAATGGCGGCGGCCCCGACTCCCTGTAAGCCGCGAAACAGCACCAGCGTGCTGACGTCGGCGCTCGACGCACAGAAGATACTGGCCAGACAGAAAATCGCCAGTCCCATGATCATCACCGGGCGCCGGCCTACCGCATCCGACAGCGGGCCGAAGAACAACTGGCACACCGCAAATGTCAGCAGAAAAAGCGTCAGGGTCTGCTGCACGGCCTCGGGACCAGACTCCAGCACATGCGCAATGGTCGGCATGGCGGGGAGATACAGATCTGTCGCGATGGGAGGCAACCCCATCAGCAGACCAAGGATGATCATGGTAAGCGGAGCTACCGGCTTGGCCAGGTTTGGCATAGGTTAAACCTCGATACGATAGACAGCTCAGATGCGCATGCCGAATGGATGGGGCTGCATGATTATTTCCAGCAGCTCGATCACATTGCCATCCGGATCCCGGCCGTATACAGCGCGGTGCCGCATACCCTCCACATACGGCTCAGGCGCTGCATGAAAATGCATACCCTCTGCTGCCAGCCGAGCATATTCTGCCTCTATATCAGTTACCTGCAGGCAGAAATGGGTGATTCCCTGCTTGCTCACCTGGCGACGCTCAACTGCCGCCAGGGTTTCTGGGTTGCGGTAACGGAACAGCTCGAGATAACTGCTTCCCAAGCGCAGTACATGGTAATCAGCGGCGGAGTCTTGCAGCCCGGTCATGGCATCCAGACTGCGGCTACCCTGTTCCCACTTGCCACTGGCAACCACCTCGAACCCCATCAAACGGGTATAGAACGCCAATAACACGCTGGTATCCGGCGTAGCCAGAGCCACGTGGTGAATCCCGTGAATCATGCATTTCTCTCCAGGTTCAGGGACGGCCGGATCACCCCGGCCGCCGGACTGGCTCTTGCCAGGTCAGATGCCGCCCACTTCGGTAACGCTGTACTTGCGTACATCACGCGATATGAAACGCACCCCCGTCAGAAACTCACGGAAATGGCGGATATGCGCTGTGATGAAGTGCCGCTGCAGATCCTCCTCCGAATCCCACTGTTCGCTGATCCAGACCACACTCTCTTCCAGGATATCGCGTGAGAAGGCATACAGCCGGCAACCAGGCTCCTTGCGTGTCTCGCGGATCACCGTTGCAGCGGCCTGCAGGTAATCCGACAGGTGTTCAGGAGCGATTTCAAAACGGGCGGAAATAGCGACAATCATGCAGATCTTCCTTTATTGGATAGTGTGTTAAGTTGGGATGGGTTGGGTTTCAGGACGGCCGCGCCTTCGGCAGACGCAGGATGCCGCCTTCAGCGAGCCAGCCGCCATCGGCAACTAGCTCGGTACCGGTGACGAACGAGGACAGCTCCGAGGCCAGAAACACCGCGCAGTTGGCGATCTCTGCCGGTGTCCCCATTCGCCCGACCGGCTGCATGCCATTGAGTGCCCAGACCGCTGCGTCAGGGTCATCACTGTTGGCCAGACGGCTCTGCAGTATCGGCGTGTTGATAGTGCCCGGATGCAGCGAATTACAGCGGATCCTGCCGTAGCGCTCGGCGCAGTACACTGCAACCGACTTGCTCAGATGCCTTACAGCTCCCTTGCTCGCGTTGTAGGCTGCCGCATCCGGCATGCCGATAAATCCGGCGATGGAGGAAATATTGATGATCGAACCAGCAGGCCCTGAGGGGTTCAGCTTCATCGTGCGCACTGCGTGTTTGCAGCCGAGCATGACCCCGGTCAGATTGATATCCATTACCCGCTGCCAGTCGTCAAGTTGGATGTCTTCAATACTCTGACGAAACACCACGCCGGCATTGTTCACCAGCGCATCCAGCCGTCCGTAGCGCGACATGGCGTCGGCGGCCAGAGCTTGCCAGTCGGGCTCACGGGTTACATCATGCTGATGGAATACACAACCCAGCTCATCTGCCAGTGCTGGCCCACGCTGGCTGTCAACGTCTGCAATGATGACCTGTGCACCTTGGCCGACAAACGCCCGGACACACGCCTCACCAATGCCAGAAGCGCCACCAGTAACAATTGCGACCTTCTCTTCAAGTAACCCGTTCATTGCTTCACTCCGTCAGATAAGGCGCCGCTGCCTGATGACACCGGCACGCCGCAGATAGTCGAACCCGCCATGAATCCTTCGCGCATAGCCACCTGCAACTGCCTTGGCGACAGGGCATCACCAACCAGACGGATATCCGTAATCTCGGATTTCAGGGGCTCATACAGCGCGCTCGACGCACGGTTGGCTGCCACCAGCACAATCAGTTGCGCTGGCAACAACCGGGTGTCCTGTTCATCCGGTTGAAAGGTTCCGCTGATCCGCACACCTTCAGGCTCCACCGCCACCGCCCTGCTGCGCAGGTGCTGATGGAAATCACCGCTGGCCAGACGGCGCAACGCCGGCTCGGTCATCAGCGCGCCATCACACTGCGGTGCAAAGGACACATGTCGGGTCACAAAGTTGACACTCAGCCCCATCTGGATGAGCTGCTCTGCGACGGCTACCGCCTCGTAGTGTCCGAGATCGTCGATTACCACTGCCTTGCTCAGTCCCTCGGCAAGAGACGGTTGCATGAACAGATCCCAACTGGAGATGACCCTTGGATCATTCATGCCCTGCAGCGGCTGGCCCGGATTAGCAGTCTGCAGACCATCCATGCGTGGCAACGAGCCTGTTGCCAGCACCAGTCCGTCGGGACGGTTAGCGAGCACATCATCCGCTTCGATCCAGTGATTCAGGTAGATCTGCACGCCCAGGCGGTAGAGTTCCTGTTCCTGCCAGTCCAGCAGATCCTTCAGGCCATGCCGGGTGGGCGCTCGCGATGCCAGAAGCAATGCACCTCCCAAGTGGGACTGCGCCTCGTACAGCGAGACTTGATGCCCACGCAGTGCGGCCACCCGTGCGGCCTCCATACCGGCGGGCCCACCCCCGACGACCATGACCTGTCGAGCAGTGTTGACCGGGGGCAGCAAGTGCTCCCCGAGCTGCCCCTCGCTGCCCACTGCAGCATTCACCACACAGCCCATTCGCCCCTGCGGCCCCAGCAGATTGCCGACGCAGCCCTGATTGCAGGCGATACAGGGACGGACCTGTTCTGGGTGCCCCTCGCGAGTCTTCCTGACCAGCATTGGATCGGCAATCGTGGCGCGAGTCATGCCGACCATATCGGCGTCGCCATCACGGATTATCTGATCCGCTTCCTCGATCGTCCTGACCCGTCCAGTGACTATGGTCGGCACCGACAGCTGACGAGTGATCAAACGACTGACAGGTACTTCGTAGGCGCTGGGCTCGTGCATCCCACCGATCATCTTGTCGAAGGCGTGGTAACTGCCTTGGGAGATATTGACGAAATCCACCAGGTCGTTGGCCTCCAGCCGCTGCGCTGCCTGCAAAACCGCGCTTGCATTCCAGCCTCCGGGACTCATGTCCGGCGCCAGGCGCACGCCCACGGCGAACCCCGGTGCGCTAACGGCGGCACGTACGGCGGTCATCACTTCCAGCAGCAACCGCATGCGGTTCTCCAGTGAGCCACCGTACTCGTCCGTGCGCAGATTGGTGGCGGGCGACAGGAACTGATGAATAAGGTAACCGTGGGCCGCATGGATCTCGATTCCGTCCAGCCCCAACGACCGGCACAGGCGTGCCGTGCGAACAAAAGCAGCAACGATTTCATCGATCATGGACTGGGTCATAGGCACCGGCACCACGCCCAGACGCGGGCTAGGCACATCTGAAGCCGACCAAGGCGGGCTGCCATCCAGCGGCGGGGTATGGTGTCCACCATGCCAGAGCTGCTGGAACAGCTTCATGCCGTGAGGACGAACACGCTGCAGCAATCGCGTGTAGCCATCACCTATATGAGGATCAAAACCGTTGAGCCCACTGGGGCTGGTGGGGTGGACCGACATGATTTCGAGGATGGACAGTCCGACTCCACCTTCAGCACGCAAGGCATGGTAGTCAATCAGCGTGTCGTTCATGGTGCCACCGCCGAAACGCGTGCCGTGGGCGGTCCGTACAATTCGGTTGGGAAGTTCGACTCCCCCTATGACAATTGGCGTAAGAGCTCTATGCAGGATCATGTCTGGCTCGCTGTTATTATTTTCTTGATCGGAGAGTTGCTACTGGTTGGAACAACGGCGTCGGCATCCCTCCCTGAAGCGTGCTGCCAACGCCGCCCGGTGACCAGGCTGGTGATCACACCAGCTTGGCCAGCTCGTAGGCCTGTCGTGTAGCGAAGGAAATCCGCCGTGGCGCATAGGCATCACCCAATAGATGCAGCTCCGCTACCCGGCCTTTCAGCGCGTAATACAGGCTGTTCTCGGCGCTACCGCCACAGGCGAGCACCAGATTGTCAAAGTCGGTGATGACACTCTCGCTGCCGGAATAGATGTTATGCGTCACCAGCTCGCCCGGCTGGATACCGACCACCCGCTCCATTACTCTCACCCGTGCTCCAGCGGCGGTGAGTTTTGCCAGCGGCGCACCTATAGAGTACTTACCGATCAGCGGGGCTATGGACGGCGTCGGATAGATAACTTCCACATCGCAGCCCTGGTCGGTCAGATAGCCCGCAATGGTCAAGGGTTGCATGTGATCCTCCATCGCCAGCACCACTACCCTTTTGCCCGGCTTCACCCTGCCCATCATCACGTCTCGGCCCTCCAGCACCAGCGGCTGCTCGATGCCGGGAATGTCCGGGCGGCGCGCAGCCGCACCCGTTGCCACCACCACCACCTCGAAACCGCCAGCGGCAACCTTATCTGTTGTGGCCTCCTGTTGCAGACAGATTTGCACGCCAAGCTGCTGCAGGCGCCGCGCCTGATAGTCAAGGAAATGGTGATAGGACTGATTCTCCTGCGCCTGAGCCGCAACCCTCATCTGGCCACCCAGCGCGGTGTCGCGCTCCCACAGGGTTACCTTGTGGCCACGCTCGGCCAGTAGCGCCGCAGACTCCATGCCTGCAGGGCCGGCACCCACAACCAGCACCTTCTTGGGCACGGCCACCTGCTCTGGCAACGCCTCATGCTCATATCCGGTGCGCGGGTTGGCCGAACAGCCAAACTTGAACCCTTCCACCAGAATGCGGTGCAGGCAATCATTGGTCCCAATACAGGGACGGATATCGTCGAAGCGCCCGGCGCGCCCCTTGGATGTCATCTGACCGTCAGCGAACATGGCCCGTGCTATGCCGACCACATCTGCATGCCCGTCGGCGATGATCTGTTCGGCAACCTGCATGCTGCTGACCCGGCCGGTATAGACTACCGGAACATCAAGCGCGGCCTTGTATAACCCGGCGGTTTGTGCCCACTGGCCGGTCTGGTAATTGTGCGGCTGGATATAGCTTGGCGCGCCCCAGTTATTGCCAATTACCCCGTGGAAGTAGTCCACATTGCCGGTCGCCTGAAGCGATCGTGCAATCTCGATACCTTCGTCAATGTCATAACCGCCATCGAACAACTCGTCCATGTTCATGCGGATGCCGATACAGAAATCCGGACCGGTCTTTTGGCGAATCGCCTGGAGAGTTTCCTTGAGAAAACGCAGCCGCCCCTCCCGGTCGCCACCATATTCATCTTCACGCTTGTTGGTGGCTGGCGAGATGAACAGCTCAAGCAGGTCTTCATGGTTCGCATGCAACTCAACGCCATCCAGACCCGCAGCCTGCAATTCACCCGCAGAGAAAGCATATTCTTCGACAAACCAGCGGATCTCGTCACGGTCGAGGATATGTGGAACCTGGTTATAGGTGTAGTTAGCCAGCACCCCGGATGGACTGTGGGGCAAGCCACCCTGCATGATGATCTGCCCGGTGGCGCAGGCACCGGCGGCATGGCACATGTCCGCATAGCGCTTTGCCCGTTCCCGGAAATGGGCCAGGCGGAAGACACCATCACGCGTCGCTCCGAGCCCCCATGGCTCGAAGCCCGGGATCATAACCGAGTTGCCCAGAAAGCAATTCAGGCCGTCAATCCACGCCACGCCATCCTCGGCACGGGTACGCCAGTAGGCGAGAAAACGCTCGCACTCCTCTTCGGTACCGAATGGATTGCCCGTCACTCTCCCATGGGGAGGCAGCATGATGCGGTTGCGCAGCTGCATCTTGCCGATCTGCAGCGGCGTAAAAAGATGGTCCAGAAACTGTACATTCGACATTGGAAGCTCCCTTGGTTATTTTTGTTATTAAAAGCAGTTCGGACTGCTTTGTATAAAGCTACATTCTTGCGCTCGCTAATTCAATTACTGAAAGCCTCAACGCCCTGTTATTTAAACGCAGTCTACTCAGACTCTTTTCATTGAAGAAAGATACAAGCACAAGCAGAATCAAGCGGGCAGCCGCTGCCGCCGCAGCCAGAGTGGGTTCAGGTTGCACAGGAGCGTACCGGTCAACACCGCGAGCATCGCGTAGAAATGCCAGACGGTGAGCGTCTCATCCAGCACCATCGCACCGAAGGCCACTCCCAGTAATGGAACCCAGGACATGTAGATTGCCGCACGGCCTGCACCAATGGTGGCAACTCCACGCCCCCAGGCAACCGCGCCCAGCGCGGTTATGATCACGCCGGAAAACATCAACACACCCCAGATCGACCATGGCAGCGAAGGCAGTTGCGCGAACCCATTGTCACTGAGCAGCAGGACATGCAACGCCAGCGCCGCAGCTCCCACCGTATAGATGAAGCTGTTCAACGACAGCTGCCCGGGGTGCCGGACGTTGTGTTGCGACAGATACTGCAGAACCACCACACCGAGCCCGAAGGCAAACATGGATCCGAGTACCAGCAGATCACCCAGTGAAGGCGCACTCCACGACGCTCCGGGATTGTTGAATATCGCCAGACAAACCCCTGACAAGGTGATAGCCACCCCCAGCAGGTAGTGCGGCCGCAGGCGCTTGCGGAAGAACAGCGCCTCCATTACCCCATTCAGCAATGGATTCAGCGCCAGCAGCAGCGACGCATTGCTGGCCGTGGTCCGGGTCATGGCGGACACAAACAGCAGTTGATTGGCGTAGACCATGAGCAAGGCACTGACGCATGCCAGCGCCAGCACGCGCCCCCGGAACAGCGGCAACTGCTTGCCGCCCAGATACATCAGCACTATCAATGCCAGCGCCGCGAATCCCATGCGCAGCGTGGCCGAGAGCATGACGTCCATGGTGACCACCAACCATTTGATCAGAGTCACATTCAACGCCCAGACCACCATGGTCGCCATCAATGCCAGGTGCATACTCCACAGAGCGGGCGAAACCGGCTCGCCCGGAGGAGCACTGTTCATTTAGCGGCACGTCTGGCAAAGAAGCCGTCCACCGCTTGAGTAAATGCCGGCTGACGTGCGCAGTCAACAAAGGCGTCATGCTCGCGCCGCAGCTGATCAGCGAGGGTATGATCCAGCGAACTGCGCATGAGACGCTTGATCTGCCCCAATGCATGGGTATGGCGGGCCGCCAACTGCTGGGCCAGCGCCTCGGTCCGCGTGTCCAGTTCGGCGGCACCGATCACCTCACTGATCAGACCCCAGGCCAAGGCCTGATCGGGTGTAACAGGCGAGCCGAGCATGGCGATATGCAGCGCCTTGCGCAGACCCACCAAGCGCGGCAATGACCAGGTGACACCCGCATCACCACTCGCCGCAATATCGGAATAGGCAAAACTGAGCCGTGCGCTATCGGCCATCACCACAAAATCCGCTGCCAGCGCAATACTCAAGCCGGCTCCTGCCGCGGCGCCGTTAACTGCAGCCACCACCGGCTTGGGCATTCCCATGAGCAACTCGACAGCCTCGTGCACCGGCGGTATCAACTGATTGAGCGCGTCGACAGGCGATTCGCGCATGGCATTCAAATCGCCGCCTGCCATGAACGCCCGACCGGCACCACGCAGCACCACCGCGCGCACATTGTCATCGTCTGCCACCTGCCGACAGGCATCGAGCAAAGCAACAGCCAGCTCGACATCCAGCGCGTTATATGCACCGGGACGATTAAAAGTAATGGTGGCCACCTGTTCTGCCACGTCCATTGTCAGCACATTGCTAGTCATTGTTTTCCTCATCAACAAAAGGACATACCGCCCAGTGGATAAACCTCACGCCAACCACGTCACAGTTCACAGCTCAGGCTACCGACACTGCGCCAGCTGCTGAAAGATGTCGGGCGGCTATATAACCCATGGTCATCCCGGGGCCAAGCGTGGCACCAGCTCCCGGGTAGGCGCCGGAAAGAAAGCTCAGCGCATCATTACCGGCCGCATACAGGCCGGCAATGGGCCTCCCCTCGGCATCCACCACCCGCGCATGCGCGTCGGTGCGGATGCCTGAGAACGTGCCAATGTCACCCGGCAGCAGTCGCAGCGCATAGAACGGGCCGGTTTCGATAGGCCCCAGATTGGGGTTTGGCCGGTGCTCCGGATCACCCTGGGAATGGTCGTAAACGTCGCCGCCGCGACCGAACTCGGGATCAACTCCCTGTCGTGCATTCACGTTGAAGCGCTGCACCGTCCGTTCCAGTTCAGCGGCATCGATACCGGTCTTGTGCGCCAGCTCGGCCAGTGTCTCGCCGCGCAGAATATAGCCGGAGCGGATGTGCTTGCCGAACGGCACCGGTGCCGGTTTGACAAAGCCCAGACCGTAGCGTCGGATCGTGGTGTGATCACAAAGCAGATAACAGGCGGTATCCGGCAGATGAGTGCAGGCCCTGTTCAGGGCCGGGATGAAATCGTGGTAAGGAGCGGCCTCGTCGAAAAAGCGCTTTCCCTCGACTGTCACGGCGATAAAGCCTGGTTTCTGCCGATCGACGATGTGCGGCCAGACAGCCTTCGTCCCCTGGTAGCCGGGAATCACTGAAACAGGCATCCATGCGGCTGGTTGCTGCACGGCGGTATCGACCCAGCCACCGACCGCCTCGGCCATCCGTGCGCCATCACCGGTATTGCCGGGCGCGCCCAGACTGTGATGCGCCCGCCCCGCCACCTTATGCGGATAGATGGTTGCTGTACGCTCCGCATCATGGGGAAAGCCACCGCTGGCCAGCACCACCCCCTTGCGAACCCGGACCTGAACAGGGCCATCAGCGGACTGGATTTCAGCACCGACAACCTGACCATCCACATACATCAGTTGCCTCGCCGGCGCATTGAGCCACAGTTCCACACCACAGTCGAATGCCGTACGCGCCAGACGCGCGATCAACGCACGCCCGCGCGTACAGGGGTCAGGCTTACCGTAGCGCAGAATATCCTTGAGTACAGCGCCGAATTTGCCGAGCACAAACATCAGGCCGGCCAGCGAACGGCCGGCGCTCATCAGCTGCTTCATCTCAACGTTGGAGCCAACGGCCAGACCCATGAAGTTGGTCTGGGTCAGTCCTTCACGCAATAACGTGCGATATTTTCCCAGACGCCCAACGGGGTAGTCCTTGGTACCAAGAGAGCGCACGCAGGCGTGGCCAGTAAGCAGTGGATGATAGTCCGGGTAGGCGAAGGGGTAGCACTCGAGCTCGGTCTCACGCTCCAGGAAGCCAACCATCTCCGGGCCACTGCTGAGAAACGCCTCGACCCGCTCGGCATCATAGTATTCCCCGGCTTCCTGTCTGATATAGCTGCGGGCGTCCTCGATCGAGTCCGGCCCGAGGGCGGCGGAATGGCGATTACCAGGGACCCACATCACACCGCCGGAGAAGCAAGTGGTACCACCGAACACGGCCTCCTTCTCAACCATGAGGACGCCCAGCCCCGCCTTGCGTGCGGTGATGGCAGCAGTGAAGGCCGAGGCGCCACTACCGATGATCAACACATCAACTTCTTCAGCGCCTGACGGCGGAGTGTTTCGCACAGTCACGCATATCCCCTTTATTTTAATTAGACGGCGCTGCTCTATCGCCCCGTACCATCAACACATAATGGCCGGCGGTGTGACCCAGAAGGCAGGCATGAGCATGCTCAAGATGCTAGCCTATATAACAAACATGATAAACTGTTTTTGTCGCAAAAAGCGTACCCATGGTTGCCATGCAAAGCCTGACGCGTCTATAAGTAGAGACCCAACCGATAATAAGAGCACTCCGAGAGAGCCTAACAATGAACAGTCCAATTGGCTTTAAAATGCCAGAAGACCGGGTCAGCACACCGCTCCTCGAGCATGCCTTTACAACACCACTGGTAAAAACCCGTCTGCGCCCAGCCAAGGCGCTACGACCGCCACTTGGACGGCCGCGACTGGTCGACCAACTGAATGAGTTGACTCGACACCGGGTAGCACTGCTCTGCGCCCCCGCCGGCTTCGGCAAAACCACCCTGATGCACCAATGGCACGACCATCTGCACGGTCAGGGCATGCTCGTCAGCTGGCTGTCGTTGAATGGTGATGACAACGCTCTGCCGCAATTCATGCTCAGCCTGCTGACTGCACTCGAGCCGCTGCATACCCAATGGCGTGTGCCGCTGCAGGAGGTATTGGCACGGGATACCAGCCCGCAACTGCAGACCACCACCGCCTATTTGCTCAATCAGTTAGCGGATCTTGAACAGCCCGCTTTCCTGTTGCTCGATGATGTTCAGACGTTGCATGACCCGCAGGTTCTGAGCAGATTGCAATACCTGCTGGATCTCGCACCCGACAATCTCCATCTGGGCATTGCCACCCGCAGTACTTCCGGCCTGTCCCTGACACCCCTGTGCTATCGCGGCCAGTTACTGGAACTGGAAGCCAAGGAGCTGGCGTTCACAGCCGATGAGATCCGAGCCTACTTCGCCCACACCGCCAGTCTTCATCTGAGTGCTGCAGCCCTGCGCCAGATCGCGGAAATTTCCGAAGGATGGCCTACCGGCCTGCAAATGCTGGCACTGAACTCCCGCTTTCAAAGTGCCCCCAATGACGTGCTCGACAGACTCAGCGAAGGCGTTCGGCTGGTCAGTCGCTATTTTGATGAGATGGTGCTGTCTGCCCTGCCAACCGACATCCATGACTTCCTGCTACAGATAAGCATCGTCGACGAACTCACTCCCGAGCTGTGCAATGCCATCACCGAGCGCCAGGATGCGGATGAGGTGCTGCACTGGCTGTTGCAGAAGAACCTGTTTATTACAGTGCTGGACGATCAGCGCTCCTGTTACCGCCTGCATCATCTGTTTTCCGAAACCCTGAATGCGCGCTTGTTACGCAGCCGTCAGCATGACGTCCCGCAGTTGCATGCCCGCGCCAGCCATCATCTTGCCCGGACCAATCAATGGCGCGATGCAATTCGCCATGCACTGCATGCCGCCCCGGGCAATATGGCAGGACAGGATCTGGGCGACCTGGAAACCGGTGCCCGTGCACTCGCCGAACACGGCGATCTGGACACCTTGCTCCGCTGGCTGCAGCAACTGCCGCAGGAAGCCCGCGCCAACAGTCTGCGCCTGCAGCTAACACTGGCCTGGGCGCTTGCTCATCATTTCCGTTTTGAAGAGTGCCAGGAACTGCTGCAGGCAGCCAGCGCCCTGACCGAGCAATCGGGCCAGGATGGCAAGCCGGTCCGCCTTGAGATACAGGCCGTGACGGCGGTGTGCGCGGTGCTGGCAGATGATCCCGTGCGTGCGGAGGAACTGCTGGTACCGCTGGTACCGGAGCTGGGGCAGCTGCCGCCCTGGATCGCCGGACTGGTCTGTAATGGCTTGAGTTCCTCCTATCTTGCCCAGGGCCGCCATGCCGACGTCCTGGACCTGCAACGCCAGCAGCCAGTCTCCGACAATGCAGACAACCTGCTGGTCACCCTGTATCGCGCGGGCATTCTCGGGCAGGTTTATCTGCGCCAGGCTGACCTGCATACTGCAGGCCGTTTCTTCCAGGACGCCCTGCAACGCGCCGAAAACCTCGCTGGCCCTCAATCGAATGGCTCCATCGCCCTGCGCGCGCACCTGACCGAGCTGTTTCATGAACGTCGCCAGTGGCCCGATCTGACCCGGCAGATCGAACCTCTCCTCCCATTAATAGAACGCTCTGCCACGCTGGATGGCCTGTTGAAGGTCTACCGCAGTCTGATCCGTACCTATCAGCAGCAAATGCCCGGCCGCGCGGAACAGCTGATTGAACAGGGCCTGCAACTGGCGCAGCAGCGGAATTGGCCGCGCTTCAGTGCCGGCATGCTGTCCGAGGCAATACATCTGAAACGCGACCAGGGCCTGGAAAACGAGGCCTTGACGCTGCTTGCGCAACTGGAAGAACTGCATGACAGAGATAACCAGCTGGCTGAGGCGGGACGGCGTGAGGTGGCCGAGCTGGTCATTCTGCACAGGGCACGACTGGCCATGAATCAGGAAGATTATCTCGTCGCATCCCAAAGCCTGGGTGCATTGGCGCGCCAGCTGCTGCAACGGGGAAGGGTATTGGCCTGGCTGCGACTGGAAACCCTGCGACTGTGCTGCGAGTGGCGCCTCGGCCGCCATGCCTCAGCGATCACAGGCCTGCTTCCCCTGTTGCAGAGAGGTGCCCAGCAGCAGCTGCGCCAGAGCTTCGTGGAAAGCAGTCCGATCCTGGTGGAATTGCTGCAGGCGGCCAGTGCCAGCCCGGGTTGTACCGATGCGCTGCAGGTCTATATCGACGAGTTGCTGAGCTACTTTCCACGGCAGGACATAGCCGACTCACCGCTTCCGCACGAACCCTTGCTCAGTGAACGGGAGCAGGAGGTGCTGGCCATGGTCGCCACCGGCTCGGCCAACAAGGTCATTGCCCGTTCGCTGACGATTTCCGCAGAAACGGTCAAATGGCATTTGAAGAATATCTTCCTCAAGTTGCAGGTCGGCAACCGTATGCAAGCGCTGATCCGGGCCAGAGAGCTGGGACTGGTGCCGGATCAACTATCACCTCAGAGCGTCATACCCCCATCGACAAAGAACTCGGCACCGGTAGCGAAAGTCGACTGATTGGATGCCAGAAAGGAAACCATGGCTGCAATATCGGCCGGCTCACCGATACGCCCGATGGGATGATCGGCAATGAAGCTGGCCAGCAGCGCGTCCGGGTTATCCGACTGGGCCAGTACCTTGTCGACGATCGGTGTTCTCATCGCGCCGGGATGCACTGTGTTCACGCGGATGCCGTAACCCTGCTTCGCGCAATACAGCGCAATAGTCTTGCTGAGCATGGTTACCGCTGCCTTGGTGGCATTATAGCCGGCCAGATCCGGCTTGACCTTTTTACTGCAGCCTGAGGCGATGTTGATGATTGACCCACCGGTCTGCTTCATCAACCCAATCGCGTTCTGGCAGCCGAGAAATACGCTGTCCAGGTTGATCGAAAACTCACGTTTGAGTGCTGCAAAACTCATTGTTTCGATATTGCCAACGGTGGTGATCCCGGCATTATTGACCAGCACATCCAACCGCCCGTAACCTTCACGCAGGTTAGCCAGCGCCTCCTTCCAGCCAGCCTCGGATGACACATCCAGGGTAATGAACTCGCAGCGCTCACCCAGCTGGGCGACCAGAGCCTGGCCGCCAGCCTGATCGATGTCACTGATAACCACCTGAAAACCATCTGCATGCAGGCGCTGGGCTATAGCCGCACCCAAACCAGAAGCACCACCTGTTACAAAAGCCACTTTCATTGGACTAACTCCTCAGTCTGCACCAGCCACCGGCGGGTGGCTGGCGTCTGGATCAAATACCGGCCTTTGCCTGAGCCGCAGCACGAATACCGGCCTCACGGCCAAACACGATGGCGTTACCCACAGCCAGACCACCTCCGCCGTAGCGGTCACCCTGGAAGCAGCCCAGCACTTCACCGGCAGCATAGAGGCCCGGAATGGGACGCTTGTGCTTGTCCAGTACCCGGGTCTGGGCATCGATATCCAGACCGACCGAGGTGTTGCCGATAATTGCCGAACGGATCTCAACCGCGTAGAAAGGCGCCTTGCGGATCGGAAACAGTCGGGGGGCGTTCTTGTGAAAGTGCGTATCCTCGCCCAGATCGCAGTCCTCGTTATACAGCTTCACTGTCTGCTCAAGAGTCAGGGCGTCTAGACCAACAATATCAGCCAGTTCCGCCAGACTCTGTGCGACCTTGACCTTGCCCTTGCTCACTTGGTCGCGGATGGTCGGCTCTTCCCAGGTGGGGATGTTGATACCGGCGTTGTACGGATCCAGATAGCGGATATCCATACTGGCTTCAACCAGTGTTGGGTCATCGAAGATGGCCCAGGCGCGGCGTTCGGTCTGTTGTTCGATCAGGTAGCCGCAGACGGTGTAGGGCGACAGCTCCGACATGAAGCGCTCCCCTTCCTTGTTCACCACTATAATCCACGGTGGCAGCCAAGGCTCCAGCGCTTGCCAGAATCCAGAGGTCGGCAACGTCAGTCCGGTATCGTGGCCAACAACGCTGGCACCGATCTGTTCGCCCATGTTGATGCCATCACCGAGAATGAATGGATTGTTGCGATGTACCGACCAGGTCCAACCCTCATGCCAGGCTGAAGGATAGTGTTTCTTGATCATCTCCGGACTATTGCCGAAGCCGCCGGTGGTGATGATCACACTGCCGGCGTACAGCTCGGTGCCCTGAGCACGCACACCGACTACCCGGCCTTCCTCGACGATCAACGAATCCACCCTGCAACCCAGCACACTTTCCACGCCGGCGGCCCCGACCGCATTGATCAACGCATCGGTAATCCCCTGCCCGGCTCCCTCACAGGAGTGTCCACGCGCCACGGTATCCACACCGGACTTCACCAGCCATTTCGGCGAGAAGCCAGCCCCCAGACGGACCAGCCATTCCAGCGTCTCTCCACAGTGTTCGGCGTAATAGCGAATCAGATCGGGACGCTGCTTCCACTGGTTGAGGGTCATCAGGTAATCGTAAACATCCTTGGGAGTATCGTTATCAATGCCGGCAGCCTTCTGAATGGAGGTACCACAGGCATAGAAAACGCCACCCGAATTAGACGTAGCTCCGCCCAAGCGGGTATCAGCCTCGAGGATTACGACCGAGGCCCCGACCTTGCTGGCCTCCAGCGCTGCCGCCAGACCACCACCGCCGCCACCGACAATAATCACGTCATAGTCATTGGTTCTTGCCACTGTTGTTCTCCTTGTTGTATCAAGCATCCGACCTGTCGGAAATTAGTTGACTGTTGCGCTGGCGCGCCCACTCCCCGGCCTGCTCCGAGCAGGCCCAGCGAATGGCATTGGCCAGCAACGCACGATACTGCGGGTTGCTGTAGGTGGCGGGACCGTCACCACACTGCAGATAGACTATGGGGCTGTTGCGATAATGTTTGACCCAGCCGACCAGATTGCTGCCGGGCTCATGCTCCCAGCCGCTGCTGTCGTTGAGATAGCCCTGCAACGCCCGGCTGGCTGAGTGGAATTGTCCGGCAGCGAAATCGAAGTCACTGCGCAGCAGCGGCTCGACATCCTCCTCGAACACCTCGAACAGATACAGCTCATCTTCCAGCTCGAAGGGCTGCAGCCCTGCAGTGATCGGGTGATCATTCACCGGCGACACCCGGTGGCGCACCTGCAACCGATAGCCGGAGTCCGGTCGCTGCACGCCACGCAAGGGCCCGGGCTGGTAGAGGAAGCGTCCGCCGACTATCTCCGCCCACTCGGACCAATCCGGCCAGGCGGCACAGGCATGGTGCAGCATCACCAGCGGCACACCCTGCTCAAGCATGGCCATCAGGCCATCGCGGTAGAATGGCGGCGGCGAGTGGAACAGCGGCTTGCGATCCCCATGGCGCTTGAACTCGATGCCCGGCATGTCGTACAGCACATAGCAATCGAAGTGCCGGGCCGCCTGGGTATTGAACAGCAGTTGCGCGGCGGGATGTTCCACCCCAGACCATTCGATGTCCGGGTTGTCCTCGAACATGGCGTAGAATGGGTCGCGCTGAAAAGCATGCCCACGCGTCACAACCAGCACATTCTGCTTGCCGCCGAACTCAGGGAAGTGCGTCTGCCCACCCCGCCCGCTGCGCTCCCGGTGTTCCTCGGGGATCTGATCGCCCATCATCGCTCTCCTGCGGTTACTGATGCAGCGGCCGACCCAACGCATGCAGCATGGATTCGTGAATCGCTTCGGATAATGTCGGGTGAGCAAAGATGGTGCGCGCCAGATCCTCATCGCCGGCTTCAAGCTGCTGTGCCAGCGCCAGAAGATGAATCTGCTCGGTCACCTCATGCCCGACCAGATGGGCACCCAGGATCTCTCCAGTGTCCGCCGCCACCACGGTCTTGACGAAGCCACTGGCATCGCCTGACGCCAGCGCCTTGCCATTGGCCTGCAGATTGAAACGTCCGATGCGCACTGGCAGCCCTTGCAGGCGCGCCTGCTGCTCGGTCAGACCGACACTGGCAACCTGCGGACGACTGTAGACACAGGAGGGAATCAGGCTGTGATCAAGTGGTTCGACCTGCTCCACACCAGCCAAACGCTCTATGCAAACGACTGCCTGATGACTGGCCTTGTGTGCCAGACAGGGGCCGCCGGCCAGATCACCGATGGCATAGAGCCCGGCGACATTGGTTCTGCACCATTGGTCGACCGCGACAAAACCACCTGCCATGGTCACCCCCAACTGCTCTAGCCCCAAACCTTCAACGTTTGGAGTGACACCTGCCGCCAACAACAAACGCTCGGCGGTGATCCGCTGGCGCTTACCGTCCTCATGCAAAAGCTGACACTCGACACCCGCGGTAACCGGTGCGGCCTGTTCCAGGCTGACACCGGTGTGAACCTGGATATCGCGCGCCTCGAATTGCGTACGCATGTACTGCGAAACATCGGCGTCCTCCAGCGGCATGATCCGTGTGGCCCGCTCCAGCAGGGTCACTTGCACACCCAGGTCGCTGTACAGACTGGCGAACTCCGCACCGATGGCACCCGAGCCGGCGATCACCAAGCTCTGCGGCAATGTATCGGGCTGCAGAGCTTCACGGTAACTCCAGATGCCCGGTGTACCAAAGGCCACCCCAGGCAACGCCCGAGCCCTGGCACCAGTGGCCAGCACGATGTGCCGGGCGCGAACCTGCTGCAGGGAGCCGTCACAGTCGACTTCCAGCTGCCCCTTGTTCACCATGCGCGCAGTACCGGACAGCACTGTGACGCCCTGTTTTTTCAGCAGATAGGCAACCCCCTGCACCAGGGTTCCAGAGACCTGGCGGCTGTGCCGGACCAATGCCGCGATATCAAAACTCAGCCCCTGCAGCTGAACGCCATAGCGGCTGGCCTCCCGACAGGTATGCAGCACTTCCGCTCCCTTGAGCATCGCCTTGGTCGGTATGCAGCCCCAGTTCAGACAGATGCCGCCCAAGCTGTCTTTCTCCACCAGCAGCGTCCGCAGCCCCAGCTGGGCGGCGCGCAAAGCCGCCACATAGCCACCGGGGCCAGCGCCTACCACCGCAACGTCGTATGTCCCTTGCATAGCCACCTCACACCATCAGCAGGGCTGGAGTTTCCACCAGACGCTTGAGCTCACGCAGGAAAGTCGCCGCCAGCGCACCGTCAACCACCCGATGGTCGCTGGACAGCGAAGCAGTCATCTGCCGACGCACACAGAGTTCGCCATCACGCACCACGGCCCGCTGCTCCGCCGCACCCAGAGCCAGAATCGCCACCTGGGGCGGATTGATGATGGCGTCGAACTGACTGACGCCGTACATGCCGAGGTTGGAGATACTGAAGGAACCCCCTTGGAATTCGGAGGCCTTGAGCGTGCCTGCCTGCGCACGGGTCGCGAGGTCGCGCATCATGCCGGAGATCTCGGCGAGCGACTTGCGGTTGGCTGCAGGAATGATTGGGGTAATCAGTCCACCATCAATCGACACTGCCACTGCAATGTCGGCATCGGCAAACAGGGTCACCACCTGGCGTTGCGGATCGTACTGCGCGTTCAGTTGCGGCACGCGGATCAGAGCATGGGCAGTGGCCTTGATCATCAGATCGTTAACCGACAGCTTCAGCTCAGCAGTGGCCTGATTGAGAGTGTTCTTCAGCGCCAGCATGGCTTCGAGGTCCATGTCCATGCACACTCGATAGTGCGGAGCATCCTGCTTGGAAGCCTGCAGCCTGGCAGCAATAGTGCGACGCATGGCCGACATCGACTGCTGGGTGCACCCCTGCTGCAGATCCGGCATGGTATCGCCCTGCTCACCAGCGATCCGCTGGTTGCGACCAGCTAGCACCGCCTGTACATCCGCCCGACAGACCCGCCCCCGACTGCCTGTAGCCCGACAGTCACGCAGATCAACAGCGTGCTCCCGGGCCAGGCGCCGGGCAATCGGCGTAGCCAATACCGCGCTGTCATCACCGCGCTGCACAGTCTGCGACGGGTTGCCCGGGCTGAGTTGTCCGCCCGCGGCCTGCACCGCCCGGGCAATATCCGCTACCGACACCCGTCCATCCCGGCCACTGCCGGCAATACGACTCAGATCAATACCTTCCCGTTGCGCCAGCCGCAGGGCATGGACAGTGGCCGGCATATCGTCCGGCGTCGCTCCCCGCAATGCTGCAGGTACGCTGTCGATCGGCGCCTGGCTGGTCTGCTGCGGCGCACTGACAACAGGCTCTGGCTCCGGCTGGGCTGCAGCAACCGGAGCGGTGGTTACCGGCGCAACGGTGCCGGCCACTGCTGCCGCTGCACCCTGCCTGGCCGCCAGCCAGGCATCGATAGCCGTATCATCTACGGTCGTCGGTGCCGCTACGGCCAGCAGCGCACCGACCGGAAGAGTAACGCCCGGCTGGACTACGATCCGGCGCAGCACGCCGTCAAAGCTGGCCTCCAGCGCATTGGCAATCTTGCTGGTTTCAATCTCGCAGAGTTCATCCCCCTTACTGAAGCTCTGGCCCTCCTCGACCAGCCAGCGGCTCAGGGTGCCTTCCTCCATGGTCAGTCCCCACTTGGGTACCTCAATCGGCTGGATACTCATGTCAGGCCTCCAGCACTTTGCGCACAGCCGCTTCGATGCGCGTCGCATTAGGCAACCAGGCCTGTTCCAGGGACGGTGCAAAGGGGACCGGCGTATGCGGCGGTGTGACCAGCTCGATAGGGGCTTTCAGCGAGCGGAAGCCCTTGGATGCGATAAGTGCCGCCACATCGTGGGCAAAACCGACCCGTGCAGCTGACTCGTCAACAATCACTACCCGACCGGTCCACTCGACCGACTCGAGAATACCCTCCTCATCCAGCGGCGAGATGGTACGAGGATCTACCACTTCCACCGAAATGCCTTCGGCAGCCAGTTTGTCGGCAGCCATGTTGGCCTGGTGCACCATCGCCGCCAGGGCAATGATGGTCACGTCATTGCCTTCACGGGTATAACGGGCGGTGCCGAAGGGAATGGTGTAGGGCTCGTCCGGCACCTCACCTTCCATCTTGTACAGGGTCTTGTGCTCGCAGAACACCACCGGATCATCATCGCGGATTGCCTGGATAAGCAGCCCCTTGGCGTCATAGGGCGAGGACGGCACCACCACCTTGAGCCCGGGGGTAGTGGCAAAGATGTTATAGGGCGACTGTGAATGCTGCGCACCAGCGCCGTAGCCGGCACCTATCATGCCCCGCACCACCAAGGGTGTACGCGCCTTGCCCCCGAACATGTAGCGAAACTTGGCAGCCTGGTTGTACAGCATGTCGTGTGACACACCAAAGAAGTCCATGAACATCAGATCGGCCACCGGACGCAGCCCGGTCACCGCCGATCCGGCGGCCATTCCCAGCAACGCGGACTCGGTGATCGGCGTATCGATCACCCGTGATGAGCCGAAGCGGCTCCACAGGCCCTTGGTAACCCCCAACACGCCGCCATACGCCTCGACTTCGCCAGCTGAACCACCATTGCCGCCGCGGATATCCTCACCCATGAGCACGACGCGGTGGTCACGCTCCATTTCCTGCCGGAGCGCCTCATTCAGCGCCTCACGAAAACTCTTGATCGACATGACAAACCTCAGTAGGAGACGTAGACGTCAGTGAACAGTTGATCAACTGCCGGTGGGTTGGCAGCGCGGGCTTTGGCAATCGCTTCATCAATCGCCAGTGCCACTTCTCGGTCTACCGCATCGAAATCCTCCTGCGGCACCAACCCTTCGACCCGCTCCAGGAACAGCACCAGGGGATCACTGTTGGCACGCAACCCGGTCACTTCCCCGGCGACGCGATACAACATCGGGTCGCCCTCGAAATGCCCGTGCCAGCGCATGGCAACCGCCTCGATTACACTGGGGCCGCCTCCATTGCGGGCGCGGCTTACCGCCTCAGCCATGGCCTCATGCACGGCAAAGAAATCAGTACCGTCCACCTTGACCGCCGGCAGCCCGAAGCCCGCCGCACGGCCTGCAATATCCCGACTACCCACAGCGTAATCATGGCCGGTGCCCTCGCCGTACCCGTTGTTCTCGAAAACGAAGATCACCGGCAATTGCAATACCACTGCCATGTTCATCGCCTCGAACACCAGACCCTGATTGGACCCACCGTCGCCGGTAAAGGAAACCGCGACGCCGCCGGTCTCAAGAGTTTTTGCACTCAGCGCCGCGCCGACCGCCAGCGGCGGAGCACCGCCGACAATCGCGTTGGCACCGAGCATGCCCCGCTCCAGGTCGGCAATGTGCATGGAGCCGCCCTTACCGCGGCACAGCCCGGTCTCCTTGCCATAGATCTCGGCCATCATGCCGTTCAGATCACAGCCCTTGGCGATGCAATGACCATGACCACGGTGCGTCGAGCCGATGTAGTCCCGGTCGGTCAGGTGCTCGCAGATACCAACAGCAATGGCCTCCTGACCGGTATACAGGTGTATGAAGCCGGGGATTTCGCCGGTAGCGTTCTCGACGTGCAGGCGCTCTTCGAATTCTCTGATTTCCCGCATCTTGCGGTAGGCCTTCAACAGGCCGTGCTTTTCTAACATCACGCTGGACCACCCTTTGATCTGGGATTCTGTCCTGCCAGAACGCGACATGTCCGCATGGCAGGGTTCTTTTGATCCAGACTAGGGTGTCAGGGAGGGCAACATAACTACCCCGTTGGGGGGGGGGGCGGGAGGAGGTGCTGCCAGCTGCGAGACAATCCCGACAGCTGACAGATGAGACAGAAGGTTCAGTGCTTCAGTCGTGCGGTCGATACCCGCTGCAGCTCCATATCATGGATTTGCCAGCCAATGCCCGGCACCAGCCGCACGCGATCATGGTAAGTGCCGATAAACAGGTACACATCCTCGCCAGGACGATCATGCCAGGCCTGAAGATAACTGCTCATGGTCGCTGACACTGGGGACGCCGCGTCTTCACTGCAGGCGAACTCCACGAGTTGGCTGCCAATCAGATGCTGCACCCCCGCATAGGGTTGCAGGGCACGCTGTACTTCCAGCGCCCAGCCATCGGGGCCGCGGGCCTGACGGGTAACCTGGCCATCGATGATCACACGGATACTGGCATCCTCGGTGAAGATACGCTGGTAGATCGCCTGCGCCCGCTGTACCTGCTCGGCCCCACCCATACCGAACAAGTCGGTGGCCACTGCATATTGCCGCCGCAGATACTCGATCGCCTGTCGATCGGCAACCTGCTGCAAGGCCTTTTGCCCGTCAGCCAAGCAGTGGGCCTGCGCATCTGCAGGCACGGCAACAGCGGCGCAGCTGCCGAACAAACCCAGCAGCAGGCCGGTCAGCAGGCGTCGACTCATGCTGCCCCCTCATCCTGCTGCTTGTTCTCCCTGGCCATGGCCCTGGC
Organism: uncultured Halopseudomonas sp.; assembly: GCA_964474945.1. Lineage (GTDB taxonomy): Bacteria > Pseudomonadota > Gammaproteobacteria > Pseudomonadales > Pseudomonadaceae > Halopseudomonas. Next base: position 13,792 of record CAYYUQ010000005.1, on the reverse strand, counting down.
GTCATAGCCGCCGATGCGATCGCCGGAGATCAGCTCACTGTGGCTGTGTGCGAAATGGTGCCAAGCAAACGCCGCCTCCATGCCGGTACGCTTACCCTGCAGATCTTCGATGTGGTTGATCGCCTGCTTGGTCAAGGCCAGTGCCAGTCGCGGCTGCCTGGCAATCGCCTCAGCCATTGCCAGCGCCTGCTCATCCAGCACATCACGCGCAACTACCCGGTTGACCATACCCATTTCATAGGCACGCTGGGCCGGCATGCGACCACCAAGAAACAGGAATTCCTTGGCAATTCGTGGATTCAGCTCATAGGGATGCGCGAAATACTCCACGCCGGGGATACCCATGCGCACCACCGGATCCTGGAAGAACGCGTCCTCACTGGCAATGATCAGGTCACAGACCCAGGCCAGCATCAGCCCACCGGCAATACAGGCGCCCTGTACCACTGCCACGGTGGGCTTGGGAATATCCCGCCAGCGCCGGCACATGTTCAGATAGGCCTCCTGCTCACGTACATAGAGGAACTCGCCGCCCGGCTTGTTGGTGTGATCCCACCATAGATTGACCCGTTCCATAGGCTTGTTGATATCGCGCCCGGGGGTGCCGATATCATGGCCGGCTGAGAAATGCTTGCCGGCCCCCTTGAGCAGGATGGTCTTGACCGCATCATCGTCGACAGCCCGGCGGAAGGCCGCATCCAGCGCATAGGTCATCTGGGCATTCTGGGCGTTATTGAAGCTGGGCCGGTTCATGGTGACGATGGCTACCGCGCCCTGCAGCTCGTACAACACCGGCTGTTCCGTTTCGTAGACCGACTGGTCCTCGCGCTCAATGAACTCGTTGCTGTCGCTCATGCTGTGCGCTCCACGGCGTCAGTCTGCTCCATGTAGTCGGCCAGGATCGGCTGGACCTGCAGGTGCGCGGGAATCCGCTCGCGACCGATGCGCCGGTCGATTTCCTCGTGAGTCCAGTAGATGCGACGCTCCTGATAGCTCAGGCGCAGGCCGGGGAATGCATTAGACTGCATGGAGGCCTGGATCGAACCGAGGTTCTCCAGATCCTCATCCAGCACCTTATCGAAGGCCACGTTGGCCCTGTCCCAGTAAGCCGGACGCTCCCCGTCACCCCAGTCCGGACCGAGACCGACAACTTCCATTTCACACTCGTTCACACCACGCGGCCAGAAGCGCAGCTGCTGGACAAAGATCGAGCGGAACGGCGTGATCATGTTCGGGAAAGACAGGTAGGCCGTACTGGTCTGGCGATGCAGCTGAGTTGCACCGGCAATGTCCGGGGTGTCGGGTGCATCCATGCCCAGGGTGGTCAGCGCCCAGGGGTTGTATGCCGTCACCATACGCGAGTGACCACCCTTGAACAGCCCCATCGAAGACGCCTTGTGGTTCAGCGCGTAGCCAATGGTGTCACGGTGTACTGTATTGATGTGATACACCTCCTGGAAGGCATCCACCGCCGCTTTCCAGTTACAGGCAATAATGGTGGAGCGGCGGTGTACGATGCGCAGCTTTTCCAGCTCCATGCACGCCCACTCGTCAAGCATGGGCGCCAGGCTCTCCAACAGGGGCGCGGCATTGTCATCCATATTTATGTAGATGGTCCCGCCGTAGACCTCACAGCCCACACTGACGAGGGACAGGTCGTCTTTGTTCAGGCCACAGAAGTCACCCTCGTCCGGCACCGCAATCAGCTTGCCGGTGAAGTCATAGGCCCAGCTGTGGTACTGGCAGCGCAGGATATTGCACTGCCCACGATCTGCCGGCGTCACCGCGGCACCACGGTGCCGGCAACTGTTGTAAAAAGCCCGAACCACATTGTCCTTGCCCAGCACAATAAGGATCGGCCGTCCCACCTTTTTCCAGACCAGGAAGCTACCGGGTTTTTCCAGTTCTTCACGACGGGCCACCGGCAGCCAGCTCTTGGCAAACACGTGGTCCAATTCAAGGCGGTAGAACTCCTCGCTGGTATAGCGCGCAGCAGGGATCTCGGGGAAGGCGGGGAATCCGGACGGCGGACCTTCACGTTCTGCTTCGTATTCCAGCTCGGCGCGGATGCGTTCTTGTAATTCGGGTTTCATGGTCACCTCACTGACTGGCGCCAGTCGCCTGGCGCATGATTTGTCGGGCCGCCGTTACCGCTGCTGCTGCGCAGTCAGTAACACTCGACCCATTGATCTGATCCGCTTGGCGCGGCACTTCTACATCCAGCATTACCTCGGGCCCGGCCTGCACCAGCAGCTCAACCAGCGGGAAATCACCCGCTCCCGGTATCCGGCGCGCCGCGACCGCCTCGTGGTAAAGGTCGTCCGGCGCCTGCAACGGCCCATCACAGAGCTGCAGATAACCGATTTGCCCGGGCCGCAGGTCCTGCAGTTGCGATGGGCGGCCACCATTGCGGAAGAAATGCAGCGCATCCAGCGCTACACAGACAGCCGGGTGCTGCAACTGATCCAGCAGATCCAAGGCTGCGTCGAGCGAGCGCACCCCGGAGAAGCTGGTAAATTCCAGCGCGGCGCGCAGCCCCTGTTCCGCAGCAAGATCGCAGAATTGCGCCAGCATCGTCCGGGCCAGCACCGGGGATGGTTCATGTATGTGCACGGTGGCTACCCGAGCACCGAGCCGACTGGCCCGCTGCAGCCCCTCGCGATAACCGTCCAACTCGATGCCGGCACGCAGCGCGAAGACTTCCGCGTTGTTCAGCCGCACACCGCGAGCCTGCAGCCGCTCCGCCACGGCGGCCTCTTGCTGATCCGTGGAAATGCACGGAAAGCGTGTGGCAATGCCTGGTGGCAGACAGGTAAACAGGCCGACATGCGAGCAACCCAGGTCCGCCGCGAGGTCAATCAAGCCGGCCGGCGATAACGCCAGCGCAGTCAGCTGATGCAGGGACAGGGGCGCGTCGGCGCTGGCCATGACATCACACCTGGGTTTCAGGAATATGCAGGATCAGTTTGCCGTCCAGCTCGGGCGTCAACTTGATCTGGCAACTGAGACGACTGGTCTCGCGGCGCTCCGAAGCCACCGCATCAAGCAGATCGTCTTCCAGCGCATCCATCGGCGACAGCAGATCGATGCATGATTCATCCACATAAACGTGACATGTGGCACAGGCACAGGAACCACCACATTCGGCGAGAATTCCCTTCACACCGTTCTGCACCGCACCACTCATGGCGCTGGAACGTGGCAGGACATTGATTTCCCGGCTGGTGCCATCAGCCTGAATAAAAGTAACCATTGGCATTGTTGCTGCTCCTGACGTGTTGTAGCAGCAGCGGACTCTGCGCCCGCTGCCTTATCATTGATATTCCGGCAATTTGCCCATGAAGCCGATCGGCCGGTCATGAAACAGTGCCGACCCGCTGGCCCCGGCGACGGACACACCTGAATCCACCACCAGCACATGGGCGGTGACATGCTGCGCTTCGTCACTGGCCAGGTACACCAGACTCTGGGCAATCTCCTCGGGCATGGCCGCGCTGCCCAGCGGGGAAGCCTGTGCGGCATTCTCATTGGTGGCTTCGCGGCTGCCATAGATCTGGTCGACCAGCGGTGTGACTACCAGACCGGGCGCAACGGCGTTCACCCGCACCCCATACTGGGACATTTCTGCGGCGGCGGTACGGGTCAGCGCGACCACCGCATGCTTGGCCACGCTGTACACATGAGGCCCCATGCCGGCACATACCCCGGCAAGACTCGACAGGGAAAGAATCACCCCGCGACGCTGCTCGCGCATCTGCAGACCGGCATACTTGATGCCATAAAATACGCTGTCGAGCAGTACGGCCATGGTGCGGTCCCAGTCCGCCTTGCTGGTCTCCAGCAGCGAACCGACCACGCCGATCATGCCAGCGTTGTTCACCATGCAGTCCAGCCGTCCGTGGCGCTGCACCGCAAACTGCACAGCCGCTTCGACCTGCTCTTCAGAGGTGACATCTGCGGCTATGAAGCTGCCGGCCAGTTCAGCCGCCAGCGCTTCGCCGGCCTTGCTGTTGATATCTGACAACACCACCGACGCGCCCTGCGCTGCAAAAGCGCGCGCGGTAGCGGCCCCGATGCCACTGGCTGCGCCAGTGATCAGTACTACCTTGTCCTTCATTTGCATAGCCATGTCATTTCCCTCCGGTCCGCTACCCGTTATCGCTTCAGCCTTCGCCATGGGATGCCCCCACAAATCGCATCGACTGACCTTTCAGAACGCTGGAACCGGATGCAGCGCCGGCACCCGTCACCCCCGAGTCCACCAGCAGCGTGTGCCCGGTGATATGGGCTGCGGCATCACTGGCGAGAAACAGCATTCCCGCCGCTATCTCTTCCGGTAACAGTGCGGTACCCAGCGGGGAAACACTGGCCGCCCCGGCCAGAGCCTGCTCACGACCGCCACGGACCTCTTCAATCAGAGGTGTGACTGTGGTGCCGGGCGCTACTGCGTTGATGCGGATACCGTAGCGCGACAGCTCCGAAGCGGCGGAACGGGTCAAGCCGATCACGCCATGCTTGGCCGCGGTATAGGCATGCGGTCCCAGCCCCCCCATCACACCCGCGATACTCGATACGGAGAGGATGACGCCGCTCTTCTGCTCGCGCATCGCACGCCCGGCATGCTTGATGCCATAGAACACGCTGTCGAGCAGCACGGCTTGTGTAGCCCGCCAGTAATTGGCCGGGGTATCGAGAATGCTGCCCACCGCGCCGACCATGCCAGCATTGTTGACCATGCAATCAATGCGTCCGTAACGCTCCAGGGTAGCCGCGACGAGAGCCTCGATCGCCTCCTCGCGGGTAACGTCGGCATGCACGAAGATACCGCCGATATCCTCGGCCACCTCGGTGCCGCGATGACTGTTGACATCCGCAACGACTACACTGCCGCCCTCGGCAGCAAACAGTCTGGCTGTAGACTCACCAATGCCACTGGCAGCACCCGTTATGACCACCACCTTGTCCTTGTACCTTGCCATGCTCGCTTTCCTGTTGTGTCTTGTTATTGTCACGCCATAGTCTGCTGCCCGGTTCAACCGAGCAGCGAATACGGATTCTCCACCAGCGTGCGCAGGGCACCGAGGAAAGTGGCTCCGACGGCACCATCAATTACCCGGTGATCGCAGGACATGGTTACTGTGATGACCGATTGGAAGCCGATGCCTCCTTCCTCACACTCGTAACATTCGCGACGCAGGGAGCCAACCGCCAGAATGCCGCCCTGCGGCGGATTGATCACCGCATCGAACTGGCGAATACCGAACATGCCGAGGTTGGATACGGTAAAGGTACCGCCGGACAATTGATCGGCCTTGAGCGCACGATCACGGGCCTTCCCGGCCAGACCGGCCGCCTCCTTCGCCAGTGCGTGCACACCTTTCTGCTCGGCATTGCGTATTACCGGGGTAACCAGTCCACCGTCAATGGCGACCGCCAGGCACAGATGCGCACTGCTGAATCGCTTGATGCCCTGCTCGGTGTAATGCACGTTGGCATCCGGCACCTCGGCCAGCGCCAGAGCGGTGGCGCGCATGATGAAATCATTAACCGACAGCTTCTTCTGGTTGGGTGCCAGGCGCGCATTCATCTTCTCGCGCAGTGCCAGCAAGGCATCCATCCGCAGATCCACAGTCAGGTAGAAGTGCGGGATGGTCTGCTTGGATTGGGTCAGGCTGTTGGCAATCGCCTTGCGCATGGGCGTCAGCGCAATCAGTTCATGATCCATCACCGGCGGATCACCAGCCATGCCCTGCAGGGCCGAGCGGAACGCCTCGCGAACATCATCCTTTAGCACCACGTCACGCGGTCCGGTAGGTACCAGCTCGGACAGATCGAAACCCAGCTCGGCGGCCAGACGGCGCGCAGCGGGGCCAGCGCGGAACTGGGCATCCTTCTCGGCCTGCCCGGCATCGACTACCTGCGCGTCACAACGCACCTGGGGCTGCAGCAGTGCTTCCAGATCTTCCACCGACACACGGCCGTGACGACCAGTACCCTTGACGCCGCGCAGGTCGATACCATGACGATTGGCCAGGCGCAGCGCTACCGGCGACGCCTTCACCCCAGTATTACTCTGCATCAGCGCCTTATTGTCTGCCGCCGGCAGCGGGCTGTCCGATTGCGCCAGTACCAGACCAGCCTGCTCGACCAGATCGTCAACTGACACGCGGCCATGTCGGCCACTGCCCTGCAGCACGCTCATATCAATGCCCTGACGGTTGGCCAGGCGCAGTGCAACCGGGCTGGCCTGAACACGGCTGTTGATTTCAGTGACGCGGGCCAGCTCCTCGGCGGATAGCTGTACCGGCGCGGGTGCCACGGGCGCAGGTTCAGCAGCAGCTGCAGCGGGCTGCGGTACCGCAACGGGCTCTGCTGCTGGTGCGGGCGCAGCTGCGGGTGCCGGTGCAGGCGCAGCGGGTGCTACCGGCACCTCGCCCAGTTCGGTGGCGATGAAAGCATCGATGTCGGCGTCGGGCGCGGCAGCGTCGGCCAGCACAGCCAGTAGCGCGCCTACCGGCAGGGTATCGCCGACGTTAGCCACCAGACGACGGACAACGCCAGCCATGTCCTGACTGGCCTCCAACGCGTTGACGATCTTCGCCGTTTCAATATCGGCGATCTCGGCGCCCTTGCTGAGGCGGTCACCGACACTGATGTGCCAGTTGGACAGCGTGCCTTCGGTCATTTCCAGGCCCCACTGGGGCATTCTGATCGGTGTGATATTACTCATGGCCTTTCCTCAGGAATGGGCGAGCGTGGCACGCACGGCTTTTTCCACATCAGCCGCATCGGGCAGATACAGACGCTCCAGTTCCGGGGCGAAGGGAACCGGGGTATGCGGCGGTGTTACTGGCAGCACCGGCGCGCGCAGCGAGGAAAAGGCCTTTTCTGCAGCAAGGCGGGCGACATCTGCAGCAAAACCGCAGCGCACCGGCGCCTCGTCGACCACAACCAGGCGGCCGGTCTGGCGCACGCTCTCGAGAATCAGCTCCTCGTCCAGCGGTGAGCTGGTTCGCGGATCAATCACGTCACAGGTGATGCCTTCCTTGGCCAGTTTATCAGCGGCTGCCGTGGCGACCTTGACCATCTGACCCATAGCGACGATGGTGACGTGCTCGCCTTCGCGAACCAGAACCCCTTCCCCGAACGGGATGGTGTAGTCACCGTCAGGTACTTCACAGGCATCGTTGAACAGCATCTTGTGCTCGAGGAAGATAACCGGATCATCGTCACGGATGGCCTGCAATAACAGCCCCTTGGCGTCGTAGGCATTCGACGGCATCAGGACCTTGATACCCGGAATGGCACTCAGCAGACCGTGGATCGTCTGGGAATGTTGCGCTCCGGCGCTGCGCCCGGCACCGACGGTCATGCGAATGACCAGCGGCGCCTTGGCACCGCCGAACATGTAGCGGAACTTGGCAGCTTGGTTGAGAATCTGGTCGAAACAGACCCCGATGAAATCGGAGAACATGATCTCGGCAACCGGGCGATAACCCGCCAGTGCCGCGCCGTTGGCGGCGCCAATGATGGCTGCTTCACTGATCGGGGTATCGATCACCCGATGCTCGCCAAAGCGTGGCAACAGCCCTTTGGTCAGACCGAACACGCCACCGGCAGCGTCCCGCTGACCGGACGTGCCACCTGCACCACCCGAGACATCTTCACCAATGATGAGCACGGTCTCATCCCTTTCCATCTCCAGATGCAGCGCTTCATTGATGGCTTCACGAAATGTTTTTCTTGGCATGACTCGGACTCACTTAATAGCTGTTATAGACGTTGGTGAGGAGATCTTCCGGCAGCGGGCGCGGCGCCCGCTTCGCGGCAACCACGGAGGATTCGATGAGCGCCAGCACCTCGGCGTCAACCTGATCCAGAACCTCCATTGATACCTCACCGGTCTGCTCCATGCGGCGACGGAATTTGATCAGGCAGTCTTCTTCCTCGCGGTAGCGCTGCACTTCACCTTTGGCCCGGTAGTTCTGCGGGTCACCTTCAAAATGGCCGAAATAGCGGATGGTTTCACAGTAGATGGCGGTGGGCCCGCCGCCTTTACGGGAGACATCCAGCGCCTTGGCCATAGCTTCGTAGATCGAGAAGAAGTCGAAGCCGTCGGCCAGGAACACCGGGATACCGAAGCCTTCAATGCGCTTGACGATATCGTCGCAGCCGATGCCATAGGAGGCGCCGGTATGTTCGCTGTAACCGTTGTTCTCGAACATAAATACCTTGGGAACCTGCAACACCACCGCCATGTTCATGGCTTCGAATACTGTGCCCTGGTTGGAGGCGCCATCACCGGTAAAAGAAAGCGCCACACTACCCTCGCCCCGCAGCTTGCAGGCAATTGCTGCACCTACCGCAATCGGCTGGCCGGCACCCACGATACCGTTGGCGCCAAGCATGCCCTTGGAGATATCGGCGATATGCATGGAACCGCCCTTGCCCTTGTTCAGGCCGTCACGGCTGCCGAAGATCTCTTTCATCATCGCCGGCACATTACAACCCTTGGCGATGCAGTGACCATGGCCGCGGTGGGTACTGATGATGAAATCCTTGTCGGTAAGGTGTTCACAGGCCCCCACAGCGACGGCCTCCTGGCCGCTGTACAGATGCGTAAAGCCGGGAATCGCACCGGTCGCGTTCTCGATATGCAGGCGCTCTTCGAATTCGCGGATGGTCTTCATCTGCCGATAGGCCCGGATGATGGCTTCCTGCGACAGACCGCTGGCCTGAACCTCAGCACGTGCGGCTACTTTTTTTGTTCTGGTACTCATGTTTCCACTCCCCGAGAGAATGACTAGTTCTACACGACCAATAAAATCGGGCCGGACTGACTTTTTTATACCATTGTAACTGATGGAATTCCAGCCCGTATATTGCCGCAATATGGAAATCGAATATCGAGCTACAAGCATCCAGAACGAACGTCTGGCTGAGATACTGAAAAAACGCTCCCCCTTGCCGGATCCGGGAAGGGGGAGCGCGGTACTCGTTAGTTATCTGCGTCGAGCAGCGCCTGGATGTGCTTGTGGATATTCTGCAGGGCCAGCTCATTGGCTCCCAGCACCGGCTGGAAGTCTGCCGGCGCATACTTCATGTTGGTCTGACCGTCGCGGGAAACACTGTAATCCTCGGTCGACACCACCTTCTGGATGAAGTCATGCATACCGGTCCAGAGCTTCGGATCGGCATCCTCGGCCATATGCCCCGGTTTGTAGGTGACCAGCAGCGTGGTGGCATGATCGACCCGCTCACCGGGGAAAAGGCGGGAAAGACCGTAGAACTGCTCACCGTTGGCCATGGTGTTGCAGTTGATGACGGTGTTGGGAAAAATGTAATAGAGCCCACCGTAACTGGTGGCCGGCCATTCGCTTTCCGGCGTCTCAACACAATCCAGGAAGTCCGCACGCGGCATGGCCAGACGATGGTGCGGCCCATGGTTTCTGTAACTCATGATGTTGGACATGGCCAGGGCCCCGATACTGGTCGGGTGCAGGGTTGCAAAATGATACCCCTCACCATAGGTATCCATGGCGTACTTCCAGTTGGCATCCACATCGAAACGGGAGGTTTTCATCGGGCGCGCATTTTCCAGCTCCAGATGCGCCAGCTCGGCCGCCATCCCTTCACCCAGATGCTCTACCACGTCGATAGGATCACCACCGGGTAGTGCCCGCACGAAAATCAGGCCGTGCCACTCCGCCACCGGCACCTCAATGAGCTTGCGACTGTCGCGGGACACGCCACAAAATCCCGACTCGCCGGGCACGCCAACCAGATTTCCATCCAGATCAAAGGTCCAGCCGTGGAACTTGCAGCTCATACGGTTCTTCTTGCCACCTTCGGTGACCAGTTTGGCCGCTCGGTGCGTACACATGTTGAGGAACGCCTTGACCTCGCCCTGCTTGTTGCGGGTCAGCAGGATCGGCGGGCCGACCTCATCAAACAGCAAGGTATCACCTGGATTGGACAGATCACCGGACAGAGCGGCCAGAATCGGGCGCTCCATGAATAGCACACGCCGCTCAAGCGCGTGCCGCTCCTCATCGGTATAAGCAGTGGTGGCGATCAGCATGGGACCATCGGCAAGGTCGGTGGTCCCGTTGCGGATGTGCTCAACAGTGCGCCGACGCAACTCGCTGTGGGATGCCAGTTTCAAAGCTTGCCAGTCAACGCTCTCATCCCGCTTGGCGGACTTGAGAACACTGCTGTCCAGATTGTTTTCGATAGTCATCAGGTTACTCCTGGTACTTGTTGTTATGGTCGACCCCTTATCCGGGCCATCAACTCGGTTTACTCAACCATTACCTTCAGCAGGCATCTGAGCGCCTGCACACTGCGATGAAACTGGGCGGGTGTCGGAGCCAGCAGGGAGCGATACCCGAGACCACCATAGAACAGCGATAACAACATGGACCCGACCTCCGCTGCGTCCACATCGGGTTTCAACTCGCCCCGCTGTACAGCCCGCGCCACGAGATCAATTGCGACCTTGTCTCGGCGACGGGATGCATCCATCAGTACCTGGTAGACCTCCGGGTTGCGCGCCGCCTCAAGCTGCGCAGTCAAACCAAGCAGCTGCAAAGTACCGTCTTCGCGATACAGTGTGGGCACCAGGTCAAGTAATACTGCCAGTCCTTCGGCAACCGAGTTCAGTGGGTTGAGAACCCGTTCAAAGGCGAGGGTCTCCTCGTCATACATCTGCTGTACGACGGCGATGAACAGGGCGTCCTTGGAGGGAAAGTGGTTGTAGATAGCCGGTCCGGACATGCCGACCGCTCCCGCAATCTCAGTCAGGGTGATACCCGCTACTCCCCTGCGGGCAAAAAGACTGGCTGCGGCCTTGAGCAGCAAGTTGCGGGTGTCCTCAGCGCTGCGTCTGCGCGCCGGCTGAGGCTGCCCGAGCATTAGCGGGCTTGCGGACTGTGACATGGCGTCCAGGGCTCTTGTAAATTAATGTTCATTAACCTACAAGGCACCATCAGACCTGTCAACACAAACGTTCAGTCCGGACTGCTTTTGTTTCGGATAACCAAATCAGCGTCCGCTGGAGCACAGCTCGCGCGCGCTGAGTAAAGTCCGGATAGGCCGAACGCAGGCTCAACGAGCGAATTTCCAGACTCAGGGGCAATCCGGCAGGGAGACTCTGCAGCCAGGCCGTCAGTGGCAGATCACCGTCACCGGGTATCAGCCTGTAGTCCACAGCCTCGAGCCGTACGGCATCGCGGTCCGCCATATCAGGGCCAGGACCACTGGCATCGCATAGTTGAGCATAGCTGAGCCAGTCCACTGGCAATTCACTTATCTGCGTAAGGGTGCTGCCGCTGCGGTGCCAATGCAAGGTATCGATCAACATGCCCAGATTCGGCCGGTTGACCAGCTCGATAACCTCGCGAGCCTGCGGCAGATCGCGGACCTCGGTAAAAGCCCCGAACTCCAGTACGATACGCAGAGGCTGATGGCGCGCGTGATCACAGAGCTGGGCCAGTTTGCTGGCAGTGGCAAGCATGTCGGGATCCGAGCTCACCACCAGCACGTGCTCGGCGCCCAATGCAATAGCGAGATCCAACATCCGCAGATGCTGAGGATCCAGGGGACCGGGCTTAAGCCATACTACCTCGGCATCCAACACCCGCAACCCCTGATCGCTCAGCGCGCTACACACGTCCTGCAGGTAACTGGGAGTGAACCGCTCTGGCTCGATCCATAAACCCACTGCCCGGAAGCCGGCAGCACCAGCTGCCGCAACCAGTTCCAGCGGAGAAGCTTCGGGGAGAACCCCCGAGGCCAGTGAGAGCAAGGCTCCGGACATGGCTCAGGACCGACGCCGAACAGGGTCGGCACCATCCCAGTGTCGCGCTGCCTCACGCAAGGAAGCGAAGAAGGCTCGCCCGGGATCATCGCCCTTCCACAGCTCGAGCATGGTACCCGGTCCCCCACCGGTATCCAGATAAGCCACCTCGGCGCCCCCACCACGATAGCTGGATTGCTGCAGCAGGCTCGCACCGGCGCGGTAACAGACCTCCAGCGCCTGCTGCATGTCATCCACTGCGATCAGCACGTGATGCAAGCCCTCCCGGCCTTCATCAAGCCAGCTCTTGTAGATTGACGGAGCATCGCAATGCTGCTTGATGATCTCGATCTGCATATCCCCCAGATAACCCATCGCTGCAGTAATGTCGATCTCCGTCACTTCTCCCATATAACGGGTGCTGTCAGCCTGGATATGCTCCATGAGCATGAAGGGGCCGGCCCCCATGGTGTGAGTCCAGAAGTGCAGACAGGCATCAAAGTCCCTGGGCACAAAGGCCAGCTGCGTGACCGGCCCCAACGCGGCAATGGTGTCATCCAGTGTCACGGACGAAACAGCTTGGTTCATCGTCATCATCTCACTTGTAGAAGGATGGCATCAGACCGCCACGTTTTTCCAGAAACTGCAGCGACTCCTCCAGCACAGCCCGCTTGAGCAGTGCCATGGACTCCAGATAGCGCGGGTCATTGCGATAACCATCGCCCTTCATGACCCGCTCCACATGCGCCATATCTTCCATTTCCCACAGGTCAACGATGACCGCGGGTTTGACCGGCCCGAAACGTTCGACGAAGCAGCCGTGCATCTTCCAGCCGTAGTCTTCGAACATCGGCCCGAGCTTGTTTACCAACGCGTCTACCACCTCATTGGCCATATACGCATCCACCTTCAGGGTGGCCTTCATGAAAATCGCCATGCCAACTCCTCAGGAAACTTGCGCAGGCTCTGCCTGGTCGACAGAACTTTGCTGTTTTACCGTGTCAGCAGACTTGTTCATGGCTCCCGCTGTCACTTCGGCGGCGTTTTTACGACTCAGATCAGGCATGAGGAAGTATGACAGTGCCGGCACCATGACCAGAGCCCCCAGCATGTTGAACAGGAACATGAAGGCCAGCAGTATCCCCATATCTGCCTGGAACTTGATTGCGGAGAAGGCCCAGGTTACAACGCCTACCGACAGCGTGATGCCAACCAGCGCAACGACCTTGCCTGTATCAGCGAGCGCTCGCGCATATGCCTCACTCAGCGGCAAGCCATTGCGCATGTGCACGATCTGCACTGCCAGCAGATACAGGGCGTAATCCACCCCAATCCCTACCCCCAGGGCTACCACTGGCAGCGTGGCCACCTTGGTGCCGATACCCAGCACTACCATCAGGGCTTCCGCCAGAATGGACGTGACAAACAGCGGAATGATCGCAACTAACACCGCACGCCAGCTGCGCAGAACCATCAGACAGATGGCAGCAACGGCCAGATAGATGTAAATGAACATTTCCAGACTGGAGCGCTCAACCACGATATTGGTAACAGCTTCGATACCCGCCGGACCGGACGCCAGCAGGATCTCAATTTCACCTGTGTCATTCTCGGTACTGAAGGTCTCCACCGACTGAATGATGCTGTTCAGCGTTGCAGCCTTGTGATCGGTCAGATAGACATACACAGGAATAAAGCTGCATGAGGTATTGACCATTTCCGGGAAGTCGGTGATCAGGAACTGGGTTGCAGTTTCCAGCAGCCCCTGATGATTGGGCAAGGCATTCCACTTGGGGTTGGCTTCCTGCAATCCGCCGATCAATGAGGCGACGTTGGTAGACAGTGTCGAAACGCTCTGTACCTGGGGAACCTTGGACAGCTCCCAGGCCAGGTTATCCACCACCTGCATCGCTTCATAACTGGAGCACTGCTGTTCAGGTGTCTTGACCATGACCACGAACTGATCGTTGGTCAGGTTGTAGTTACGGTTCACGA